>NZ_JASGBY010000017.1:0-123637 GCF_030053355.1 Pantoea sp. EA-12 | reverse complement strand
TTTTACGTCCGGAGACGTTGATATCAATCCTGCGAGTGCCCACACAGATTGTCTGATAAATTGTTAAAGAGCGGTGCCGCGATTTCTCTAGCGGCGCGGGATGCGTATATTACGCTTTCCGCATTCTCAGTCAAGCATTTATTTTTGCTTTTCTGAAGGTTGCCTTGGAGACCACCTCCTGAACACATCACTTCGTAAGCCGTTGTTCCGTGTCAGTGGAGGCGCAGTATAGGGATTTCTTTTGGGCTGACAAGCGCTAAATGCAAATTAAATTCTGAGTGTTGTTTTTTTCGTCGAAACCCCACTAAATCGCCAGTTTTTCCAGCAATGGGAAGCCATAACGCTGTAAAACCGGTGATAATTGCATCACCTCATCATCCATGCGCGTACAGAACGCCATATTCTGACCAGAAGAAACCGCATGCGGCGCTTCATGCTCAAGTAACCATACGGTTCGGCGCGCAATTGCCGCCCCTGAATCCACTAATCGCGTCCCTTCCGGTAACACCATTTGTAGCTCGTCACGTAATAGAGGGAAGTGTGTACATCCCAGCACTACCGTGTCAGGCGGCTCTTTCATTCGTAGCCAGGGTTGTACGGCGCGTCGCACATCGGACAGTTCCACCTCTTCACCATGAAGTTTTGCTTCCGCCAGTTCCACTAATTCCGCAGATCCCAACATTTCGATTTTGCATTCACGCGCAAACTGCGCCACCAGCTCGTGGGTATAAGGGCGCTTTACCGTGCCGCGTGTTGCCAGTAAGCCCACGACACCGTTGCGAGTCAGGCGTGCAGCAGGTTTGATAGCCGGGACCACACCGACAACGGGGAATTCGAAGCGCTCACGCAGTGCAGGTAAAGAGACTGTACTGGCGGAGTTACAGGCGATAATCACTAATGCCAGCGGGAAGCGTTGAGTGATCGCGTTAACAACCGCAACAACACGATCGACAATAAAGTCTTCGCTTTTTTCGCCGTACGGGAAACATTCATTATCGAAGGCATACAGATAGTGAAGGTCTGGCAATAATTGCCGGACCTCATCATAGACGGAGAGCCCACCGACGCCGGAGTCAAACACCAGCACGGTGGGACGCAGATCAGAAGCTGTAGCTGGCGCTGAGGTAATACTCCGTTCCTGGAGTTGGATAGCCATACACTGTCTCGTAGTCTTTATCGAACAGGTTGGCAATTCTACCACGAACGGTGAGCTGTGATGTGACCGGATACGACACTGCAAGATCCCATAAACTTACCCCACCCAATTTTACGCGCTGCGCGGTGTAGGAGTGGTTATAGTCGGTGTCATAACGGTCGCCCAGATAATGATAGGTAATGGACCAGTCAAAATCGTAGATCGTCCAGTCGAGTTGATATTTCACCTGCTGCTTAGCACGGCGTACCAGCTGTTGGTTGGTTTCAGCATTGCGCGCATCAACATAGTCATAAGAGATCTGATGACTCAATGGGCCAGTGTCGAAGGACGCTGTGGCTTCGACACCTTTAATGCGTGCTTTGTTGATGTTGTAATAAACATAAGTGCTTGGGTCGCTATCGATCAGATTGTCGATGTCATTACGATAACCCGATACACGCCAGTTGACTGGCCCGGTTAGACCTTCAAACCCACCTTCCCACTGCTTGCTTTTTTCTGGCTTCAGATCCGGGTTGCCATAAGTCTGGCTGTAAAGCTGCCCAAGGTTTGGCGATTTAAAGGCTGTACCATAAGAAGCAAACACACTGTAGCCGTCAACAAACGCCCATGAAGCGCTGCTCTGCCAGGTGTTGTGCCAGCCAAAAGCGTTATTGTCATCACCACGTACGGCACCTTCCAGCGTGACACTACCAAACTGTTGCTGCGCGGTCGCATAGATACCGGTATTACGTTGCTCCTGACCTTCAATAGTGGAGTTAGTACCGGGTTCAGAAGTTTGTTTCTGCCAGTCCACGCCACCACTCACCGCCCCGTGCCCTATCTGAACGGTATTGCCCCACTGCAGGTTATATTGCTGCACATCATCTAATGACGCTGTCGCATCATATTTACCGAGCTGCGGGCTGTAGTTGTAATCCTTAGTATGGCTATAACTGGCAATTAACTGGGATGAATAGATGCCCTGATTGAAGCGCAAACCGGTATCCCAGGTTTGGCTATAAAGCTGGCGAGTATCGACAAAGGTGTTGGGTTCAACGTAAGTCGGATAGCCATCGTAAGCGGTACGATTATCGAAGCCATAGCCACGGACAAACCCGCTAAATTGATCGTTAAACTGATGCTCTAACGAACCATACAGCGTCTTACTCATAAAGCCGTCGCGGTCTTTCTGTGCCGGATTGCCGTAAACATCGGGCAGATTGGCCACCACATCATAGCCCTTGGTGTAGGTATAGTTACCTGCCATGGTCAGCTTAGTGGCATCGCCCAGCATTTGCTGCGTAGAGCCGTCATAGCTTTGGTAGCCTTTTGAACCCATCCCCGCAGTCAAGGTAGTACCCGGTTTATCACGACCGGTAATAATGTTAACCACACCACCAATCGCATCAGAACCATATACCGCAGAACGTGCACCGCGGATATATTCGATGCGTTGCACCAGCGACAACGGTATTTGGCTTAAATCAGATGAACCGGAAATACCCGCCTGATTAAGGCGAATGCCATCAATGAGCACCAGCACGTGACTCGAATTGGTGCCACGGATGAACATTGAGCTGGTTTGCCCGAGGCCACCGTTCTGCGCGATATCCACGCCAGGTAAGCGCCGCATCACATCAGTAAGGCTTTTAGCCTGCCAGCGATCAATCTCATCACGGGTGACAACGGTCGTGGGAGCCAGCACCGAAGACACGGGCTGGGCGAAACGGTTAGCAGTCACGATTTGCGTATCATCATCCTGAGCGTATCCATATGCAGCCCAGAGTGAAAGCGCCGTTGCACTGAAGGCAAACAGCGTAGTTTTGCTTTTATTCATTTTTGTAAGCATCCAAAAGACGAAGCAGGATGCCGCAGGCCCACGATCGATAGCACGCGATGATCGTAGTAGTTGCGACGTCACACCGGCAGGTCTTCGGGCTGAGAATCATAAATGGTGAAAAACTTCCCATCCCGTAGGACAGTGTTTATCAATGCGATCACCACGACATTCTTTTACCGCTGCGCGTCAGCTCCAGATTTGCACTGGATTCCCTTTTAACTCAAGGAGGCCGGCTGTCGCAGTCTAAGGTTAAGAAGGCCTGAAAGCCATCTTCCTCTCACAGAACTGGACATCAGCAGGTGAATGCCTACAATCGCCCGGCAAGCAGGCTTATTACCAGGATTGAAGATGACACCCCAACAGCTCCCGATTGAACAATACGACGCGCAACTGGCAGAAAAAGTCAGCCGTTTACAGGCGATGATGGCGCCCTTTGCCGCGCCTGACGTGGAGGTGTTCCGCTCACCGGTCAGCCACTATCGCATGCGCGCAGAATTCCGCATCTGGCACGAGGGTGACGATCTCTATCACATCATCTTTGATCAAGAGACCAAGCAGCGTATTCGCGTGGATCAATTCCCTGCCGCCAGCGAACTGATCAACCAGCTGATGCCAAAACTGATCGACGCGATCCGTGATAATCCAGCACTGCGTTTTAAATTGTTCCAGATCGACTACCTGTCGACGATGAGCAATCAGATCGTGATTTCGCTGTTGTACCACCGCAAGCTCGAAGCAGACTGGACCGAAGCTGCGACCTTACTGCGCGACACATTGCGCGCCGAAGGTATTGACGTTCAGCTGATTGGACGCGCAACCAAGACCAAAATCTGCCTCGATCGCGACTACGTCGATGAATGCCTGCCGGTGGCAGGAAAAGAGATGATTTATCGCCAGGTAGAAAACAGCTTCACCCAGCCCAATGCAGCTATGAACATTCAGATGCTGGAGTGGGCGTTGGACGTCACCCAAGGTTCGCGTGGCGATCTGCTGGAACTGTATTGCGGAAACGGCAACTTCTCGCTGGCACTGGCGCGTAACTTCCGTCGCGTACTGGCGACGGAAATTGCCAAGCCATCAGTCGCCTCAGCGCAGTACAACATTGCGGCCAACCATATTGATAATGTGCAGATCATTCGCATGGCGGCGGAAGAGTTTACTCAGGCGATGAATGGCGTGCGCAATTTTAACCGTTTAGAAGGCATCGATCTGACGAGTTATGAGTGCGAAACCATTTTTGTCGATCCACCACGCAGCGGGCTGGATGAAGAAACGGTGAAAATGGTGCAGGCCTATCCACGCATCCTTTATATCTCCTGCAACCCACAAACGCTGTGCGATAACCTGGCAACGCTGGGTGAGACCCACGAGATTTCGCGCCTGGCGCTGTTCGACCAGTTCCCATACACCCATCATATGGAATGCGGTGTCTGGCTGACGCGCAAAGCGTAAAACAAAACGGGAACCCTGCGGTTCCCGTTGTTGTTTTTAGCTTTTGTTCTTCGCGCGGCGGAAGCGAGTGGCAATCCAGAACACCAACGCCACCATCAGAATGGTCGGGATAAAGTTGGAGCCGATATCCGGATATTCAGCACGCACCAGCGCGCTATACACCAGAATGCCCAGCAGGAAAAACGCCGCAGCCAGTGAAGGCATACCGTCCGGCATGTTGCGGTTCAGATAACGCTGATGCAGGCACCAGGCCGCCAGGCCCAGAGCAATCAACGGGAAAATCGAAAAGGGTACAAAAGTACTAAACAGCACCGAAAAGGAGCCGTTGATAGCTAAACCGGTGATAAAAGCCAGTAACAACGTTCCTTTATCGCGAGGGTTTTGCTCAATCATTTCATTATCCTTATCACATTACTCTTCGGTTTTTTCCAGGGTGACCGCCAGACGTTCCTGCTCCCGGCGATACCAGTAATAAGCACCTTTGGCGATCATGCGTAATTGCAGCACCAGGCGATCTTCAAGCTTGCGACGCTGTTCGACATCCACATCCAGCGCTTCAGCACCTGCACTAAACACGATGGTGACCATCGCCTCGGCCTGCGCTTCAGTGAAGCTGCGCGGCATGCGATTTTCCAGCTCAAGGTAATCGGCCAGTTCAGCAATAAAGTGCTGAATTTCGCGTGCGACCGCGGCACGAAACGCCGCCGAGGTTCCGGAACGTTCACGTAATAAGAGACGAAAAGCGTTGGGATTGTTCCCGATGAATTCCATAAAAGTGGAGACGGAAGTCTTGATAATGCTGCCGCCTTTCGCGATGCGCTGACGCGCCTGACGCATTAACTGGCGTAGCATCAAGCCACTTTCATCGACCATGGTGAGGCCCAACTCATCCACATCTTTGAAGTGACGATAAAATGAGGTAGGTGCAATCCCGGCTTCACGCGCGACTTCACGCAAACTCAGGCTGGCAAAACTCCTTTCTGCACTTAACTGACTGAAGGCTGCTTCAATCAGTGAGCGTCGTGTACGTTCTTTCTGTTGCGCCCTGACGCCCATGTTCCCGGCCTTTTGAGTGATCTGGCAGGCACTATAACAAACTTTTCAGCGTACAGTGGCGCAAACTTGTGAGCGTCTGTGAATCTCACGCTTTGTCAAAACTGGGCAATTTTCGCTGATAGAATTCAGAAGTGCGCGGCGAGATGTTAGAATCTCGTTGTAAAAATGTGATAGAAAAATAGGACGTACTGGTATGCAAAAGTCTTACGATTACGATGCCATTGTGATTGGCTCCGGTCCAGGCGGCGAAGGTGCGGCAATGGGCCTGGTAAAGCAGGGAGCGCGCATTGCAGTGATCGAACGCTACCATAACATCGGCGGCGGTTGTACTCACTGGGGAACCATCCCTTCTAAAGCCTTGCGTCACGCTGTCAGCCGTATTATCGAGTTCAATCAAAACCCCCTTTATAGCGATCACACCCGGCTCCTGCGTTCTTCATTTGCTGACATTCTGAATCACACTGAAAACGTTATCAGCCAACAAACGGCGATGCGTCAGGGTTTTTACGAGCGCAACCGGTGTGAGCTTTATCAGGGCGATGCCCATTTTGTCGACGCCAACACCATTGAGGTTGAGCAACCGGATGGCACCCGCGAACGCTTAACCGCAGAAAAATTCGTGATTGCCTGCGGTTCACGCCCGTACCATCCAGCAGACGTCGACTTTACCCACCCACGCATTTACGACTCCGACTCCATCCTTAATCTGCATCATGAACCTGGCCATGTAATTATTTACGGCGCCGGTGTGATTGGTTGCGAATACGCGTCGATCTTCCGTGGGCTCAACGTCAAAGTCGATCTGATCAACACCCGCGATCGTTTACTGGCGTTCCTCGATCAAGAAATGTCAGATTCGCTCTCCTACCACTTCTGGAACAGCGGCGTTGTGATTCGTCATAACGAAGAGTTCGAGAAGATTGAAGGGGTGAGTGATGGCGTGATCATGCACCTTAAGTCAGGCAAAAAAGTGAAAGCAGATTGCCTGCTGTACGCGAATGGCCGAACCGGTAACACTGATTCGCTGGCGCTGGAAAATGTTGGCCTCGAAGCCGATGGTCGTGGTCTGTTGAAAGTGAACAGCATGTACCAGACTGCACAGCCGCATATTTATGCCGTGGGCGATGTCATTGGTTACCCAAGTCTGGCTTCAGCGGCGTACGATCAGGGCCGTATTGCGGCGCAAGCCATCATCAAAGGTGAAGCCACTGCGCATCTGATCGAAGATATTCCTACCGGGATTTACACCATTCCGGAGATCAGTTCTGTGGGTAAAACCGAGCAACAGCTCACCGCGATGAAAGTGCCATATGAAGTGGGTCGTGCGCAGTTTAAACATCTGGCGCGCGCGCAGATTGTCGGCATGCACGTGGGCAGCCTGAAAATCCTGTTCCACCGCGAAACCAAAGAGATTTTGGGGATTCACTGCTTTGGCGAGCGTGCAGCGGAGATTATTCACATCGGCCAGGCCATTATGGAGCAGAAGAACGGCGGCAACACGATTGAGTACTTCGTGAATACCACCTTCAACTATCCCACCATGGCTGAAGCCTACCGAGTGGCCGCGCTTAACGGGTTAAACCGCCTGTTTTAACGTGGTGCCCAGATAACCCTGCATGTGGGTTTTAATTGCTTCTGCCAGCTGCTCATAGCGGCTGCGCAGAGGCGATCCCGGACGATACACCAGTGCGATAGTACGCTGTGGAACCGGCTTATAGCACGGCAGATAACACACGCCATCACGCACACGCTCATTTGGCACCGCCAGTGAAGGCAATAGCGTAATGCCGCTTCCCGCCGCGACCATATTGCGCAGTGTTTCCAGACTGGTCGCGCGGAAATGGGTATCTTCATCTGCACCCGCTTCGAAGCAGAAGCCCATGGCTTGATCGCGCAAGCAGTGGCCATCTTCCAGCATTAGCAGCTTTTCGCCCGCCAGATCTGACATCGGGACACGATCGCGATCATGCCACGGGTGATCCTGATAGACAGCCAGTTTCATCGGTTCGTCGAACAGCGGCACCTCAATGAAGGCTTCGCTCTCTTTGACCAGCGCCAGAATGGCACAATCCAGCTTACCGCTGTCGAGCTGTGCCAACAGTTGCTGGGTCTGCGCTTCATGCAGATACATTTCGAGTTTGGGGAAGGTCTTGTGCAGCATAGGGATGATATGCGGCAGCAAGTAAGGACCGGTGGTCGGAATCAAACCAATATGCAGCGGCCCGGACATGGCTTCACCCTGTTGGCTCGCCATCTCTTTCAGCACTTTCACTTCACGCAACACGGTTCGTGCCTGGTCCACCAGCAACAAGCCAGCCTGCGTAAATAACACCTTACGGCTGGTACGTTCCAGCAGCATCACACCCAGTTCATCTTCCAGCTTACGAATCTGTCCACTTAAGGTGGGTTGGCTGACATGACAGGCGTCAGCTGCACGCCGGAAATGGCGATGCTCCGCAAGCGAAACCAGATACTCCAGATCACGAATGTTCATTGATATCCTCCAAACCACGATAGCCCGTGGCGATAGATAGAATAGCAATGAACGATTAGCCCTATCAAGCAATGAACAGGAATAATACCGGCCATACGAAGCAATGTAGAAAAGAAGCTGAGATGACATCGAGCATCACCTGCAATCAGCTTGAAAAATCGTGGTGTTGGCCGGGAGTGCCAGCCCTTGATGATGTGCCTATAACAACATGTAATTCTGAAGCTAGAGGTTGGCGGGCTACCGAAAAGGAGCCCGCTTTTTTTTCATCAGCTTAAACGTTTTTTCGCTTCGCTGATGGCGAATGCCACCTGTTGCGGTGCCACACCGCCTTGGGCGTTACGCTTATCCAGGCACGATTGCAGTGACAGAATCGGATAGACATCGTCCTCAATCACCGCACTGAACTGCTTCAGCTGCGCCAGGCTCAACGCTTCCAGCGCGACGCCCTGTTTGATCGCTTCTACCACCGTTTCACCCACAATGTGGTGTGCTTCACGGAAAGGTACGCCCTTCGCCACCAGATAGTCCGCCAGCTCAGTGGAATTAGCATAACCCTGCTCTGCTGCCTCCTGGCAACGTGGACGTTTTACCTGAATGCCGTCCAGCACCAGCACCGCCATATGCAGGCAGTCTCCCCAGGTATCCAGCGCATCGAACAGCCCTTCTTTATCTTCCTGCATGTCTTTGTTGTAGGCCAGCGGCAGGCCTTTCAGCGTCATCATCATGCCGGTCAACGCGCCCTGCACGCGGCCACATTTGCCGCGAATCAGTTCCAGCGCATCCGGGTTTTTCTTCTGCGGCATCAGTGAAGAGCCAGACGTCACCTTGTCAGACAGCTCAAGGAAGCCCGCTTCACCGGTGTTGAAGAAAATCAGGTCTTCGGCAAAGCGTGACAGGTGCACCATACCGATCGATGCGTCAGACAGCAGCTCCAGTACGTGATCGCGGTCGGACACGGTATCAAGGCTGTTGCGGGTGGCGGAGGCGAAACCTAACCAGCCCGCCAGCTGCTGACGGTCGATTTCATACGCAGTGCCGGCCAGTGCGCCACAGCCCAGCGGGCTGACATCCAGACGCTTCAGGGTATCCTGCAAGCGGCTTTCATCACGCGCCAGCATCTCAACATAGGCCAGACACCAGTGCGCAAAGGTCACCGGCTGCGCACGCTGCAAGTGCGTGTAACCCGGCATGACGGCGTCTTGATTGGCTTCTGCGGTCGCGACCAAAGCTGATTGCAGCTCACGCGTTGCTTCAAGCAGCACCGCAACCTGCTCTTTGCACCACAGTTTGAGATCGGTCGCGACCTGATCGTTACGGCTACGTCCGGTATGCAGTTTTTTACCGAGTGCGCCAACTTTGTCGATCAGTTTGCCTTCAACCCAACTGTGAATATCTTCTGCGTCGCTTTGCAAAATCTGCTCTGGATTGGCGCGCACTTCTGCCAGCAGTTCATTTAATGCGGCTTCCAGCTGCTGTTGTTCTTCGCTGCTCAGCACATTGACGGTCACCAGCGCTTTTGACCACGCAATCGAACCGGTGATGTCCTGCTCAGCCAGACGATAGTCAAAACGCAGTGAGTCATTGAATTGTTTGAACCGTTGGTCTGCTGCCTGCGAAAAACGTCCGCCCCAAAGTGCCATCTGCTTTACTCCTGAATTCTGTTAAAGAAAGGGCGGCTCGCGGCCGCCCTTGCAAAAAATCGTCTCTGCTGCGGTATTACTTCTTCTGCTCGTTCAGTGCACGGATGCGTGAAGAGAGAGAGAACAGACGGATGAAGCCGCCCGCGTGGCTGTGGTCGTACACTTCGTCTTCGCCGAAGGTCGCGAATTCTTCAGAGTACAGGCTGTTAGCAGAGGTTTTCTGAATCGCGGTCGCCTGGCCTTTGTACAGCTGCAGTACCACTTCGCCATTCACTTCTTCTGCCAGTGATTCAGCTGCCGCCTGGATAGATTTACGCAGTGGCGCGAACCAACGACCGTCGTAAACTACGTAAGACATCTCATGGCCCAACTGCTCACGCCATTTGAAGCTATCACGATCCAGCACCAGCTGCTCAACCGCACGCAGGGCATTAACCATGATGGTGCCACCAGGGGTTTCGTAGCAGCCGCGAGACTTAATACCCACCAAGCGGTTTTCCACGATATCAATACGGCCCACACCGTGCTTCGCGCCCAGCACGTTCAGTTTTTCCAGGCACTGGAACGGGCTCAGCTTCTCACCGTTTACGGCAACCACACGGCCTTTCTCAACGGTGACGGTCACGTTCTCTGGCTGGTCTGGCGCTTCCAGTGGATCAACGGTCCATACCCAGCAATCTTTGTTCGGTGCGTTCGCTGGGCTTTCCAGTACGCCGCCTTCGGTGGAGATGTGCCATGCATTCTCATCACGGCTGTAGATTTTTTCCAGCGAAGCGGTGGTTGGGATATTGCGTACTTTCAGGTAATCCAGCAGGGCTTCACGTGAACGCAGATCCCACTCACGCCATGGCGCAACCACTTTCAGCTGTGGTGCCAGTGCGGTGTAGGTGGTTTCGAAACGCACCTGATCGTTACCTTTGCCGGTCGCACCGTGGCACAGCGCGTCTGCGCCGACTTTCAGCGCCAGCTCAACCTGCGCTTTAGCGATAATAGGACGCGCCATTGAGGTACCCAGCAGGTAGGTGCCTTCGTACAGTGCGCCAGTCTGCAGCACGGGATAAACGTATTCGCTGATGAACTCTTCACGCAAGTCAGCCACGTGGCACTCAGAAGCACCTGACTGCAGCGCTTTCTTCTCAACGCCTTCCAGATCGGCTGGGTCCTGACCAATGTTGGCCACGAATGCCACCACTTCACAATCGCCGTAATTCTCTTTCAGCCATGGAATGATGGCTGAAGTATCCAGACCGCCGGAATAGGCCAGAACGATTTTCTTAATCTTTTGCGTGCTCATGTCTTAAATCCTTGATTATGCGAGAATCCGGGTGCCAATCGACACGCCGTTGAAAAGGGTTGGCAGCTGTTCAGCATGACGCCAGCTAGCAATATCAACCGGGCGACCCAGCGTACGCGCTGCGTCGAGCGCCGCGTTCACTTTCACGATCATGCCATCAGTAATAATGCCTTGAGCAATCAACTGCTCTGCTTTCTCTGCGGTCATCTCTTCGATGCGCTGACCTTTGCCATCGAGAATACCGCTCACGTCAGACAACAGAACCAAATCAGCACCGATGGTAGCCGCCAGCGCCGTCGCTGCCTGGTCAGCATTGACGTTCATCAAGTCACCGCCATCAGTGATACCAATTGAACTGATCACTGGCATGTAGCCTGCACTCAATAAGGTATTCACCAGCGCAGGATTGCCAGGCGTGGCATTGCCCACGTGACCGAGTTCTTCGTCGAACTGCGCCACGTTAACCAGGCCTGCATCGCCGAGGCATAAGCCCACTGCGCCAATGCCGTATTTCTTTGCCCAGGCTAACAGCGTTTTGTTGGCAGTACCGGCCAGGGCACCGGTAATAATGTCAATCTGATCGGCTGGCGTCACGCGCAATCCGTTCTTCTTTTTCACTGGCAGGGCGAGCTTCTTCATCAGCTCATCAACCAGGCAACCGCCACCGTGCACAATGATCAGCGGACGCTGATATTCGTTGCGATACGCCAGCAGGGCATCAAACAGACGGGCCAGCGCTTCTTCGCTATCCAGCAACACGCCACCCAGTTTAATGATCAATGGATTCATTGCAGTTTCCGTCCGTTAAATCAGTGACAGCGTTTCAGGGAAGCCGAAACGAATGTTCAAACACTGAACCGCCTGCGAAGAGGCACCTTTCAGCAGGTTATCTTCCGCCGCTACCACAATCAGGTGCTCGCCTTGCATGGCAAAACCGATATCGCAGAACGGCAAACCGACCACCCCTTTCAGCGCAGGCACGCCTTTGTCATACACGCGCACCAACGGTTTGTCGTGATAGGCCTTGTGGAAAGCATCGGCGACATCTTGTTGCGTCACACCGGCTTTCAGACGGCAGGTGGTGGTGGATAAAATACCACGCGGGAAGCTACCCAGATGCGGAGTGAAGATCACCGGCGTTCCCAAATGCGCAACGATTTCAGGGTGATGGCGATGGTTGAACAGCCCATAGGGCTGCAGGCTCACTTCACAGAAGCTGGTGCCAACATTGGCTTTGCGCCCTGCACCACTTACGCCACTGGTGGCATTAATCACTGGCCACTGTGCATCGTTAAGCAGGCCCGCTTCAACCAACGGTTTCAATGACAGCTGTGCGGCCGTTGGGTAGCAACCCGGCACGGCGACCAGCTGGGCATCTTTAATTTTGTCGTGCTGCCATTCCGCCAGGCCATAGACAGCTTTGTCCAGCCACTCTTGATGCTGATGGCTGAAACCATAATATTGAGTATAGAAAGCTTCGTCGTTGACGCGGAACGCACCGGAAAGGTCGAACACTACGCAACCGGCTTTAAGAAAGCCTGGTGCCAGATCGTGGCTGACTTCATGGGCGGTGCAAAGGAACACCACATCGACTTTATCGGCCCATTCTGAGGCATCACTCAACGGCTGCAGAGGCAAATCCACAATGCCTTTCAGCTGCGGATGCAGGTCCGACAGTAATTTTCCGGCATCCGGGCTTTGCGCTGAAACCGCCAAAGCGGTTATGTTCATATGCGGATGGCGATTCAGGTAAGTGGCAAGCTCTACGCCAGCATAACCACTGGCACCAACGATCAGCGTATTCAACATCAGGCTGTATACCTTATTACAGTCACACATTCCGGGTCGCGGCCTTGCCCCGTTGCCCACGATGCCGTTTGCAGAAGATTTCTCTCTTCACATGCAGACGACGTTATTGTATTTTTATTCACTATTAATGCATGAATATTGATACATCCTAACCCAAGGACCGTCAACAGTGAAGACAAAATTACCACCTTTTATCGAACTCTACCGCCAGTTGATTGCCACACCATCGATCAGCGCGACCGACAGCGCCATCGATCAGAGCAATGAAACTTTAATCAATTTACTGGCAGGTTGGTTCCGCGATCTGGGCTTCAGTGTCGAAGTACAACCGGTACCGGGTACGCGCCATAAATTCAACATGCTGGCACGCAGCGGATTAGGTGCGGGCGGCCTGCTGCTGGCGGGCCATACAGACACCGTTCCCTACGATGATGGGCGCTGGACGCGCGATCCCTTTACCCTGACTGAACACGACAACAAGTTATACGGCTTGGGTACGGCGGATATGAAAGGCTTCTTTGCCTTTATTCTGGATGCGTTGCGTGACGTTGACGTGACTAAACTGAGCAAGCCGCTGTACATCCTTGCGACCGCCGATGAAGAAACCACCATGGCCGGTGCGAAGTATTTTTCGGAATCCACCCAGCTGCGCCCGGACTGCGCCATCATTGGTGAACCGACCTCGCTGAAACCGGTACGTGCTCATAAAGGCCACCTGTCGAATGTGATTCGTATTCAGGGCCAGTCAGGTCACTCCAGCGATCCCGCGCGCGGTGTCAACGCCATCGAACTGATGCATGAGTCCATTACCCAATTGATGCAGCTGCGTAACACGCTGAAAACGCGTTATAACCACGACGGCTTCGCTATCCCCTACCCGACCATGAACTTTGGTCACATTCACGGGGGTGACGCCGCCAACCGGATTTGCGCCTGTTGCGAATTGCATATGGATATTCGCCCGCTGCCGGGCTTAACCCTGAGCGATCTCGACGGTCTGCTGAATGAAGCCCTGGCACCGGTTAGCGAACGCTGGCCAGGACGTTTAACCGTAGGGGAATTGCACCCGCCGATTCCGGGCTACGAATGCCCTGCCGATCATGAACTGGTGAAAGTGGTAGAAAAACTGCTGGGTGTGCCGACTGAAGTGGTGAACTATTGCACTGAAGCGCCTTTTATCCAGTTGTTATGCCCTACATTGGTTTTAGGCCCAGGATCGATCAATCAGGCCCATCAGCCAGATGAATTTATTGATACCGCATTTATTAAGCCAACTCATGCGCTTATCACGCAGGTTGTGCAGCATTTTTGCCACTGATTAACAATAGATGGGGCAATTCACTGTTAAAACAGTAAATTGCCCGGTCATTGTTCGGGATTTAATAATAAGAATAACTTATCTCGCTTCCTCTCAATTTAATTCTATGAATTTCCGGTAGTTAGCAGCGAATTATCGTCAATTTAAGTCAATTGACGTACAGGAAGAACCGTGGCTAGATAAAAGACGATGTTATGCCCGTTGGGTGTAAGGGTACTTTTAAGACGATAAGGGTGTCAGGGTCAAATGAACGAACAATATTCCGCAATGCGAAGTAATGTCAGTATGCTCGGCAAACTGCTCGGGGATACGATAAAGGATGCACTGGGAGAGAACATCCTCGAACGTGTGGAAACCATCCGCAAGCTCTCTAAATCATCCCGCGCTGGAAATGACACCGATCGTAAGGAATTGCTGAACACGCTGCAAAACCTCTCTAACGACGAGCTGCTGCCCGTCGCGCGTGCCTTTAGCCAGTTCCTGAACCTGACCAACGTGGCTGAACAGTATCAGACCATTTCCCGCAGCGGCGAGGGTGCGAATAACCCTGAGCTGCTGAAAAAAACCTTTGAACATCTGAAGCAGCAGGGCGACCTGAGTGAAGCGGCGATCCGTCAGGCGATTGAATCGCTGTCGCTGGAGCTGGTGCTCACGGCGCACCCAACCGAAATCACGCGTCGCACCTTGATTCACATGCTGGGCGAAGTGAATAGCTGCTTGCAGCAACTCGATCACAGTGACATCTCCGATTATGAGCGCACGCAGGTGATGCGTCGCTTGCGCCAACTGGTCGCGCAAGCCTGGCATACGGATGAAATCCGTAAGTATCGGCCTACCCCGATTGATGAAGCCAAATGGGGCTTTGCGGTGGTGGAAAACAGCCTGTGGCAAGGCGTGCCGGCTTTCCTGCGTGAGCTGAATGAGCAAGTCGAAGAGACCTTTGGCATCAAGCTGCCGGTGGACTTCGTCCCAATCAAATTCACCTCATGGATGGGCGGTGACCGCGATGGCAACCCGAATGTTACCGCGCCAATCACCCGTCACGCGATGCAACTGAGCCGCTGGAAAGCCGCCGATCTGTTCCTCCGCGATGTGGGCGTGCTGATCTCTGAGCTGTCGATGTCTGAGTGCAGCGATGAAGTGCGTGAGCTGTGCGGCGATCCCGAAGCGCTGGAACCGTATCGCATGATCCTTAAGCGCATCCGTGGCCAGCTGATGACCACTCAAGCGTATCTGGGGCGTCGTCTGAAAGGTGAACGCCTGCCGCGTCCAGCCGATCTGCTGGTGAACAACGACCAGCTGTGGCAACCGCTGTTCGCTATCTATCAATCGCTGCAACAGTGCGGTATGGGCATCATTGCCAATGGCCAGCTGCTGGATACGTTGCGCCGCGTGAAATGCTTCGGCGTGCCGCTGGTGCGCATTGATATTCGTCAGGAGAGCACCCGTCATACCGAAGCGATTGCTGAAGTGACGCGCTACCTTGGTCTGGGCGATTATGAAAGCTGGTCAGAAGCCGACAAGCAGGCGTTCCTGATCCGTGAACTGAATTCCAAACGTCCGCTGCTGCCACACCAGTGGGAGCCAAGCGACAACACGCGCGAAGTGCTGGACACCTGTAAAGTGGTGGCCGATGCGCCGGAAGGCTCCATCGCTTCCTACGTGATTTCCATGGCTAAAACGCCATCAGACGTGCTGGCTGTGCATTTGCTGCTGAAAGAAGCGGGCATTCCTTATGCGATGCCGGTTGCGCCGCTGTTTGAAACCCTTGATGACCTGAACAACGCTAATGACGTGATGACGCAGTTGCTAAACATCGACTGGTATCGCGGCTTCATCAACGGCAAACAGATGGTGATGATTGGTTATTCCGACTCGGCAAAAGATGCCGGCGTGATGGCCGCCAGCTGGGCACAATATGAAGCACAAGACGCGCTGATCAAAACCTGTGAGAAAGCCGGCATCACGCTGACGCTGTTCCACGGACGCGGTGGTTCCATCGGCCGTGGCGGCGCACCTGCCCATGCAGCACTGCTGTCGCAACCGCCGGGCAGCCTGAAAGGTGGCCTGCGCGTGACTGAACAGGGCGAGATGATTCGCTTCAAGTACGGTTTGCCAGAAGTCACTATCGCTAGCCTGTCGCTGTATACCGGTGCGATTCTGGAAGCCAATCTGATGCCACCGCCAGAACCAAAGCGTGAGTGGAAGGAGATCATGAACGGTCTGTCAGCGCACTCCTGCGCGATGTACCGTGGCTATGTGCGTGAAAATCCTGACTTCGTGCCGTATTTCCGTTCCGCAACACCGGAACAGGAACTGGGCAAACTGCCGCTCGGCTCGCGTCCGGCGAAGCGTCGTCCAACCGGTGGCGTGGAGTCACTGCGTGCCATTCCGTGGATTTTTGCCTGGACGCAGAACCGCCTGATGCTGCCGGCCTGGCTCGGTGCGGGTGCCGCGCTGCAGAAAGCGATGGATGAAGGCCATCAGGATCAACTGGAAGCGATGTGCCGCGAATGGCCGTTCTTTGCCACGCGCCTGGGTATGCTGGAAATGGTGTTCTCGAAAGCCGACTTGTGGCTGGCGGAGTACTACGATCAGCGTCTGGTGGATAAATCACTGTGGTCGCTGGGCCAGCAACTGCGTGATCAGCTGGCAGCGGATATCAAAGCTGTGCTGACCATCGCCAACGATGCGCATCTGATGGCCGACCAACCATGGATTGCTGAGTCCATCGCGCTGCGTAACGTCTACACCGATCCGCTCAACGTGCTGCAGGCTGAATTGCTGCATCGTGCGCGTGCGCAGGAAGATCGTGGTGATGAGCCAGATGCACGCGTTGAACAAGCACTGATGGTAACGATTGCAGGTGTTGCGGCGGGTATGCGTAATACGGGCTAGTGGTGAAAACACTCATCATGAAGGGGCCAATGTGCCCCTTTTTTTATGGGCGTTGCGCATCGTGGTAAGAGGCGACAAATTACGTAAAGTCGCTGTCTCGTCCCTGATCGCTCAACGCTTTACTCCATTTGCCGCCTCTTCCCACTATGTAAGCCAGTGCCCATAAAAAAGAGGACACATTGGCCCTCTTCTTCGTGATTCCATTGTAGATGATCAGGCCGAGGCAGGCGGACGCACACCCAGCGTGTGACAAATAGCGTAGCTCAGCTCTGCACGGTTTAAAGTATAGAAATGGAAATCTTTCACACCTTCGCGTGACAGGATTTTTACCATGTCCATGGCGACACTGGCGCCGACCATTTTGCGTGTCTCTGGATCGTTATCCAACCCTTCAAACATTGCATTCATCCAACCGGGTACGCGAACGTTGGTCATGGTGGCGAAGCGCTGCAACTGCTTGAAATTTGATACCGGCAAGATGCCCGGCACGATTTCCACGTCAATGCCTGCCGCCACACAGCGGTCACGGAAGCGCAGATAACTTTCAACATCAAAGAAGAACTGCGTGATGGCGCGATTGGCTCCCGCATCCACTTTACGCTTCAGGTTAATCAGGTCCGCCTGGGCACTTTTCGCTTCGGGATGCACTTCTGGATACGCCGCCACAGAAATATCGAAATCACCGACCTCTTTCAACAGCGACACCAAATCCGCGCCGTACATCTCAGGTTTGCCGCTGCCAGGCGGTAAATCGCCACGCAAAGCCACAATATGACGGATACCGTTATCCCAATAATCACGGGCGATGGTGCGTAACTCATCACGTGTGGCATCGATACAGGTTAAATGCGGCGCCGCTTCCAGGCCGGTACGATCTTTAATGCCTTTAATGATGCTATGCGTACGGTCACGCTCGCCTGAGTTGGCACCGTAGGTGACGGAGAGAAATTTTGGCTTCAGGCTGCTGAGTCGATCGATGGAGCTCCACAAGGTCTCTTCCATTTCACTGGTGCGCGGCGGGAAAAACTCGAAAGAAACATTAATTTGCCCGTTCAGCTCAGCCAGGCTTTGGTTCAGCGCTTCGCGTTGATTGGCGTGAAAGAAACTCATCCTGTTACCTCGTCATCACATCGATTATTTTGCGGCCCCCGAACATCCATACGTTTAGACGTCCAGATGCTTAAATTGAACGATTACGGGGTTAGCGTCAACCTAAAATTAATGTACAGGCGTGACAATAATTCAACCAATGTGAAAGAGTTTCATTAAAAGAGGGAAATGCAGACGACGGACGCCGTCTGCAGGAAAGGTCAGATTACAGCAGTTGCGCGAGACGGTTGATATCAGATTGCAGTGCGCCCGCCGTGACATCGCGGCCTGCGCCTGGCCCACGGATCACCAGTGGATTATCGCGATACCAGCGGCTTTCGATGGCAAATACGTTATCACACGGCAGCAGCGAGGCGAGCGGATGCTCCGGACGCACCGCCTCAACACCAACGCGCGCTTTGCCATTCGCATCGAAACGCGCCACGTAGCGCAGTACCAACCCCATCTCCTGCGCGGCCTCAAGGCGTTGCAGCATTTGGTCGTTAAGCTCGTCGGCGTTCTCGAAGAAATGATCGATGGACTCGTCTTCGCAATCCGCTGGCACCAGCGATTCGACACGCACCTGGTCTGGTTCAATGTCATAACCGGCTTCACGCGCCAGAATCACCAGCTTGCGCATTACGTCCTGACCCGATAAATCAACGCGTGGATCGGGCTCGGTTAAGCCCTGCTGCCAGGCTTGATCCACCAGCTCACTGAACGGCACCGTGCCATCAAATTGCAGGAACAGCCACGACAGCGTACCGGAGAAAATGCCGCTGATCGCCAGAATGCTGTCACCGCTTTCACGCAGATCGCGCACCGTATGGTTAACCGGCAAACCGGCGCCCACGGTGGCGTTATACAACCAATGGCGACCGGTTTTCGCGAAGGCATCACGGATCTGGCGCCAGCTTTGGCCACTTGATGCCCCCGCCACTTTATTCGCACTGATGACGTGGAAACCATGGCTGGCAAAGTCGAGGTACTGCTGCGCCAACGGCGCACTGGCTGTGACATCCAGCACCACTAAATCATCAAACGGATGGGCGCGCATCCACAGGAACAATGACTCTTCATCGCGCGCTTCGGCTTCATCTTCAAAGAAAGCCAATGCACGGCTGGCATCAAGACCTTCATAACTCAGCAGGCTGCGGCTGCTGTCCACCACGCCCGCCAGCACATATTCAAAACCGGTCCGCGCCGACAAACTTTCCTGCTCGCGAGCAAACAGCTCCAGCCAACGCGAACCGATATTGCCTTTGCCGAACAGCATTAAACCAATACGTTTTTCCGCGCGGAACAGCGACTGGTGCAGTCCCTGAATCAGATGCTGGGTGGGTCCAACACGCAAGACCGCAACAATGCTGATGTGATCTTCTGACTGCCAGACAAACTCCACCGGCTGATCTTTAATTTGCTGCCAGAAACGATGGCTGTGCAGTGGATTGCGCGTTACCCCTGCACCCACCAGCGCCACCAGCGCTAAGCCATCACGCAATTGCAAATGGCCCGGCAGCGCGGCGTCCTGCAACAGGTTAAAGGCGCTGTTCACCACTTCTGAGGTGTAGCAGAGTTGCAGCAACCGGCGGTCAGGATGCACGCCAATCGCTAACGGACGCAGTTGCGCCCGCTTCAGCAGCAGATCGATCTCTTTCTGCTGGGTTTTAAAGTCGTGGTTGTCCGGGATCTGAATCTCCACCAGACAGACGTCGTCGTGGCTGGTGACGATACGTGCGCCAGTGCCAGAAGCCAGCACGCGTTCAATGCGCGTGGAACCCTGCTCCGGCTGGTAACTGCAACGCAGTTGCAAATCGATATCGCTATTTGAGACTGGCTGTAACGTGCGGGTATGCAGCACCGGGGCAGCGAGACGTGCCAGTTCGCTGGCTTCGTCTAAACGCAGCAGCGGTAACAGACAAGCATCGGAAACTTTACGTGGATCGGCACTGTAAACCCCGGCCACGTCACTCCAGATGGTCACGCGACTGACGCCAGCCAGCGCACCAATCTGCGTGGCCGAGTAATCCGAACCATTACGGCCCAGCAACACGGTTTCACCGGCATCGCTGCGGCTGATAAAGCCGGTCACCACCAGACGTTTATGCGGATGCTGTGCCAGCAATGCCTGCAACAGCGGCCAGGATTTGCCTTCATCCACCTGTGGCTGCGCAGCACGCTCGGCACGCAGGAAGTCACGTGCATCCAGCCAGGCCGCTTCAATATCACGCTGGCTGAGTACCGCGGCCATTAAACGCGCCGACCAAAGTTCGCCATGACCGACGACTTCGGCATAGACCGCATCGGTGATGGTGCCATCCAGCAGTGCCGCAAGACGTTCCAAATCACGAATAAACGAAGCTGTCAGGGTTTCAGCAAATTCAGCAGGCAGCAGCGCAGCAATCAGCTCACTGTGGTAACGCCGTAAAGCTTGTTGCACCTGATGCGCAGATAAGCGATCGCTCTGACTCAGCTTGAGCCAGCTAATCAGCTGATTGGTGGTACTGCCTGCGGCAGAGACCACCATTAAGTCGCCCGGCTGGCTGTAATCCGCCATGATGCTGGCGACACGCTGATAACAACGCGCATCGGCCAGGCTACTGCCACCAAATTTATGCAACTGCTTGTTCGGCGTTCCCGCGCCTGCTGAAATCGTCATGCTTAGTCCTCGGCTGCGATCCGGAAGGCATTATCCAGATCGGCGATTAAATCTTCGTGATCTTCAATTCCGACAGAAATACGCAACAGCGTTTCCGAAATTCCCGCTGCGGCACGCGCTTCCGCAGACATACCTGCATGCGTCATGGTCGCGGTATGCGAAATCAGACTCTCTACGCCACCCAGCGATTCTGCCAGGGTGAACAGCTGCAGCGCTTTCAGGAAGCGGCGCAGACGTGCTTCATCAGCGTCGAGTTCAAAACTGAGCATCGCCCCAAAGCCACGCTGTTGACGTACCGCATACTCATGCCCCGCATTTTCCGGCAGAGACGGATGATACAGTTTTTTCACCAGCGGTTGTTGCTTCAGGTAATCAACAATTGCCAGCGCATTACGTTGTGCGGCCGCCATACGTGGTGCCAGCGTGCGCAAACCACGCAGCAGCAGGTAGCTATCAAACGCTGCGCCGGTTACACCAATATTATTCGCCCACCAGGCCAGTTCGGTTGCCACGGCAGGATCTTTAGAAATCACCGCACCTGCCACCACGTCAGAGTGGCCATTCAGGTATTTGGTGCAAGAGTGGATCACCAGATCGGCACCCAGTGCCAGCGGGTTCTGCAACGCCGGGCTCAGGAAGGTGTTATCCACCACGCTGACGGCACCGGCTTCACGCGCCGCCTGGCAAATACCGGCGATATCCACCACGCGCAGCAACGGGTTGCTTGGGCTTTCAACCAGCACCAGCTTCGGTTTTTCAGCCAGCGCCGCGGCCAGTGCCGCTTTATCACCCTGATCGACAAATTTGACGCGATAAGCGCCACGCTTGCTCAGGCTGTCGAACAGGCGATAGCTGCCGCCGTAACAGTCATGTGGGGCCACCAACAGGTCGCCCGGCTTCAGGAACACGGTGGTCACCAGATGGATTGCCGACATCCCGGTATTGGTCAATACCGCGCCCACACCACCTTCCAACTCGGCCAGCGCGCGTTGTACCACATCACGCGTAGGATTTCCGCGACGTGAGTAGTCATGCGCACGCGGTTCGTTGAAATCGAGAAAGTTGTAGGTGCTGGAAAGATGAATCGGGGGGACAACGCAGCCATATTGCTCGTCATCATTCAAACCGCTGCGTACTGCGATGGTTGCCTGTTTACGCGTCATGGTGCTTACTGTTCCTGAAGTGTAATAAGAAGTGGCAACAGGATAACATTCAGCGCATAGACGTCAATACATCTGGACATCTAAATGTCTTTGCGTATAGATTGAGCAAATCATCAATAACCGCTAAAATTACGCGTCATCGCCTGATGTTCAGCGCGCTTTCCTGTGAAAAGCGATGTTTAAGCATAAAACCGGCAGTTTAAGCGGTCAGGCATCGAAAAATCGGGCATAATCAACGGATTTCCCCATATTCAACTTTTATTGATTAAGGTAACCCATGGCTGAATGGAACGGCGAATATATCAGCCCTTACGCTGAGCACGGTAAGAAGAGCGAGCAGGTCAAGAAAATTACAGTTTCTATCCCGCTGAAAGTGCTGAAAATTTTAACGGATGAGCGCACCCGCCGTCAGGTGAACAACCTGCGTCATGCCACTAACAGCGAATTGCTGTGCGAAGCCTTTTTGCATGCTTTCACCGGGCAGCCTCTGCCAAATGATGTTGATCTGCGTAAAGAACGCAGTGATGAGATTCCGGAAGAAGCCAAACAGATCATGCGTGAGATGGGCATCGATCCTGATACCTGGGAATACTGAGTCCAGAAACAAAAAAACCCAGCCTTGGCTGGGTTTTTTCTTGCTGCCGAATCATGAAGATTCGATGGCAAATAATCTTATTTCTTGCTGCCTGGGATGCTGAAACGCTTGTTGAAGCGATCAACACGACCACCAGAATCAACAACACGCTGCTTACCAGTGTAGAACGGGTGGCATTTGCCGCACACGTCCAGGTTCAGGGTACCAGTCATGGTTGAACGGGTGTTGATCACGTTGCCGCAAGAGCAGGTGATGGTCACAGCTTCGTATTTCGGGTGAATACCTTGTTTCATGGGAGAACCTCATAAAAGGCCGTGTCGCTCTCCGTGCCAGGCGAACCTGCACAGCACCACACGCGGTTGAACAATTAAGTGTATCTTTGACGAGTCGTCTCATCAAAGGCGGCATAGTATACAGAATTTGACCGCATCAGGCAAATCCCTGCGATCTATACCCGCTGCTGAAGCGAGCGTGTACACTACTTCTCCTTTTGACAGAACCGGATAGAGATCGACATGCCCGTTGTTCAGGTTGCCCTGCCCGTTCCGCTGCCTCGCCTGTTTGACTACCTGCTGCCCATCGACGCGCCGCAGCCAGTGGTCGGCAGCCGCGTGAGCGTAACGTTTGGCAATCGCAAAATGATTGGCATTGTGGTGAAGATTCAGGAAAGCAGCGATCTGCCTCTGGCGCAGCTAAAGCAACTGGAAAGCGTGCTGGACGATCAGAGCCTGTTCTCTCCCGCACTGTGGCGCATCCTCAACTGGGCAGCAAGTTACTATCATTCCCCACTCGGCGAAGTGCTGAGCCACGCGTTGCCGGTGCTGTTACGCCAGGGTAAACCGGCTCAGGAAGCCCCGCTCTGGCAGTGGGTGATCAACGACGCGGGGCGTGAAGTGGCGATGGAAAGCCTGAAGCGTGCGCCTAAGCAGCAGCAGGCGCTGGCGGCACTGCGTCAACAACCGCTTTATCGCCATCAGGTCAGTGAACAGGATCTGACTGACGCTGCGCTGCAATCGCTGCGCGCAAAAGGGCTGTGTGATCTGCGTGAACACGCGCCGCAAATGCACGACTGGCGCACCACCTTTGCCGTAAAAGGCGATCGCCTGCGCCTGAACACCGATCAGGCCATGGCAGTAGGTGCGATTCGCAGCGAAGACGAGCACTATGCCCCTTGGTTACTGGCAGGCATTACCGGTTCCGGTAAAACGGAAGTCTACCTCAGCGTGCTGGAGAATGTGCTGGCACGCGGCAAACAGGCGCTGGTGCTGGTGCCAGAGATCGGGCTGACGCCCCAAACTATCGCCCGCTTCCGCGAGCGATTTGATGCGCCCATCGATGTCCTGCACTCTGCACTCAACGACAGTGAGCGCCTGGCAGTGTGGCTGCGTGCGCGCCGCGGCGAAACGGCGATTATCATCGGCACGCGCTCGGCCTTGTTCACGCCGCTGGCCCGTCCTGGCGTGATCATTATTGATGAAGAGCACGACAGCTCTTATAAGCAGCAGGAAGGCTGGCGCTATCAAGCTCGTGATTTGGCGGTGTTCCGTGCGCACGCGGAGGATATTCCTGTCGTGATGGGTTCAGCCACGCCGGCGCTGGAAACCCTGCACAATGTGCGCGTCGGGAAGTATCGCCAGCTTAACCTCACCAAACGCGCCGGAAATGCCAAACCGGCATTACAACAGCTGATCGATCTCAAGGGCCAGCAGCTAAAAGGCGGCCTGGCCCCCGCGCTGTTAGGCAAAATGCGTCAGCATTTACAGGCCGATAATCAGGTGTTGCTGTTCCTTAACCGACGCGGATTTTCTCCGGCGTTAATGTGCCACGACTGCGGCTGGTTAGCCGAGTGTCAGCGTTGCGATAGCTATTACACCCTCCATCAACATCACCGCCAGTTGCGCTGCCACCATTGCGACAGCCAGCGCCCGTTGCCAAACCAGTGTCCTGGCTGTGGTTCAACGCATTTGATGCCGGTGGGTGTAGGGACCGAACAGCTGGAAGAGCAGCTCAGCACACTCTTCCCTGGCGTGCCGGTATCGCGCATCGACCGTGATACCACCAGCCGCAAAGGCGCGCTGGAACAACATCTGGCCGATGTGCATCGCGGGGGAGCCCGCATTTTGGTCGGTACGCAGATGCTGGCCAAAGGCCACCATTTCCCCGATGTGACATTGGTATCACTACTGGATGTTGATGGCGCGTTGTTCTCCGCTGACTTCCGGGCTGCCGAACGCTTTGCGCAGCTGTATACTCAGGTCGCGGGCCGCGCTGGACGCGCCGGAAAACAGGGTGAAGTGTTGCTACAAACCCATCATCCGGAACATCCCCTGTTGCAGACGCTGCTCCATCGCGGCTATTTCGCTTTTGCTGACGAAACCTTGCTGGAGCGCCAATCCGTCCAACTCCCCCCCTGGACCAGCCATGCGCTGTTTCGGGCTGAAGACCTCGATAACGCGCAAGCCGCAGAATTTTTGACGCAGCTGCGTAATTTGCTGGAAGCCAGCCCACTGAAAGATGAAGCCATGTGGTTGATGGGTCCGGTTCCTGCTCTGGCGCCGAAACGCAGTGGACGCTGGCGTTGGCAACTGCTGATACAGCACCCTTCCCGCAAACGCCTGCAGCAGTTGCTCAGCAGTTCATTACCCCTGATCTCAACCTTGCCAAGCGCGCGTAAGGTGAAATGGACGCTGGATATCGATCCTACTGAGAGTTAAGCCACGTCACATCTGCGAGCCAGATCGAAAAAAGTCGCACAAGTCACAATTTTTATGCAAATTAAGTAACAACCTCATCCGGCGTTGGGTTATCAATAGTGCCCATCCCGGCTGAAGCCCGGCAATGTCTGAAAATCAATGCGCTGTACCGCGTCAGGAGTTATACGTTGGACCAGAAGCAACCTTCATCTGCTGCCACCATGAAAGATGTGGCCGAGAAAGCCGGCGTTTCAACCGCCACGGTATCTCGTGCGTTGATGAATCCAGAAAAAGTCTCGGCTGCCACCCGGCAGAAAGTTGAACAGGCCGTCATTGACGTGGGCTACGCGCCACATGGATTGGCGCGTAATGCCAAACGCGGTGAAACTCAAACCATTCTGGTGATTGTGCCGGACATCTGTGACCCCTTCTTTAGCGAAATCATTCGTGGCGTGGAAGTGACCGCCGCTCAGGAAGGTTATCTGGTGCTGATTGGTGACTGCGCGCATCAGGATCAACAAGAAAAAACCTTCCTGAACCTGATGCTGACACGGCAAATCGACGGGATGGTGCTGCTGGGTTCACAGTTGCCATTCGAGGCGGGTATTGAAGATCAACGCAATCTGCCACCGATGGTGATGGGCAATGAGTTTGCCCCAGAAATGGCGCTGCCCACGGTGCACATCGATAACCTGACCGCCGCCTTTGAAGCGGTCAACCATCTGCTGCAACTCGGCCATCGCCAGATTGCGTGTATCACCGGCCCTGAGCACATCCCACTCTGCCAGTATCGTTTGCAAGGCTATATTCAGGCGCTGCGCCGCAGCAATATCGCCATTGACCCGACGATGATTGTCCACGGTGATTTCACCTTCGAAGCGGGTGCTAATGCACTGAAACAGTTAATGAGCTTACCGACCCCGCCTAAAGCGATATTCTGCCACAGCGATTTGATGGCGCTGGGCGCGATGAATCAGGCGCGTAAACTCGGCATGCGCATTCCTCAGGACCTTTCTGTGGTGGGTTTTGACGATATCGAGCTGGCACAATATTACGATCCGCCGCTGACGACCGTTGCCCAGCCGCGATTTGCCATCGGTCGCGAAGCGATGTTGCTGTTGCTTGATGAGTTACAAGGCAAGCGGGTCAATAACGGTTCACGCCTACTGGATGCGGAATTACGCGTGCGCGGGAGCACTGCGCCAGCGGCAAAACGCGAAAAATAGCGATGGAACCCTGCATTTTCAGCAGATTCTGAAGGCAGACTCTGCTGGTCAAAGTTCCAGCCCTTGAGTAACATGGCGCATTCCTTGCCGGGCAATTAACAGTACATTTACAGGCCCATTGGCATTTTTTAAAGGGTATCAGAACGAAAGTGGCACAGAGAGATTATGTAGGCCGCGGGCGTTCAACAGGGACGCGTCGCAAAAAACCCGCAGCGGGCCGCAGCAAGAAAAGCAAAGGCGGCTCCGGCACCTCAAAGCTGATGATGGTACTGGCCGTGGCCGTGCTGGTCACCTTTGCCGGTGGTTTATGGTTCATCTCTCATCATAAGAAAGAAGAGACTGAGGTCATTCCGAATCATAAAGCCAACGGCAACGGCCTTCCGCCTAAGCCGGAAGAGCGCTGGAAGTACATCAAAGAGCTGGAAAATCGCCAGATCACCGTGCCAACGCCGACTGAACCGTCTGCTGGCGGTGGCGTGCAGTCGCAAACCCAACTCACTGATGAACAACGTCAGTTGCTGGAGCAGATGCAGGCGGATATGCGCCAGCAACCCACGCAGTTGAACGAAGTGCCATGGAACGAGCAAACACCTGCACAGCGCCAGCAAACCTTGCAACGTCAGCAGCAGGTGCAGGTTCAGCAACAGCAATTACAGCGTCAGCAGCAACAGTTACAGCAGCAGCGCCAACAGCAGCAGGCCACTCGTCAGCAGCAGCAACCCGCGCCTATTACCCGCGAGCCGGTGCAACAGCCGAAACCGCAGGAGACGGCACAAACGAAGCCGGAAGAGAAGGCCACTTCTCAGCGCTGGATGGTGCAGTGTGGATCGTTCAAAGGTACCGATCAGGCAGAATCTGTGCGTGCGGGGCTGGCATTCGAAGGTTTCGAAAGCCGCATCACCACCGGCGGTGGCTGGAATCGCGTGGTTATCGGGCCGTTTAAAGATCGCAGCAGCGCGGACAGCACCGTCAAACGCTTACACAGCTCCGGCCACAGCAGCTGTATTCCTCTCGCATTACCTTAAAGACGAGCGGCAAGTGCACTCCCCCTGAGCATACATCAGGGGTGAGCGTACCTCGCCAGCTCACCTGCCCTGTCAAGTAAGACAAATCTCGGGGTTGAAACCCTCCAAACTTGCCCCATATCTGGTTGCATGATACTCCGCGCTCTGTGCGCGGCGTTCCTTTTCCACTGCAACAAGGGGTCTGCCCGTGACAACAATAGTAAGTGTACGACGCAACGGCCGAGTCGTAATTGGCGGTGATGGCCAGGCGACTCTCGGCAATACCGTGATGAAAGGCAATGTTAAGAAAGTGCGTCGTCTCTACAACGACAAAGTCATCGCTGGTTTTGCTGGCGGTACTGCAGATGCCTTCACCCTATTTGAACTGTTCGAGCGCAAGCTGGAGATGCACCAGGGTCATTTGGTGAAAGCCGCGGTCGAACTGGCAAAAGACTGGCGTACCGATCGCATGCTGCGCCGTCTTGAAGCACTGCTGGCGGTCGCTGATGAAAACTCCTCGTTGATCATCAGCGGTAACGGTGACGTGATTCAGCCGGAAAATGACCTGATTGCCATCGGTTCTGGCGGACCTTACGCCCAGGCAGCGGCACGCGCCCTGCTGGAGAACACGGACATTGGTGCGCACGATATCGTAGAGAAAGCGCTGAACATCGCGGGTGATATCTGCATCTACACCAACCACAACATCAACTTCGAAGAATTACCGTCTAAGGCGTAAGGATTAAAATCATGTCTGAGATGACTCCCCGCGAGATTGTCAGCGAGCTTAACCGCTTCATCATTGGCCAGGATGGCGCCAAGAAGGCCGTCGCGATTGCGCTGCGTAACCGCTGGCGCCGCATGCAGCTCGACGAAGAGCTGCGCCATGAAGTGACACCAAAAAACATTCTGATGATTGGCCCGACCGGTGTCGGTAAAACCGAAATCGCTCGCCGTCTGGCAAAACTCGCCAACGCGCCTTTCATCAAAGTTGAGGCCACTAAATTCACCGAAGTTGGTTATGTCGGTAAAGAAGTGGACTCGATTATTCGTGATTTGACCGACTCCGCTATCAAGATGGTGCGCAGCCAGGCGATCGAGAAAAACAAATACCGTGCCGAAGAGATGGCTGAAGAGCGCATTCTCGATGTGCTGATCCCACCGGCAAAAAATAACTGGGGCCAGGCGGAGCACACCGCTGAACCTTCTGCTGCACGCCAGTCTTTCCGCAAGAAGCTGCGTGAAGGCCAGTTGGACGACAAAGAAATTGAGATCGATCTGGCGGCCTCTTCTGCAGGTGTTGAGATCATGGCTCCTCCTGGCATGGAAGAGATGACCAGCCAGTTGCAGTCGATGTTCCAAAACCTCGGCGGCCAGAAGCAGAAAGCACGCAAGCTGAAGATCAAAGACGCGATGAAGCTATTGATCGAGGAAGAAGCGGCAAAACTGGTGAATCCGGAAGAGTTGAAGCAGGACGCTATCGAGGCTGTTGAGCAGCACGGTATCGTTTTCATCGACGAAATCGACAAAATCTGTAAGCGCGGCGGCCAGTCTTCCGGTCCTGATGTTTCACGTGAAGGCGTGCAGCGCGACTTACTGCCACTGGTAGAAGGTTGCACCGTTTCAACCAAACACGGCATGGTCAAAACTGACCACATCCTGTTTATTGCTTCCGGCGCATTCCAGGTGGCGAGCCCATCGGATCTGATTCCAGAACTGCAGGGCCGTTTACCGATTCGCGTTGAGCTGCAAGCGCTGACTGTGAATGACTTTGAGCGCATTCTGACAGAACCTAATGCCTCCGTTACCGTGCAGTACAAAGCGCTGATGGGCACAGAAGGTGTGAATGTCGATTTCACCGAAGACGGCATTCGTCGTATCGCTGAAGCCGCATGGCAGGTCAATGAAACCACCGAGAACATCGGTGCGCGTCGTCTGCACACGGTGCTGGAACGTCTGATGGAAGATATCTCCTATGACGCCAGCGATCGTAGCGGTGAATCCATCACCATCGATGCAGAGTACGTAGGCAAACATCTGGACGTGCTGGTGGCAGACGAAGATCTCAGCCGCTTTATTCTGTAATCGTCTCATCGATATGCGATGCCCGGCCACTGCGCCGGGCATTTTTTTACGCAGGATATTGATGCAGCGCTTTTTTTGACGGTTGATGATTTTGCCAACAATCCTCAGATAGCGATATACTTACCGCTCCTGTGGCAAACAGACGATACCCTCATGAAATACGATACTTCCGAACTCTGTGACATCTACCATGAAGAAGTGAACGTGGTTGAACCGCTTTTTTCAAATTTTGGCGGACGCACCTCATTCGGTGGGCAAATCACCACAGTGAAATGTTTCGAAGACAACGGCCTGCTCTATGATTTACTCGAAGAGAATGGTCGGGGTCGTGTGCTGGTCATTGACGGCGGAGGTTCCGTACGTCGCGCGCTGGTAGATGCACAACTGGCACGTCTGGCCGCGCAAAATGAGTGGGAAGGATTGGTGATTTACGGTTCCGTGCGCCAGGTTGACGATTTGGAGGAGCTGGAGATCGGCATTCAGGCGATTGCCGCGATTCCCGTAGGCGCTGCAGGTGAAGGTATTGGTGAAAGTGACGTTCGCGTTAACTTTGGTGGTGTCACCTTCTTCTCCGGTGACCACTTGTATGCCGACAATACCGGTATCATCCTGTCGGAAGACGCACTCGATATCGAGTAAGCTACAAAATAAAACGGGTGCCGAGGCACCCGTTGGTTTAAGCGCTGATGTTTAAATGCTGGCTTAAACCTCTTCCATTTTTCCCAGCAGTGCACGCAGGCGCTCCTGCCATACATGCTGCTCTTCTTTCAGATGCTGGTTTTCACGTACCAGTGCATCCTGGTTGCCAGAAGCCTGGCTGGCTTCGTTGCGCAGCGTATTGTTCTGATCTTTCAGCTCTTCAATTTCCATCTGCAGCAGAGTGATGGTATCAATCGCCTGCTGTACTTTCGCTTCCAGTTTTTCGAACACTTCAAATGACATCTTTCTGACCTCTCCTAAATCTCTTGCAAGGCGTTGATGGTGCTGGGACTGCCTTGTTATGGTGCGTCCAGCCACGATGTCCCGATTGTATGTAGCGAGACCTTGCAAGTCCAGCGGCACAGGGCCTGCAACGCTAGTCTGTAACACTTTTCAGTTAATGCTTAAAAAAACGCTCACGTTCGCGCATTTTTGCGCGCGGTCACGGTATTGCACCCAGTGACAGCAGGGTTAATGGGTCATAAAGAAAAGCAAAAGACGCGAAAACGCGCATTTTTATGACGCAGTACACATATTTCGATTTCGCTATTTCTCGTTTATGCTCGTTAACGATAAATTCACATCAGCCCTACATAAGAGCTGGGTGACTCATGGATTGAGAACAAAAACTGATAAAATTTAACCTCGCTTCAGGAATACCATTATGAGTCAGACAACGAACACACTAAAAGGTCAGTGCATCGCCGAGTTTCTCGGCACCGGTTTGATCATCTTTTTTGGTGCAGGCTGTGTGGCGGCGCTGAAACTGGCGGGTGCCGCATTCGGTCAGTGGGAAATTTGTATTATCTGGGGTTTAGCTGTCTCCATGGCAGTTTATCTCAGTGCGGGCGTGTCAGGTGCGCATTTGAATCCAGCCGTTACCGTCGCACTGTGCCTGTTCGCTAACTTCGAAGGCCGTAAAGTTCTGCCCTACATCCTGGCGCAGGTTGCCGGTGCCTTCTGTGCGGCGGCGTTGGTTTATGGTCTCTACTACAATTTGTTCTTTGATTATGAAGCCAGCCATCAAATGGTACGCGGTAGCGTGCAGAGTCTCGACCTGGCCGGTATCTTCTCTACCTATCCAAACCCACACATCACTGTAGGTCAGGCTTTCCTGGTGGAGATGGTGATTACGGCAGTATTGATGGCGGTGATTATGGCACTGACTGACGACGGCAATGGTGTACCTCGTGGTCCGCTGGCGCCGCTGTTAATTGGTCTGCTGGTTGCCGTGATTGGCGGTTCAATGGGCCCACTCACCGGCTTCGCACTGAACCCGGCACGTGACTTTGGTCCAAAACTGTTTGCCTTCATCGCCGGCTGGGGTGACGTGGCCTTTACCGGTGGCAAAGATATTCCTTACTTCCTGGTTCCGATTTTTGGCCCATTAGTGGGTGCCTGCCTCGGAGCCTTCGGTTACCGTTCACTGATTGGCCGTAACTTGCCTGTCAATGTGGCGGAAGCCAGCAAAACAGAAAAACCGGTCGCACGCGCTGAGCAGCGTAAAGCGTAAGTTTCATCGTTAATCATCAGGAAAATAAAATGACTACGACTGATAAAAAATACATTCTCGCGCTCGATCAGGGCACGACCAGCTCCCGTGCCGTGGTACTGGATCATGACGCGAACATCGTCGCCGTCTCACAGCGTGAATTTACCCAGATCTACCCGAAAGCGGGCTGGGTTGAGCACGACCCAATGGACATCTGGGCCTCACAAAGCTCAACGCTGGTAGAAGTGCTGGCTCATGCCGACATTCGCTCTGATGAAATTGCCGCTATTGGTATCACTAACCAGCGTGAAACCGCCATCGTGTGGGATAAAGAGACCGGTAAGCCAATCTACAACGCCATTGTCTGGCAGGATCCGCGTACTGCGGATTACTGTAACAAGCTGAAAAAAGAGGGTCTGGAAGAGTACATCCAGCACACCACCGGTCTGGTGATTAACCCGTACTTCTCTGGCACCAAAGTGAAGTGGATTCTCGACAACGTGGAAGGTGCGCGTGAGCGTGCAAAACGTGGCGAGCTGCTGTTCGGAACCGTTGATACCTGGCTGGTGTGGAAAATGACACAGGGCCGCGTACACATCACCGATCACACCAATGCCTCGCGTACCATGATGTACAACATCCACAAGCTGGAGTGGGATGAGCGCATGCTGGAGATCCTTGATATTCCGCGCGAAATGCTGCCGGAAGTGAAAGGCTCTTCTGAAATCTACGGTCAGACCAACATCGGTGGTAAAGGCGGTACGCGTATTCCTATCGCCGGTATTGCAGGTGACCAGCAGGCGGCACTGTACGGCCAGCTGTGCGTGCAACCTGGCATGGCGAAAAACACCTATGGCACTGGCTGCTTCATGTTGATGAACACCGGTACCGAAGCGGTGACCTCCACCCACGGCCTGCTGACCACCATCGCCTGCGGCCCACGCGGTGAAGTGAACTATGCACTGGAAGGTGCGGTGTTTATCGGCGGCGCGTCCATTCAGTGGCTGCGTGATGAGATGAAGCTGATCAGTGATTCAACTGACTCTGAATACTTCGCGCTGAAAGTGAAAGACACCAACGGCGTTTACATGGTGCCAGCGTTTACCGGTCTGGGCGCTCCATACTGGGATCCGTATGCACGTGGTGCCATCTTTGGCCTGACGCGTGGTGCGAATGCTAACCACATCATCCGCGCGACTCTGGAATCGATCGCTTACCAGACGCGTGACGTACTGGAAGCCATGCAGAATGATGCGGGTACACGCCTGCAGTCCCTGCGTGTCGATGGCGGTGCGGTTGCTAACAACTTCCTGATGCAGTTCCAGTCAGACATTCTGGGCACCCGCGTTGAGCGTCCAGAAGTGCGTGAGGTCACAGCATTAGGCGCCGCTTACCTGGCGGGCCTGGCGGTTGGCTTCTGGAGCGACCTGGAAGAAGTGCGTGCGAAAGCCGTGGTTGAGCGCGAGTTCCGTCCAAGCATTGAAACCACCGAACGTAACGTACGTTACGCCGGCTGGAAGAAAGCTGTGGCGCGCGCACAAGCGTGGGAAGACTCAGAGTAATACTCAACTGACCCGCGGCACCCTGCCGCGGGTTTTTCTCCCCGTCTCACTTTCCCCTCCGTGCTACACTGCTTGCCTGTTTTTTATCAGGTGCAACCATGAAACGAGAACTCGCGATTGAATTTTCCCGTGTGACCGAAGCCGCTGCGTTAGCGGGCTATCACTGGTTAGGACGCGGCGATAAAAATGCGGCTGACGGCGCAGCCGTTCACGCCATGCGCATTATGCTCAATACCATCGATATCGACGGCCAGATTGTGATTGGCGAAGGCGAAATCGATGAAGCCCCGATGCTGTATATCGGAGAAAAAGTCGGTACCGGCCGTGGCGACGCGGTGGATATCGCCGTAGACCCGATTGAAGGCACACGCATGACGGCCATGGGCCAGGCCAACGCGCTGGCCGTGCTGGCGGTGGGCGATAAAGGCAGCTTCCTGCACGCACCTGATATGTACATGGAAAAGCTGATTGTCGGACCGGGCGCACGTGGGGCCATCGATCTCAATCTGCCGCTGGAAACCAATCTCAAAAACATCGCTATCGCACTCGATAAACCCCTCAGCCAACTGACCGTCTCGATTCTGGCCAAACCCCGCCACGATGCGGTGATTGCGCAGTTGCAGCAGCTCGGCGTGCGCGTGTTTTCCTTCCCGGATGGCGATGTGGCCGCATCCATTCTCACCTGCATGCCAGACAGCGAAGTGGATGTGCTCTACGGTATCGGCGGCGCGCCAGAAGGCGTAGTGTCAGCGGCAGTGATCCGTGCGATGGATGGCGACATGCAGGCCCGCTTGCTAGCACGTCATGACGTCAAAGGGGATAGCGAAGAGAATCGCCGTCTTGGCGAGCAAGAGCTGCAACGTTGCGCCGAGATGGGTATCAAAGCCGGGGAAGTGCTGAAGCTGGAGGAGATGGCGCGTAACGATAACGTGATCTTCGCGGCTACCGGCATCACCACCGGTGACCTGCTGAAAGGCATTACCCGCAACGGTAACATCGCCACCAGCGAAACCCTGTTGGTGCGCGGCAAATCACGCACCATTCGCCGCATCCAGTCGATCCACTATCTGGATCGCAAAGACGCGGCGCTGCATCAGTTTATCCTGTAATCGCCTGTTTGCCGCTCTCAGGATGACGTGAGAGCGGCCACCAGCACAGCAACATCACCAGTGACGTCACAAACATCAGCATGCCAAGGCTGGACTGATCGTGCTGAGGTAACAGCGCGGATAGCCAGGCAATCACGCCTGAACCCAAATTCTGCAAGCCACCAATCAGCGCACCCGCACTGCCCGCTAACCAGGCATAGGGTTCCATTGCGCCAGAGGTCGCCAGCGGGAACAGCATACCGGCACCAAAGAAGAACAGCGCAGCAGGCACCAGCAACGTCCAGATATTCATGATTCCGAACCAGGCTGGGACCCACATCAATAAACCAGCCAGCAAGCAACTGTTGACGCCATACCACATCAGCGTGTGCCAGGATTTCTGCTCACGCCCGGCAAACCATGCGCCAAAGAACGCCGCCGGAATAGGCAGGATAAACAGAACACTGACGGTCAACCCATCCAGACCCAGCACGCCACCCAGCAGCACGCCACAGCTGGCCTCAAATACCGCGATGCCCGCCAGTGCGCCAATCAGCAGTAGCAGAAATCGCACGAAGTTGCCGTCACCAAGCAACGTGGCATAACGACGCAGAAACGGCGTAGCAGGCGTCTCAACGGGACGCGTTTCCGGTAACCAGCGCGCCATGGAGGCCGTTACGCCCACACACAGCAGCAGCAGGAAGGCAAAACAGGCGTGCCAGCCAAACAGATGCGTGAGCAGTGCGCCGATCACCGGTGCCAGCAGTGGGCTGACCAGAATGCCCATATTCAGCAGACTGTTCGCCTGGCGCAGCGCAATACCCGAGTAGAGATCGCGTGGCATGGTGCGCGCCATCACGCCCGCCACGCCAGTCCCCAGCCCTTGCACCGCACTGCCGAGGACTAAAATGTGTAACGAGGGTGCGAACATGGCGATCAACGCGCCCACGGCAAAGATCGTCATGCCGATAAGGATCACCGGGCGACGACCAAAACTGTCTGACAGTGGGCCGTAGATCAGCTGCGATCCGCCATAGGTCATCAGGTATGCGGCCATCACCTGCTGCATGGTGCCGCTGCGCACATTGAGCGCTTCCGCCATGTTGGCCATCGCCGGAACATAGATCGTTTGCGCCATCTGACCCACGGCCACTAAAACGATCAGCATGAATAACAGGAAGCGGTTTTGCGTTTTATTTTTCAACATGGAACAAAATGTCTGCCTGAGAAACAAAATTAAGACAGCATGAAAAAATGCCATCTGAAATGAATGGCGGCAAAAATATCAGGATTGAGTGACAAATCGAGAGGTGAGCGCAAAGTGGTTTACGCGCAGGCGGCAAGCTTATGTACCAGGCTTGTAAAGTGGTCGCTACAGTTGCTGATCTGTGCGCTCCATTTGTCGCTGAGAGCGCTTTGCCCGGCACAGGGCTGGAAATGAGCTGGCTGGCTGACGATGATAGTGACATGCCTGAATAATCAACAATAAGGAGCGATCATGGCAGAGTGGATCAATGCTGAAGTGAAAGAAGTGAAAAACTGGACCGACGCACTGTTCAGCCTGCGCGTTACCGCGCCGATTGATGCTTTCACCGCCGGGCAATTTGCCAAACTGGCGCTGGAGATTGACGGCGAACGCGTTCAGCGCGCTTACTCTTTTGTGAATGCCCCGCAGGATCCGCTGCTGGAGTTTTATCTGGTCACGGTACCGGAAGGTAAACTCAGCCCGCGTTTACAGGCATTACAGCCCGGCGATCAGGTGATGGTGACCAAGGAAGCCGCAGGATTTTTTGTGCTCGACGAAATTCCCGACTGCAGCACCCTGTGGATGTTGGCTACCGGCACCGCAATCGGTCCCTACTTATCGATTCTGCAGCAAGGTGAAGACCTGGAACGTTTTGACAATATTGTGCTGGTTCATGCCGCGCGCTATGCCGATGACCTGAGCTTTTTACCGCTGATGCAGCAGTTGCAACAAAGGTATCAGGGCAAGCTGCATATCCAAACGGTGGTGAGCCGTGAAGAGATAGCCGGTTCACTGCACGGCCGTGTGCCACAATTGATTGAAAGCGGAGCATTAGAACGTGCCGTTGGCTTGCCGATGTCAGCTGACACCAGCCACGTGATGCTGTGTGGCAATCCACAAATGGTGCGTGATACCCAGCAGTTGTTGAAAGAGTCGCGTGATATGCGCAAACATTTCAAACGCAAACCCGGTCATATGACCAGCGAACATTACTGGTGATAAGTGCGGTGTGATTAATGTCAGATTTTTCTCAGTGCGAGTTTTGACTTTGGTCGGTAAAAACCGTTCTAATCATGGGCTAAGTGAATGATTTAGGGCCGAAGCAATGAAGAACCTGCCAGTCGCGCTGCTTGTTAGCCTCGCACTGACATTTCCCGCCTGGGCGGAGGACGCACCAGCGCAGGATCGTAGCGATCATCTGCCTGCTGCGCCCTATTTGCTGGCGGGCGCGCCCACCTTTGATATGACCATCGCGCAGTTCCGCGAAAAATATAATGCGGCGAATCCAGAACTGCCGCTGCTGGAATATCGCGCTATCGATAATCGCGACGACAAGAGCAACCTGACCCGCGCTGCCAGCAAAATCAGCGAAACGCTGTACGCTTCCACCGCGCTGGAGCAAGGCACCGGAAAAATCAAAACGCTGCAAATCACCTGGCTACCGGTTCCAGGCCCTGACATGAAAGCCGCGCAGGCCCGCGCCTTGGATTACATGACCGCCTTGCTGCGCTTTTTCGTGCCGGGATTGTCACCTGAAGACGGACGCAAAAAACTCGACTCCCTCCTCAATGCCGGTAAAGGCGTGCGCTATTTTGCTCGCACCGAAGGCGCACTGCGTTTTGTGGTGGCAGACAACGGCGACAAGGGTTTAACCTTCGCGGTTGAGCCGATAAAACTCTCGCTTGCTACCCCCTGATCAGTCCGGCAAAAATGACGAAAAGCAAAGCCAGCGGCACATTTGATCTCTATACTGTCTGGCAGACATCGCTGCCCGATGGCAGCGCTATTTCATGAATCGCGTTATGCGGAGGAAAGAATGCGACATCCACTGGTTATGGGTAACTGGAAACTGAACGGCAGTAAGCACATGGCGGGCGAGCTGATCGAAGGTCTGCGCAAAGAGCTGTCAGGTGTTGAAGGTTGTGGTGTAGCGATTGCCCCACCGGCTATCTATCTTGACCTGGCAAAACACGCCATTTCCGGTAGCCACATTGCACTGGGTGCTCAGAACGTCGACGTTAACCTGTCAGGCGCATTCACCGGTGAAACCTCCGCAGACATGCTGAAAGACGTCGGCGCGAAATACATCATTATCGGCCACTCTGAGCGCCGTACTTACCACAAAGAAAGTGACGAGTTCATCGCGAAGAAATTTGCGGTGCTGAAAGCGGCTGGCCTGATTCCCGTCCTGTGCATCGGTGAAACCGAAGCAGAAAACGAAGCGGGCAAAACCGAAGAAGTGTGCGCACGTCAGATCGACGCGGTGCTGGAAACTCAGGGTGCTGCTGCCTTTGAAGGCGTGGTTATCGCTTATGAGCCAGTCTGGGCGATCGGTACCGGTAAATCAGCCACCCCTGCTCAAGCTCAGGCCGTGCACAAATTCATCCGTGACCACATCGCGAAGAAAGATGCTGCGATTGCTCAGCAGGTGATCATTCAGTACGGCGGTTCTGTTAACGATAAAAATGCAGCAGAACTGTTCACCCAGCCAGACATCGATGGCGCGCTGGTTGGCGGTGCATCACTGAAAGCGGACGCTTTCGCAGTTATCGTGAAAGCCGCTGCGGCAGCGAAAAACGCTTAAGCTGTAGGCTACGGTTTAAAGGGCGGCCCAAGGGCCGCCTTTTTCATCATTACACGTAGCGGCGCAATTTATTGCGCGATAAATCGCGCCGCTACGGTTGGGTAGTGAGGGCGCGCATTGGCGGTCGTGGGTTTTATTAATGCAAAATCTGGCATTGATGGTCCTGCAACTCTTCCGCCGAACCGCTATTCAATTTCAGCCAGTTCCGCTCCAACGCCAGTAACGCCAGGCGGCCATCCGGTAACGCGACCAATGCCAGCCCAAATTTCCCCATCTCACTGCGTGCATTTGGCACTTCTTCTGCCAGACGGATAAACGCGCTTTGTTGCGCCAGTTCAGCGGTTGAAAGCGTACGAATCAGATAGTGGTGTTTGCGCAGCGTAGCGGATTGCCACTGCTGGTTAAGTCGTGCCGTCATGCTATCCAACTGCTGGCGAATATCAGGACGTAGGCAAGAGATGTGGATGTGCAGCTGATTCTGCGTACGCCCATATTGCGCATTAATCGCCAGCGACAGTGCACTATCAGCAATCGGCGCACCGCGTTTGTTCGCCAGTAAACTGCGCTGCTGCCAGGCGGCGGCGAACAGATTTGGCGTAGTGGGTTCGAGAATGATGGGGCTTTCCATGCCGGTGATTTTCTCAATCGGCATCAGTAAAAACTGTAATGGCCCGTTGAGGTCTTTTAACGTGACATAACCCTGTGTAGTGTTGACCTGCTGGCAAGGGGCAGGATTGCCGCTCTTCGCCATATTGGGTACGCACTTCTCACTGATGATCTGCCATAACGCATTAGAATTTTTCTGGAAGTGAAAGGCACTGACGATCAGCCCCACGATCAATAGCAGCAACAACACGGTCAATAACTTCAGGGTACGACGACTTCCCTGCATGGCCTGGCCCTCTGTTCATCACCTGCCTGCATCCTCGCCTGCCGAATGGGCAAAGTCACGGACTTTTGCTGCCACGCAAAGCAAAACGGCCAGCGCAAGGCTGACCGTTTCAATTTAAAGATGATGCGATTACGGTTTCATCACCTGATCATAGCTACCACCATCGGCGAAGTGGGTTTTCTGGGCCTGTGTCCAGCCACCAAACTTGCTGTCGATCGTGAAGAGTTTGACCGGGGCAAAAGTACTGGCAAACTTCTTGGCCACTTCAGGGTCGCGTGGACGATAGAAGTTTTCCGCCGCGATGGTCTGGCCTTCCGGTGAATAAAGGTACTTCAGATACTCTTCGGCGACTTTGCGCGTGCCCTGCTCATCCACCACTTTGTCCACGACGGAAACCGTTGGCTCAGCCAGAATCGACTCGCTCGGGGTGACGATCTCAAATTTGTCTTTACCCAGCTTATTCACCGCCAGATAGGCTTCGTTTTCCCAGGCAATCAGCACATCGCCAATACCACGTTCAACAAAGGTATTGGTCGCGCCGCGCGCGCCGGAATCCTGCACTTCGACATTCTTGAACAGCGCTTTCACATAAGCCAGCGCTTTGGCCTGATCGCCATTATTTTGGTCCAGTGCCCAGCCCCATGCGGCCAGATAGTTCCAGCGTGCGCCGCCAGAGGTTTTCGGGTTCGGAGTGATTACCGAGACTCCAGGCTTGATCAAATCGTTCCAGTCATGGATGCCCTTCGGGTTGCCTTTGCGTACCAGGAACACGATGGTTGAGGTGTAAGGTGCGGAGTTATCAGGCAGGCGTTTGATCCAGTTTTTATCGATACGACCACGGTCAGCAATGGCATCTACGTCAGACTGCAACGCCAGCGTCACCACATCGGCACGAATGCCGTTGATGACTGAGGTTGCCTGCTTACCTGAACCGCCGTGCGACTGGCGAATCACCACGTTGTCGCCGGTCTCTTGCTTGTAGTGTGCGCTAAACGCTTTGTTGTACTGCTCGTACAACTCACGCGTTGGATCGTAAGAAACGTTTAACAGCTGGATATCCTTTGCCAAAACACTGGTTGAAGCCAGTAACAGGGTGACACCAATACTCCACTTGTTCATTGCTTGCTCTCCCGAGGTCGTTATAGAACAAGACTGACACAAACCAATCCATAGATTAAAGAATTAAAAAAGAGTGTTTATAACTTCGGGGAATATAAGGGTGCACAAAAAAGGGCGCGATGAAGGTCGCGCCCTGATGCTGTTTGATTAGTAGAGTTTTTTCGCGGTGTCGAGCCAATCGCGTTTGAACGGACGCTTCATGTTCTCAATCGCATCGATGATGTCGTGGTGCACCATCTTCTCGTTTTGGATACCGACGCAACGGCCGCCGTAACCCTGCAACAGCAGTTCAATAGAGTAAGCACCCATGCGTGAAGCCAGAATACGGTCATAGGCACATGGCGCACCGCCACGCTGAATGTGGCCAAGTACGGTGGCGCGGGTTTCACGTTTGGTTTCCGCTTCAATGTAATGTGCCAGGTCGTCGATATCACAGATGTGCTCAGTGATCGCCACAATGGCGTGCTTTTTACCTTTAGCGATACCGGCTTTGATCTCTTCCACCAGCTCTTCGCGGGTGTAAGGGATTTCCGGCAGCACGATAAATTCGCAACCGCCAGCAATCGCGGCAGCCAGGGTAAGATCACCGCAGTAACGACCCATCACTTCAACGATAGAGATACGCTGGTGTGAAGATGAGGTGTCGCGCAGACGGTCAATCGCTTCCACCACGGTTTCCAGTGCGGTGAAGTAACCAATGGTGTAGTCGGTTCCTGCTACGTCGTTATCAATGGTGCCTGGCAGACCAATACACGGGAAACCCATTTCAGTCAGACGCTTGGCACCCATGTAGGAGCCGTCACCGCCAATCACTACCAGCGCATCAATGCCGCGCTTTTTCATGTTCTCAATCGCGACCTGGCGAACTTCCTCATTACGGAAATCCGGGAAGCGCGCAGAGCCAAGGAAAGTGCCGCCACGGTTGATCATGTCTGACACGCTGTAGCGGTCGAGGTTGATCATGCGATCTTCATACAATCCCAGATAGCCGTCGTAGATACCAAAAACTTCAAGGCCTTCACTCAGCGCGGAACGGACAACTCCGCGAATGGCTGCGTTCATGCCTGGGGCGTCACCGCCGCTGGTCAGTACTCCGATTTTTTTGATCATGACAACCTCTGGATTGTTCAAAACTAAGGATTATTCCTGCCTGCCGACCGGTGTAAACCCATTCACGATCGTGCGGCTTAATAGTTGCAGATAGTATATCAAAGGCTTGATGCTGAATTGATTCAGGTCAGACAAGTTTTCGCTAATTTTTTACAGAGTTGTTAGCGTTACATCATTTTTATCACGCAACGCCATGATATTTAACCGCTAAAACTGAAAAAAACCTTGCTGATTTTCAGGCACCACCGAACAGGGATCCTGATGAATGATCACGTCAGAACCGGGAAATTTTTGCCGCAATGCTTGCTCAATCTGATCGGCCACCTGATGCGCCTGCAGCAACGGTAAGTGATCATCCATTTCCAGGTGCAGCTGTATGAAACGCGTCGGCCCAGACTGACGCGTACGTAACGCATGCGCACCACGTACGCCCGGCCAGTCACTGACTACATCAATAATTGCCTGTTTTTCTTCTTCCGGCAACGCGCGATCCAATAGCGATTGCACCGCTTCATAGCCCATACGCAATGCGTTATAGAGAATGTAGACGCCGATCCCCAAGGCGAATAACGCATCTGCCCTGACAAAACCATAGCTGCTTAACACCAGGGCAACCAGAATTGCGCCGTTCATCACCACATCGGATTGATAGTGCAGCATATCCGCTCGAATGGCCTGGCTACGTGTACGCCTGACAACCCAGCGCTGGAACGTCACCAGCAACAGCGTTGATAACAGGGCAACCACCGTCACCACAATGCCTACCAGCGGTGAATGCAGCGTATTGGGTGACGCAAGGTGCTGAATACCGGTAAGGAAGAGAAACAGGGCAGAACCGGAAATGAACATGCTCTGAGCCAGCGCTGCCAGCGACTCCGCTTTACCGTGACCAAAGGTATGATCATCATCGGCTGGCTGTAATGAATAGCGCACCACTAACAGGTTGGTGAGTGATGCGGCAATATCGACCAGTGAATCGACCAGCGCGGCCAACATGCTGACTGACCCGGTTAGCCACCAGGCGAAAACTTTGACGATTAACAGCAGTGTCGCCAGTGTCGTTGCTGCCAGCGCCGCCCGATTGACGAGTTTTGCATAGGAGGGATCCATGCCTTGCCTCATTAAAGCGCACGCTAAAGCGCCACGCCGTGGTTAAATCATGGCTAAAGTTTATCATCGGCCAGCTTAAGCTGCGTGGATTGAATATTAAGTTAATGATGCGTCAGCGCAATGACAGGCAAAAAAAACCCCGCCATCATGGCGGGGAAGACAGGGATGGTGTCTATGGCAAGGAAAACAGGGATACTATGTTACTGGTTACTGCTGGTACTACTCACTGCATGCAGCGGTGATGATGGCTGCAATCCGGAGAGCTGACGCATATTGTTGAGACGCCGCTCATAATTCTGCTGCAATAACGCTTGCTGTGCAGGCGTAAGCAGGTGATACATCTGGTTACGAACCCGAGCCATCTCAACTTGCAGTTCAACCTGCGCGCGGGCTTGTTTTTCTGCCTGCTGGCGGATGGCCGATTCGTTAAATTTGTCTGCAATGACAAGGTCATGCATAGTTTCAATGTCCTGAACGCTCAATACGGGGCGTTCGTGTCGCGCTTGCTGCATCAGGTCTCGCATCTGTTGCCGCTGTTGTTCAGTCAGCTCAATGCCATCGAACATGTGGCTTTGCGGATTTTGCGTCATACTGCCTGTCGTCAATCCGCTGTTCTGATGCATCTCGTCAATCGTCGTCGTGTCTGCTGCTTCTGCGCTGGCGTGACTGAGAACCATCGCTGAGGCAATGACGACGGCGGTTAAGTAGCGCATCGTTTACTCCCAGTTCGTTCCGTTTTGCGATTCAACGAGAGCTAGTGTACGGCGATGGCTGCAAACATCCGTCAGGGGGTGTAAAACTACGTAAAGCGTTGGATTGCAGGTCATGGAACACGGTATTTTGCCTGCGGAGGGCAATAAAAAATGAATAAAATCCTGTTGGTTGATGACGACCGCGAATTAACTTCGCTGCTTAAAGAACTGCTTGAAATGGAAGGTTTTGAGGTGATTGTCGCCGGTGATGGCGAGCAGGCGCTCAACCTACTGGACAACACCGTTGACTTGTTATTGCTCGACGTCATGATGCCGAAAAAGAACGGTATTGATACGTTGAAAGAATTACGCCAGCAACACCAGACTCCGGTCATTATGCTGACCGCGCGTGGCAGTGAGTTAGATCGCGTTCTCGGCCTTGAGCTGGGCGCGGACGACTATCTGCCAAAACCGTTTAACGACCGCGAACTGGTAGCGCGTATCCGCGCTATTTTGCGCCGTTCAAACTGGAGCGAACAGCAACAGCAGCATGACAACAGCTCGCCAACGCTGGAAGTGGATTGTTTACGCCTGAATCCCGGTCGCCAGGAAGCCAGTTTCGATACTGAAACACTGGATCTTACGGGTACCGAATTCACCCTGCTTTATTTGCTGGCACAGCATTTGGGTCAGGTGGTTTCGCGCGAACATCTAAGCCAGGAAGTACTGGGCAAACGCCTGACGCCGTTTGACCGTGCCATTGACATGCATATCTCTAACCTGCGTCGTAAATTGCCGGAACGTCGTGATGGTCATCCGTGGTTTAAAACTCTGCGCGGACGCGGCTATCTGATGGTTTCGGCATCATGATTGGAAGTTTGACCACCCGTATCTTCGCCATCTTCTGGCTCACGCTGGCGTTGGTGTTGATGCTGGTTTTGATGGTGCCCAAACTCGACTCACGCCAGATGACATCGCTGCTGGAAAGTGAGCAACGACAGGGCACCATGATTGAACAGCACGTTGAAGCTGAACTGTCACAAGACCCGCCTAACGATTTGATGTGGTGGCGTCGGCTATTTCGCGCCATTGATAAATGGGCCCCGCCGGGGCAACGTTTATTGCTGGTGACCAGTGAAGGCCGCGTCATCGGCGCTCAACACAATGAAATGCAGGTGATCCGTAACTTTATCGGCCAGGCAGATAACGCCGATCATCCGCAGAAGAAGAAGTATGGTCGTGTGGAAATGGTCGGCCCCTTCGCCGTGCGCGATGGCGAAGACAATTACCAGCTTTACCTGATTCGACCTGCCACCAGTTCGCAGCTGGATTTTGTTAACCTGTTATTTGATCGACCTTTACTGCTGCTGATTGTCACGATGCTGATCAGCTCGCCACTGCTGTTATGGCTGGCGTGGAGTCTGGCTCGCCCGGCACGCAAACTTAAGTACGCGGCTGATGAAGTAGCAAGCGGTAACTTACGCCAGCATCCTGAACTGGAATCCGGCCCACAGGAGTTTCTCGCCGCAGGATCGAGCTTCAACCAAATGGTGAGTGCGCTAGAACGTATGATGACTGCTCAACAGCGCCTGCTGTCTGACATCAGCCATGAACTGCGCACGCCACTTACGCGCCTCCAGTTGGCCACAGCGCTGCTGCGTCGTCGTAACGGTGAAGGTAAAGAGCTACAACGTATCGAAACGGAAGCACAGCGCCTGGATGGCATGATTAACGATCTGCTGGTGCTGTCGCGCACGCAACACAAAAATGCGCTGGTGAGTGAAGCGATGAAGGCAAACCAGCTTTGGAATGGCGTGCTGGAAGACGCCAAATTCGAAGCAGAGCAGATGGGTAAAACCATGGATGTGCCTTACCCGCCTGGCCCATGGCCGCTCTATGGCAACCCGCATGCGCTGGAGAGTGCGTTGGAAAATATCGTGCGTAATGCGTTGCGCTATTCCCACAACCACATCAGTGTCAGCTTCTCAGTAGATATTCAGGGTATCACTGTCCACGTCGATGATGATGGCCCAGGCGTCAGTGCCGAGGATCGCGAACAGATTTTCCGTCCGTTTTATCGCACAGATGAAGCGCGCGATCGTGAATCCGGTGGCACCGGTTTAGGTCTGGCGATTGTTGAAACGGCCGTCCAGCAACACCGAGGTTGGGTGAAAGCGGATGACAGTCCACTGGGGGGCCTGCGTCTTACGCTGTGGTTACCGCTGTACTCCGCTCGCCAATAATTTGCTATGCTTCGGCCCTCGTTTCCGGGGGCCTTATGCTGAACATCGTTTTATTTGAACCTGAAATCCCGCCAAATACCGGCAATATCATCCGCCTCTGTGCGAACACCGGCTTTCAGTTGCATCTGATTGAGCCGCTGGGCTTTGCCTGGGATGATAAACGCCTGCGCCGTGCCGGGCTGGACTATCACGAATACACCTCGCTGAAGAAACACGCCAATTATGCGGCGTTTCTCGCGTCAGAAGCCCCACAGCGACTCTTTGCCTTGACCACTAAAGGGACACCAGCACACAGCGCGGTAAGTTATCAGAAAGGGGATTATTTGCTGTTTGGTCCAGAAAGCCGTGGATTACCGGCAGAGATTCTTAATGCGCTGCCTGCAGAGCAGAAAATCCGCATTCCGATGATGGCGGAAAGTCGCAGTATGAACCTGTCAAATGCGGTATCTGTGGTGGTGTATGAAGCGTGGCGCCAGCTTGATTACAGTGGCGCACTGATCAAAAGCTAGATGCCGTCGCCGTATTCAAAACCGGCGCCATTGAAGAGTTGATCCATATCCATTGATGGCTTATCACTGGTGGGTTTACCAACGATGCGCGCCGGTACGCCTGCCGCTGTGGTATGCGGAGGTACGGGTTGCAAGACTACCGACCCGGCACCAATTTTCGCGCCGCGTCCCACTTCAATATTGCCCAAGATCTTGGCGCCCGCCCCAATCATCACGCCTTCACGGATCTTCGGATGGCGATCGCCGCTGGTTTTACCGGTACCGCCTAACGTCACCGACTGCAAAATCGACACGTCGTTTTCCACCACCGCCGTTTCACCAATGACGATGCCAGTTGCATGGTCGAGCATGATGCCGCGACCAATACGTGCAGCCGGGTGAATATCCACCGCGAAGGAGACTGAGATTTCATTCTGCAGGTAAACAGCCAGAGCACGACGCCCCTCTTTCCACAGCCAGTGACCAATGCGATAGGCTTGCAACGCATGGAAGCCTTTCAGATAGAGCAAAGGTGTGGAATATTTATCGACGGCCGGGTCACGCATACGTACTGCCTGGATATCATAAGCCGCTGAGACAATCATCTCTGGGTCTTCACGATAGGCTTCTTCAACGATCTCGCGCACGGCGATAGCAGGCATAATGGGGTTCGCCAGTTTGTTCGCCAGCATGTAGCTCAGCGCACTGCCGAGGTTCTCATGCTTAAGCAATGTCGCGTGATAAAAACTGGCCAGCATGGGTTCACAATCAGCCAGCGCTCTGGCTTCAGCTTTGATGTTGTTCCAGACCAGTTCTAACTCTTCTGACGACATTGCTCTGTGCTCCCGATAAAAAAAGCGCCTGAGAGGCGCTGCAGGTGGTTTAGCTGGGCATCCGGCTTCAGCTTTGGCTGTTTTCGTCCTTCCTTGCACGGCCAAGTAAACTCAATGCTGCCTCTCGCGCCGATTTTTCGCAATACAAGACCTGATAAATCTGCTCAGTTATCGGCATCTCGACACCCATTCGTGCCGCCAATGCTTTGACTTCTTTAGTGTTTCGATAACCTTCTACAACTTGTCCGATAATGCGTTGTGCCTCATCAACGCTCTCACCCTGCCCCAGCATCATGCCAAAACGACGGTTGCGTGATTGATTATCGGTACAGGTCAGCACTAAATCGCCTAGCCCCGCCATCCCCATAAAAGTGGTGGGATCAGCACCTAACGCAGCTCCCAGGCGGCTCATTTCTGTCAGGCCACGCGTGATGAGCGCGGTTCGGGCGTTAGCGCCAAAACCGATACCATCAGAAATGCCAGCGCCAATGGCGATCACGTTTTTCACGGCACCGCCAAGCTGCACACCAATGAAGTCCGGATTGTTATAAACGCGGAAGCTTTTACCGCAGTGCAGTTTTTGCTGCAGATCGTCAGCGAATTGCGCATCCGTAGCTGCCAGCGCAATGGCGGTTGGCAATCCTGCCGCAAGTTCTTTCGCAAAGGTTGGCCCGGAAATCACTGCCAGCGGAATGCTATCGCCCAGAATTTCACGTGCGACATCCTGCAATAAACGCCCGGTTTCTTTTTCCAGGCCCTTAGTTGCCCAGACAATGCGAGAATCCGCGCGCAGATGTGGCTTAAGCTGAGTCAGCACGTCGCCAAAAACATGGCTGGGCACGACCACAAGCAGATCGCGGCTGGCATTAACGACTGTCGCCAGATCGGCCTCAGGGGCAAGATTATCGGGGAAAGGAACATCGGGCAGGAAAGCGGTATTGCATCGGTCAGCTTTGAGCTGCGCCACGCTTTGCGGGTTGTGGCCCCAAAGTAATACCGGATGGCCGTTGCGGGCCAGCGTGATGGCCAATGCGGTGCCGTACGAGCCGGCACCGATGACGCTAATAGAAGCGTTGAGTGTAGTCATCAGGCATCCTGACGTGGCGCTTCGCCTTCACCTTGCTGCTGCAGATAGTTCATGAACAGGGCATCAAAGTTAACTGGCGCCAGATTGAGCTGCGGGAAAGTACCACGTGATACGAGGCTGGTGATGCACTCACGCGCATACGGGAACAGAATGTTCGGGCAGTATGCGCCGAGGCAATGTGCCATCTGCGTACCTTCGATACCGCCGATAGTGAAGATACCTGCCTGCTGGACTTCACACAGGAACGCGGTGTCTTCACCCACAGTTGCGGTCACGGTCACACGCAGAACGACTTCGTACACTTCATCAGCCAGCTGAGACGATGCAGTGTCCAGGTCCAACTTCACTTCAGGTTCCCACTCTTTCTGGAAAACCTGAGGGGCATTTGGCGCTTCGTAAGAAACGTCTTTGGTGTAAACACGTTGAATCTGGAACTGCATTTCGTTAGTAGAATGTTCTGACATGTGACTAAATCCTGTGAGTTAAATTGTCTTATCGAGAAATTATGCCTGGAGTAAGGGATCCAGTCCCTGACGCCCATCCAGCGCGTAAAGATCGTCACAGCCACCAATGTGCTGCGCATCAATAAAAATTTGTGGAACCGTTGTACGCCCGCTGCGTTGGATCATTTCTTCACGTTTCGTCGCGTTCCCATCAATAGGAATCTCCTTGAACGACACGCCTTTTTGATCCAGCAACGCCTTTGCTCTGTGGCAATACGGGCAGGTCACTTTGGTATAAATCTCTACATTAGCCATGCGGATACCTCAGGGAATTATTTACCGCGTACCAGCGGCAGATTCTCACCACTCCAGCCGCTCACGCCATCTTTCAGCACGGAAACGTTCTCAAAACCTGCGGCACTCAATTTCGCTGCCGATTCACCCGCACTTTGACCGGTGGCACATACCACAATTATGGGCTGTGACTTGTGCTTTTCCAGATCGGCAAAGCTGCCTTTTTTAATATCAGCGGCAGCAACGTTAATCGCCCCTGAAATGTGTCCTTTGCGATAGTCATCGCGCGAGCGCACGTCTACAACCACCGCGTCCTCTTTGTTAATCAGGTGGGTTGCTTCGCCACGGCTGATGGTTTTTATCTTAGAGAACATTCCTTTAACGGTGGTCACAATCACCAGAACGAGTAAAACAACCCATGCCAGACTAAGGATGGTGTGATTGCTTGCAAACTGCATAATATCTTGCATGAGGGGTAACGACTCCAGACCGGGCTAATTAAGCTAAAACAAGGGTTCTGAGTATACCTGCGCCACTTCTCATGTACAGTCGTGAAGCGGGCAGAGTTACGATTTGTGCGTCATTTTCCAAAAAAAGTGTTCTAATCGCAAAATTAAGACAAAGTTAATGCCAGTAAGCTCGGCACGGACATCTTTCGTTAAGCAAAACCCGCCCGGGATAACTGGTAAGCGGCTGTTCATCGTGGAATAATTATCGACTATGAAGGGAAAAGCGACCGTTACACACACAAGGACTCGCCACAACGGCCCAGCGCATCCGTTGTTATTTCGCTGGTCCGAAATCTCCCGAAGCCTGCTCTGTGCGGGCGCGCTGTTGTTGCCGATTGCCGCTCACAGCGCGGATGACAGCAAAACGCAGCTGAAATCCATTCAGCAAGATATCGCCGAAAAAGAAAAGAGCGTCAAAGCGCAGAAACTGCAGCGCAGCAAACTCCTTGACCAACTGCAAAGCCAGGAAAAAGTGATTGCTCAAGCCAGCCGTCAATTGCGCGAAACGCGTAATAGTCTGACCGCGCTAAACGGCGAAATCGCACAGATAACCACCTCTATCTCTCACCTGGAAAAACAGCAGGCCCAGCAGGAAAAATTGCTGGCGCAACAACTGGATGCGGCGTTCCGTCAGGGGCAGCACAATGGTTTGCAATTGCTGTTAGGTGGTGAAGAAGCGCAGCGCAGTGAACGTATTCTGGCTTATTTCGGCTACCTCAATGCCGCACGTCAGAAAAACATCGACGATCTCAAACAAACCCAGCAGCAGCTCGCGGAACAGCGCCAGGCATTACAAGGCAAACAGGAACAGCAGAAATCGCTGTTGTCACAGCAGCAGACACAGCAAACCAAGCTGGAAACCGCCAGTGCAGCACGCAAGAAAACGCTGACGGTGCTGGAAAGCTCGCTGGAAAAAGATCAAGCCGATCTGGTCGAAATGCGGGAAAACGAAAGCCGCCTGCAAGATAAAATTGCCAAAGCAGAACGTGAAGCACGTGAACGTGCGGAACGCGAAGCGCGCGAGGCAGAGAAAGTTCGCCAACGCCAGGCGCAGGCAAAAGCCAAAGGTTCCAACTATCAGCCCACGCAGAGCGAGCGTGAACTGATGGCACGTACCGGCGGACTTGGCAGGCCTGGTGGCCAGGCACTTTGGCCGGTCAACGGACGTATAGAACATCGCTTCGGCGAATCCATGCAGGGCGAACTGCGCTGGAAAGGTCTGGTGATTGATGCACCAGAAGGTACAGAAGTGAAAGCCATCGCCGATGGACGCGTACTGATGGCCGACTGGCTGCAAGGCTACGGTCTGGTTGTGGTGCTGGAGCATGGTAAAGGCGACATGAGTCTTTATGGCTACAACCAAAGTGCGCTGGTGAGCGTCGGTACTCAGGTGAAGGCAGGACAGCCTATCGCCTTAGTGGGTACCAGTGGCGGCCGCGGCACGCCTTCGCTCTACTTTGAAATCCGACGCCAGGGAAAGGCCGTCAATCCACTACCGTGGTTAGGAAGATAAGTGTTGTTTCAGCCCCGAAAGCTTTCAATCGCGCTCTGTGCGCTGTTTTTGTCACTTTCTGCTCAGGCCGGCAAACTTTCGATAGTCATCGACGACTTCGGTTACCGGCCTGTAGAAGAGAACAAAGTGTTGCAAATGCCAGCGGCGATTTCCGTCGCTGTACTTCCCAATGCACCACACGCGCGTGAAATGGCGACCAAAGCCCATCAGGGCGGCCATGAAGTGTTGATCCATCTGCCCATGGCACCGCTCAGTAAGCAGCCACTGGAGAAAGACACCCTCACCCCGGAAATGAGTAGCGAGGAAATCGCCCGCATCATTCGCGATGCGACGGGTAAAGTCCCATTCGCCGTGGGTCTGAACAACCATATGGGCAGCAAAATGACCTCAAGCCTGCCTGGCATGCAAAAAGTGATGCAGGTACTTAACCAGTACAACTATTACTTTCTTGATAGCATGACGATTGGCAACAGCCAGTCCATTCCAGCCTCGCAGGGCACGCACGTTAAAGTACTTAAACGGCGGGTATTTCTTGATGACAGCCAGAATGAAGCTTCGATTCGTGAGCAATTCACTCGTGCCGTGAAGCTGGCACAACGTGATGGCTATGCCATTGCGATTGGTCATCCGCATCCAACCACGGTTCGCGTGTTACAACAGATGCTGCCATCACTGCCAGGCGATATCACCTTGGTACGCCCAAGCCAGTTGCTGAATGAGCCGTTGCATCAGGGATCCGGCCCATCCTCTCAGCCAGCAAAACCGCTGCCTACCAAGTTCCATGCGCCGGGCGTGTGTAAGGTGAGTAAACCGCTGCCGCCAATACCACAGAGCCGTGCGGTGGATCTGATTATCGAGCATGTTTCAGAAAGCAAACTAATCAAACAGTTAGGTTCGCTTTTCTAAGCTAATCGTCAACAACATGAAAAATTAACGTCAGTGCCATTCGGGACTGGCGTTTTTTTCGTTATGATAACGAAATTATTTCCCAGCATTGATGTCAAATTTGCCAGGTTCTTAGGGTTAATCGGATTAATGAAAAAGATTTGGAAAATAAATTTAATCAATAACGTACTGAGTTTGCATGCCAGACTGAGTCAGATTGATAAAAATAAGCAGCCGTTAAGTTCAAATCATGAATTTGAACGCATTGTTATTTTCTCAACGACTGCATTAGGTGATTTACTCTTCAACACCCCAGCCATTAAAGCCATAAAACGCCGTTATCCTGCTGCCAAACTTATGCTGGTATCCAGTGATAAAAACCGCGACCTGGTCGAAAAAAGTGAATGGTTTGATCAAGTCGCCATCTGGGATAATAAAATCGTTCGTGCACCAAACCTGATTAGAAAAATACGTCAATTTCAACCAGATTTAACATTACTTTTACATTCAAGCCTGGGTTACGATATTTTATGCTCCCGCCTTGGTGGTTCAAAGTATATCCTTAGAGATAACTTTCGCCATGACAAACCGGTATTTAACCATTGGCTGGATAAATACTCGACCAGCGTAGATGGCCATATCATTCAACGCAAAATGGATTTAATTAGCGTTTTAGGCTGTGATCCGGCCGATATTAAAATGCAGTTTCCGATTGCAGTTAATAAAACACCGCGCAGCGCTCTGAGTCCAACCATTGGTTTTCAGATGGGGGCATCAGGTAAAAATCGCTGCTGGCCTGTTGAGCATTTTGCTCAATTAGCAGAACGTATTTTCACTGACATTGCTGACTCGAAGGTGATATTGACAGGTGCAGGACAAGACCAGCCGATTGAAAAAGAGTTCTTCAAAATGTTGCCTGAAAAATATCACTCCCGAGTGACGTCCTACATTGGAAAAACCCGTCTTCCAGCGTTGATTGAACTCATCAATTCAATCGATGCCTTAGTCACCGGTGACACCGGTCCGCTGCATATTGCCATTACAGCCCAAACGCCAACAGTGAGCCTGTACGTCAGCGCAAACCCACGGCATACAGGCCCGTATCAGGATTTAGACATTCATCAGACGATAAGAATTGAACCTGAGTTAAACGATGATCCGCATTTCCCTTTACGTAAAATAAGCGTTGACCAAGTTTATAATGCCTTGATTAAAAATATTAAATCCTAAAATTATGCTACCAGATAGATCTTTATCTGGTAGCATAATCCCCCTAAGATTTACGAGATGACAATACAACTGCCAATGGCAGCCAGAATAATACCCATGTCTCACCTGGACCGCCGATAACAAACATACCTTGTGTCACAAAAAACATGAGTGAGAATAGATAAATTGAGGCTTCCAGTCCCAAACCTTGATGAAACTTTTTGTACGCATGATACATACCATTAATGATAAGACTGGCCAATAACAACACACCAACTACACCACCTTTCAAGAAGGTAGAAACATAAACACTGTGTGTGGTAGTAACATGCTGACCAATACTATTAACGAAAGTCAGTTGCTTATCAAATCCCCAACCAAAATAAGGATGGACAAAAGCCTCTGAAAGCGCATGCTGCCAGATACCAAATCGAATAAAGCTCTGAGCATACGCAGAAATGATTCGTGCATAAAACTCACTACCATAGTCAGTAAAATAGAAAAACAGGGATACAACGACAATAGATAGTGCGGTGTATAGAATATGGCGGAGATGAACATGTTTGTACTGCGCAAATAATACAGCCAACGCTATCAGTAGAGCTAATAAAGGCCCGCGACTCTGTGTCAATAGCAACCCAATGAAGAGTAGCGATGCAGGTAAATATATCCAATGCTTACCTGACTCCCGTGCAATAATTAATGCACTTAGAATACCAAGAGCAAAATACCCTCCTAAATCAATAACGTTCTCAGGAGCTGCAAAAAATCCGTTTTCAAGCCTATTAGTTAACAGCGTACTTTTATCTACGAATAAAAATGTAAGGAGTAGTAAGATAAAGCATCCAAAAAAAATCAAACCATGTAATTTCAAAACACCATATCGATTAATGCAATAGTTAACCATGCATACAAAAAAAATAAGATAAAAAGAATGTTTAATCGTGGATATTATATTCCATGGGTTTTCAGTCCATAGATTTGCCAGACTAAAGTAAAATAAAAAGAGAGTTACCACCCCTATGGAAGCCCAAGGAAACCCTCTTAAAAAGATGTTTTCCTTACGATGAATAACCCAATGCAACATCATCAGCATTATTGATAGATGAAATAAATTACTTACTTTCCCTGCACCAGTAAAAATGGTCATCAAAAACAGAAATGCCATAAATGATACTGATGAAAAAAACTCAACCTTATTACTATTTTTTAAAAATGACATCTGGCGTCGCCTTTTCAAAGACTTCCTCATTAAGACCACTTGTTAGAGATAAATTATAAACCTTCACACCTGCACGGCTCAAATCCCTACTCGCATGTAAAAAAGCAGGCTTTATTACATGGTTAAAGTTTTCCTCTAGAAAACTTTTTTGCTTGTTTTTTTCATTTTCATAAAATCGAGGGGATGAGAAATTATTCATATCCACTCCCGCCAATAATATCCTTCCCCGGCAGAGCCACGAAGCTATTTGTAAGGCCCAATATGCTACGGTACCCGCATCAAAAACCCCCTGCCGAATATCCCAAGAAAAACCAGATAAGGGTTTGGTAGGATAAAGAGAGAGACCTATATTATTACTATAAGAAGTTACATATTCAGATGGTGGTACATTTTTTCGATAAACTTTATAACTTACATCTTCAATGATAGCCAAACGACAGCGTATGTTTTCATGGCCAACACAATTCAATATATCATTGAGACAATGCACTGTGGTAAAAAGAGTTAAGTTAGGATTATCTAAAACCTGAGCAACAATATCAAAGCGATTTTCCACAAAACCGCGGTCCACAATTATATAATATGAGAACTCCACTTTTTTACTGAGATGGTAAGTTCCATTCACTCCAAAAAATGTAGTTCCTGACAGTGAATCAAAATCAATTTTATTGACGGAGGGGCCAGATGCCAATATTGTCACATCACCAGCAACCACTTTATGCAGTGCCGTCAAGGACTCAATTTTTATTTCATTTTTACGCCAGATAAGACGCTCGATATGATCGTCTTGACCTCGCTTTATAGTGATATGTGGCCAGAAATTCTCATTGTGGCGGAAATCCCTGCCATGAGTGTAGCGATAGATCTGTTTAAATAAGGAGCCCATTCAGAGCATTTCCTGTAATTCTTCCATTACTCGCCCCGATGAAATTGCCTGCATTGTGCCATCTTCACCGCGTAATTCGTGCTGGTTTTGCCCATACCCCCCAATCAAGCCCGGATCGGTTGGCCCAAAGAGCGTGATATTGGGCCGGTCCAGCGCGGCTGTCAGATGACTCAAGCCCGTATCCACAGAGACCACCGCGCGCGCGCCTGCTAACTGCTGCGCAACCTGTTCCAGCGTAAGCTTTGGCAGCACCTCAACATGTGTAAACCCCTCAGCCATTCTTAATGCACGCTGATGTTCATGCTCTGCCCCCCAAGGAAGCTTTATTTTCAGGCCCGTTGGCTGTACCAGCTCTATCAGTTCACGCCAGTGCGATTCCGGCCAGTGTTTATTGTCACGCGTGGTCGCGTGCAGGAACACCAGGTACTGATGTGCGTCATGGGGCAGCGTGGAGAGGAAATGTCGGGCAATTGCATAGTCGCCTTGCGTAGCCGGTTTCTCATAGCCCAGGCTTTTGGCAAACAGTTCCCGCGTCCGTTCAACGGCATGCTGTTGCTTATTGATTTCATGGCGTTTGTCATACCACCAGCTGGCAAAAGGTTCACGCGCACTCCGGCTGTCTTGCCCGTGTTTAATCCCCTTAGCCAATCGCGTGACCAGCGCGGCACTTTTGATCAGGCCTTGCGCATCAATGATCACGTCATACTCACGCGATTGCAGGTCACGCTTGAAGAGCACACGCTCTTCGCGCTGCTGGCTGCCAAACCAGTGTTTACGCCAGCGGCGAATGGCAACCGGCAGGACTTTATCCACTGCTGGGTGCCAGCCTGGGATTTGAGCGAAGTTCTCTTCCACTGCCCAATCAAAACGTATGCCAGGCACGGCCTGCATCGCATCAGTGAGTGCAGGTAAGGTGTGCAGCACGTCTCCCATTGAGGAGGTTTTAACAATCAAAACGTGCATGGCTACTCCCGCACCGGCTGCAGCAGCGCACTCAGTTCCTGGTGAACACGAGCAGGCTGAATATCAATTAAACTCTGGTGATAGCCTTCTTCGGCATCACCCTTACGCACTTTGTGATAGCCCGTGATCAAACGAATAACGCGAGCCTGATGAGACAATGGCGGCGTAAAATCCGGGCTGCTTGGGCCATACAACGCCACAAGTGGGCGATTTAGCGCGGCGGCAATATGCATTAAGCCAGAGTCATTACTGACAACGGCAGCACAGTGAGCAATCAAAATCACGGCCTGCTCCAACTGCGTGTCACCGGCCAGATTTTTGCAGCGTGCGCGCGCGTCGTCTGATAGCGATTGCACAATAGTGTCACCGGTTTCACGATCTTTCGCCGAACCGAACAGCACAACCTGGTAGCCTTCACCAATCAGTTGTTCCGCTAAGGCAGCATAGTGATAGTGCGGCCAGCGTTTTGCCGGGCCGAATTCTGCCCCTGGACAAAAACCAATGACCGGGCGGTCGGCGGACAGTGAAAATTGCGCGGCCGTCATGCGCTTTTCTTCATCATCTACGCGCAGTTGCGGCCAGAGCAAGGGCTGCGGTAATTCCTGGGCAGAAGATACTGGCTGGTCATAACCCAGCGCCACATAACGCTCGACCATCAGCGGAAATGCCGGTTTATCCAATACACGTACATCATTCAGCAAGCCATAACGCATCTCACCACGCCAACCGACGCGGCGTTTAATTCCGGCAAAAAACGGCACCAGCGCCGATTTAAACGAGTTAGGCAGCACATAAGCGCGATCATACCCACTGGCGCTGAGGGATTTCCCCAAACGACGCCGCTCACCCAGCGCTAAGGCACCATGGCCAAGCGGCATCGCCAGCGCCTGATTGACCTCTGGCATGCGTGACAGTAAAGGCCGACACCAGGCCGGCGCCATCACATCAATCACCGCATCTGGATGCTCAGCCTTGAGCGTGCGATAGAGACTTTGCGACATCATCATATCGCCGACCCAGGATGGGCCAATAACCAGAATTTTCATCGCTGGTGCCGGATTCCTTATGCGTTACGATTCAGCCATGCCATGTACTCACCCACACCCTGCGCGACAGTTTTGAACGGCTTGTCGTATCCCGCTGCACGCAGGTTGGTGAGATCGGCTTGGGTGAAGGCCTGATAACGACCTTTCAACTTGTCTGGGAACGGAATGTACTCAATCTGGCCCTTCTGATGGAAATTCAGCACTGCATCCGCCACTTCCTGGAAGGATTCTGCGCGACCCGTACCACAGTTGTAGATACCCGAAATGCCGTTCTCCCAGCACCACAGGTTAACCGCAACCACATCATCAACGTGGATGAAGTCACGGCGGAAATCGTCGCTGCCTTCAAACAGTTTCGGATTTTCACCGCCGCCGATCTGGGTGTTGAGGTGGAAAGCCACGCTGGCCATGCTGCCTTTATGCCCTTCACGTGGACCGTATACGTTGAAGTAACGGAAACCACACACCGGCGAATTTGCCTCTGGCAAAATCTGACGCACATAATGGTCAAACAGCATTTTTGAGTAGCCATAGACGTTGAGCGGCTGCTCGTACTGGCGTTCTTCGATGAAGTTCTCATTACGTCCGCCGTAGGTGGCGGCTGAAGAGGCATACAGGAACGGAATTTCACGCTCCAGGCAGAAATGCAGCAGATCTTTTGAGTACTGATAGTTGTTATCCATCATGTACTTGCCGTCCCACTCGGTGGTCGCTGAGCAAGCACCTTCATGGAACACCGCTTCAATCGGACCCAGATCCTCGCCGGACATGATGTAAGAGAGGAATTCCTCTTTATCCATGTAATCCGCGATATCGAGGTCCGCGAGGTTCACGAATTTGGTGCCGTCTTTCAGATTATCCACCACCAGAATATCGGTAAGACCGCGATCGTTCAGCGCTTTAACAATGTTGCTGCCAATCATGCCAGCGCCACCGGTTACGATAATCATATGCTTTGCCTTTAAACAGTTTGGGGTGAAACAGGAGGTTTCACGCACGAATACCTAACATCATAACATTTCAGCCCGAGACAGGCAGCCAGATGACTCTGCAACGGCTGCACAAATCGCAACCATCACGTGAACTATGCTGCAAAACTGAGATTTCCCTGGCGTAAACGTCGGCACGATGCTTTTCGATCAGTAATATGTGCCAAAATTTTGCTATCTGAGGAGCAGAATCATGTCCAGTCAGTTTTATTCACAAATCCGTCAACAGCTTGAGACAACACGTCAGGACGGATTGTTCAAACAGGAACGCACCATTACGTCGGCACAGCAGGCGGAAATTACCGTCGCCAATAGCCCGCCCGTCATTAACTTCTGCGCCAATAACTATCTTGGCCTGGCTAATCATCCTGCGTTAATTCAGGCAGCCAAAGAGGGCATGGATTCGCATGGCTTTGGCATGGCGTCGGTGCGTTTTATCTGCGGTACTCAGGATATTCATCAGCAGTTAGAACATAAGCTGGCGGCGTTTCTGGGCATGGAAGATGCCATACTTTTCTCCTCCTGTTTTGATGCCAACGGCGGTCTGTTTGAAACCCTATTCAGCGCAGAAGACGCCATCATTTCTGATACGCTCAACCACGCCTCGATCATTGACGGTGTGCGCTTGTGCAAAGCCCAGCGATATCGCTATGCCAATAACGATATGAGCGAGCTACGCATCCGCTTGCAAGAGGCGCGTGATAAGGGCGCACGTCACATCCTCATCGCCACCGATGGCGTGTTCTCGATGGATGGCGTTATCGCTAATTTGCAGGGTATTTGCGATTTAGCCGACGAATTTGATGCAATGGTCATGGTGGATGATTCTCATGCCGTTGGCTTTGTCGGCGCATCCGGGCGTGGCTCGCACGAATATTGTGGCGTCATGAACCGCGTCGATATTCTGACCGGCACCTTAGGTAAGGCGTTGGGTGGCGCATCCGGCGGCTACGTGGCCGCCAAAAAAGAGGTCGTCGAGTGGCTACGTCAACGTTCACGCCCTTACCTGTTCTCTAATTCGCTGGCTCCCGCCATTGTCACCGCCTCACTGCGTGTGCTGGACCTGCTGAGTGAAGGCGATGGCTTACGCCAGCGTCTGTGGGAAAATGCCCGCTTCTTCCGCGAAAAAATGACAGCCGCAGGCTTTACGCTGGCGGGAGCCGATCACGCCATTATTCCGGTGATGTTGGGTGATGCCAAAGTGGCACAGCAGTTTGCCAGCTTGCTGCAACAGGAAGGCATTTACGTCACGGGCTTCTTCTATCCGGTGGTGCCGCAGGGCCAGGCGCGCATCCGCACGCAGATATCTGCCGGACACACGCAGGCACAGCTTGAGCATGCCGTCGCGGCCTTTACGCGCATTGGACAGCAACTGGGTGTGATTACAGGAGCGGCAAAATGAAAGCGCTGGCTAAATTAAAAGCCGAAGAAGGCATCTGGATGATCAAGGATGCACCGATTCCAGAACCTGGCCATAACGACCTGCTGATTAAAATCCGCAAAACCGCGATTTGCGGTACGGATGTGCACATCTACAACTGGGATGACTGGTCGCGTAAGACTATTCCCGTCCCGATGATCACGGGCCACGAATATGTCGGCGAAGTCGTGGGAATGGGTGAAGAGGTTAAGGGGTTTTCAGTTGGCGATCGCGTTTCAGGTGAAGGCCACATCACCTGCGGCCATTGCCGTAACTGCCGCGCCGGGCGCACGCATCTCTGCCGCAACACGGTTGGGGTGGGTGTTAATCGTCAGGGCTGTTTCGCTGAATATCTGGTCATCCCCGCCTTTAACGCCTTCAAAATCCCTGACAATATTCCGGACGAACTGGCCGCGATTTTTGATCCCTTCGGTAATGCCGTACATACCGCGTTGTCATTTGATCTGGTCGGTGAGGATGTGCTGATCTCTGGCGCGGGTCCGATTGGCATCATGGCAGCGGCAGTATGCAAACATGTGGGTGCGCGTAATGTGGTGATCACCGATATCAACGAGTATCGGCTTGGTCTGGCACGCCAGATGGGGGTCACTCGCGCAGTCAACGTAGCGCAGGAAAATCTGCGTGATGTGATGGCGGAATTGGGCATGACCGAAGGTTTCGATGTCGGTCTGGAGATGTCTGGCGCCCCCCCAGCGTTTCGCACGTTATTGGACGTCATGAACCACGGTGGGCGCATCGCCTTACTGGGGATCCCTCCGGGTGAGATGGCCATTGACTGGAATCTGGTGATCTTTAAAGGATTATTCATCAAAGGCATTTATGGCCGTGAGATGTTTGAGACCTGGTACAAAATGGCGGCGCTGATTCAGTCTGGCCTCGATTTAACGCCCATCATTACGCACCGCTACCACATCGATGATTTCCAGCAAGGATTTGACGAGATGCGCTCTGGTCGCTCTGGGAAAGTGGTATTGAGCTGGGATTAACCGTTTGCGGGAGGTAACCAGCCCTCCCGCAGACTTCATCGACTCAATGCCAGATAGTGCTGACAGATTGATAAAGTATCAAACCCGGCAAATGCATCGGCCTGTATGAGTGGCGGATGCTGATAAATCTCCTGCATTTTCTCCGCCAGGGATTCCGGATTAAGTTCGGACAGACCACGCGCTAAATCGCCCTGCAATAACCACTCTGGGCCGCCGGGACAACGGGTGCTCACCACAGGCGTGCCGCAGAGCATCGCTTCGATGAGTACGTTTCCAAAGCCCTCGCTATCCGAACTGACAATCAACATGGTTGCCCGGCTTATCCAGGCATAAGGGTTCAGCGTAAAGCCCTGGAAAATCACCCGGTCGGCGATACCCAGCGCCTGCGCTTGCGCTTGCAGGGCGGCTTTGCGATCAGGTGAACCCTGGCCTAATAGCACTAAGGGTTGTTGGATGTTACTCAACGCATAGGCTTTAAGCAGACGGTCATGGCGCTTAGTTTCGTGGAAGCGCCCCACATGCACCAGAAAACCAGCCAACGGCACCTCAGCCGGCTCGGCGGCCAGTTGTCGAATTTTTTCAACATCGAATGGGTTACCAATCACCGCTTCATGTGAGGGCTGCACGGCAAAGGCAGATTTGAGATCTTCAAGCACCGCAGGCGAGACACCCACCACGTTGCGCCCCTGATAAACCTGACGGATTTTACGTGCCTTCAACCAGCGTGATAAGCCAGTGCGATGCCCCAAATAAGACGCAGAAAATACGCCGTGTAGGCAAAACCAGGTTTTCTCCTGCCGAAGTGCATGGCTGCGGCGCACAATACGGTCGGTTTTGTGCAGGTGTGAGACTACAAGATCGAATTGGCCGCCCTCCTTTTCCGCCTTCCTGACGGCGACATCCAGTAAACGAGCACGCCGATTGAGTTCAGTCAACTTGCGCCACGGCTTACGGTTGGTGTCCTGAATGACGTGATAATCCGCGCCTTCTGGCAATGGATACTCGCACACTTTGCGCAGGGAAAAGAGTGAGACTCGATGCCCCAGCGCCAACATACCGGCAACCAGCGTCAACACCACCTTCTCGGCGCCGCCGCCTGGTAAACCATCGATCACCATCAGTATGCGTTTTGACAAATTGTCCTACCTATCAGTTTTAGAAAACGGGTGAATGCCAGCTATGTGCGGGGAATATTAACGCACATTCATCCCCCTTTCCGCCTGTTTACTGCCGTGGCAAATAGTTTTGCGTCACTGCAGGGCACAGCGTAACATTGCGATTTTATTGGCCTCAGGCGGCGAACATGACCCGGCACGCGTTCCTTATTACCATTGACACCGAAGGCGACAATCTCTGGCGCAATCACCGCTCAATCACCACCAAAAACACCGGCTATCTGCCACGTTTTCAGGCGTTGTGCGAACGTTATGGTTTTAAACCCACCTGGCTGACCAACTATGAAATGGCGATAGATCCCGCATTTGTAGAATTTGGCAAAGATGTGATTGCCCGTAAGCAAGGCGAAATCGGGATGCATCTCCATGCCTGGAACAGTCCACCAGAAGCCCCGCTGACTGACGATGACTGGCGCTGGCAGCCTTTTCTGATCGAGTACCCCGATAGCGTGCTGCGTGACAAAGTCGCTTATATGACGGATCTCCTCGAAGAAAAGTTCCAAACCAAAATGTTAAGCCATCGCGCCGGTCGCTGGGCATTTGATGAACGCTACGCTGCGATCCTGACTGAGTTGGGCTATCAGGTAGACTGTTCGGTCACGCCACGTGTGAACTGGTCCTACACGCGCGGTGCGCCACAAGGTAACGGCGGCACTAACTATACCCATTTCCCGGCCAAACCTTATTTCATCAATCCACAGGATATTTCGCGCAGTGGTGATTCATCACTACTCGAAGTCCCGATGAGCATCCAGTACAAGTATTCCGCATTAATGAATGCGTTCAAACAGGGTGCTTACCGACTACGTGGTAAACAAAAGAGCCCTGCTGTGCACTGGTTGCGCCCTTCGGGTGGCAACCTTGCGGATATGAAGCGCGTCGTGGAGATGTCACTGGCGGAAGGGAACAATTACACCGAGTTTATGTTGCACAGCTCCGAATTCATGCCCGATGGTAGCCCAACGTTTAAAAATGAACGTGACATCGAGCAGCTATACGAAGATCTCGAAGCGCTGTTTAGCTGGTTGGCACCGAACTTTGTCGGCCAGACACTGGCTGAATATTACGCCAGCTTCACACGCCAACTAGCTCAGCGCTGAGTTCCTGCCACGCCTGCCAGACCGTTTCCAGAGTGACATCGCTGCATTCACCGGACTCGGTCTGCATAATGCGGTATTCACCCGACCATGGATGCCAAAGAGTGGCATTGGTATCACCAAAGAACACCACCTGCTTTTTATGTAAACCTGCGGCCAGATGCATCTGGCCACCATCGCTACACAAAATTTGTTCACAGCGGTCAAAACCGGCAATCAACTCACGTACTGATGCAGTTGGGTAACGCGCTGCGCGGGGTGAGTTTACTTTTTCCATCAGCTCATCGGCGCGTGCGGCATCGCCTTTATCATTGGCATCCAGTGTGCCTTGCGGCGACCAGAAAACCAGTACCCGCGCCTGCTCATCTTCCAGCAATTTATTAATAAAAGCGGCATAAGATGCCACCGGCCAACGGCGTTTTGGGCTGCGGCTACTGATATGAACACCGAAGACTTTACCCGGCGCGGGAAATAATGCTGCGACGCGTGTGCTCGCCGCTTCGCGTTCTGCCTCCGCGAGGTAGAGGTTGACCTGAGGGACCGCAGGGGAGGCGTCCGTTAATGCCGAAAGATAAGAGTAGGTGTGCTCAACCTGATGCTTGCCGTGAAAATCTGTTTTCTGGAAGGGATGATCCAGCTGTGCATCTGCTTGAGCGGCGCCAATTATGTTGTGCGCGCCCGCCATCTTCGCCAGCCTCAGGCTGTATTTGCAAGGCACGGGATTGGCCAGAATGGTGGCATCAAATCGGGTTTTACGCAGTGCCAGCATGATCTTCACACGCTGCCAGTAAACGCCCAACGTGGTCTCATTTTTGGCGCGATGCTTGGCTTTCTTATACACATACAGTCGGTCAACATGGGGGTTGTAGCTCACCACATCCTGCGCAATTTTGTTCACCAGCAAAGTGATAGTTGCTTCTGGAAATGCCTGTTTTATGCCATCCAGTAAAGGTGTGGTACAGACCATATCGCCGATATTATCACGTCGGATAACGAGTATATTTTTCATGCTGAGACCCAGATGTATAAAGATATATGCTGCGCTTTTTGGCTATCACCATTCCTAAAAGTGCAAAAATGCTAGCGAGCTAACTACTTTTGACCATAAATGTCCAAAAAGTTCTGAATTCCTTAGCAATAATTAACGTAAGAATTTCGTTAATTACCTATAAAAACATCACATCAATGTCGGAAAACGTACCCTTACTCTCCATTATCTCACCGATGTACAACGCCGGTGCGATGCTCGAGACTTTTATGCAGTCCCTGCTGGCGCAAACGCTAAGCTCACTGGAAATTATCATCGTTGATGATGGCTCCACCGATGGCTCAGGTGAGCGGGCCGATGCCTACGCGCAGCAGCATTCTCATGTACGTATCATCCACCAGGCGAATGGCGGAGTTTCACGTGCACGTAATGCCGGGCTGGCCGTGGCAAGGGGCAAATACGTCACTTTCCCAGACGCCGACGACACCATGAACCCGGCGATGTATCAAACGCTGGTCGAGATGGCAGAAAGTGATGAGTTAGACGCCGCGCAATGCAACGCTGAATGGTTCTTCAAAGCCAGCCAGACCACCAAACCGCTCATCCCACTGGACCGCTTAACCAGCACCACGGTATTAAGTGGACCTGAATGGCTCAACAAGGCATTGATAACCCATCGTTATATGCATGTAGTGTGGCTCGGTATTTACCGCCGCGAACTGATAGAACAACTCAATCTCACCTTTGAGCCTGGTCTTCACCATCAGGATATTCCCTGGACCACCGAGTTTATGTTCAACGTCAAACGTGTTCGCTATACCGATCAGATGTTGTATCGGTATTACATGCACGATGCATCGATCAGTAATCGCAAGCGCACAGGCCAGCGTAACGTGGAATATCAACGGCACTACCTGAAAATTGCGCAGATGCTGGAAGAGATCAATACACGCTATCGCACACGCATTAAAATTTACCCGGCATTTCACTATCAGATTACCCGTGAAGCGCTCAGCGTCTGCCACTCCATCCGGCGCGAACCCGATGAGAGCGCACGCCAGGCGATGATTGCGGATATCTTTGCCACCCAAACCCACAAACGAATGCTGCGTAACGCACGCGGTGCCAGACAGTGGTATCAGTTAATGTTGTGGTTGAGCCGGATTTATCGCTGGCGTAAGAAATAAGCGCCGCGGCTGGCTTTCGCACCCTGGGGGTTTGCCCTACAATCAGCTCACTGAATTTTGAGATCATTTGAGTATGGCAAGCCCGATTCCAGCCCAGTTTGCACCGAAAAATATTCTGCTGATTAAGCTGCGTCATCACGGCGATATGCTGCTGACCACGCCGGCTATCAATGCACTACGCCAGCGCTATCCCCAAGCCAATATCGACGTCCTGTTGTATAAAGAGACCCGGCCAATGCTGGAAGCACATCCTGCCATCCGTCAGTTGCATATCATCGATCGTAACTGGAAAAAGGAAGGCGGCTGGCAAAAGTTTCGCCATGAAATGGCCCTGATCTCTGCGGTCCGTGCCTGCCATTATGATGTGGTGATTAACCTTGCCGATCAGTGGCGCAGTGCGATCATTACCGGCTTTTCTGCCGCACCGGTTCGCATCGGCTTTGCCTTTGCGAAGCGCGATAATGCACTCTGGCGCTGGTGCCATAATCACTTGATATCCACTCAGAACTACAATCAGCTGCACACCGTTGAGCAAAATATGGCGGCGCTGGAACCACTCGGCATCAGTGCGGAAGGTGCGAAAGCCTCGATGCACTTTAGCGCAGCCGATCAGCAAAAAGTGCAGGATGTGTTGGCGCAGCAACACGTCACCGGCCCGTTTATCGTGATACAGCCGACCTCACGCTGGGTATTCAAATGCTGGGAAGATGAAAAAGTCGCGCAGCTCATCGATACGCTTACTGCCGATGGCCATACCGTTGTCCTGACCGCAGCACCAGATCAGAAAGAGCAGGCGATGATCGCTAACATTCAGTCGCTCTGCCATAGCCAGAACGTGGTGTCACTGGCTGGGCAGCTTTCACTACCGCAACTGGCGGCGTTGATAGATACAGCGCAACTGTTTATTGGCGTGGATTCAGCCCCAATGCACATGGCCGCCGCGCTCAATACGCCCTGCCTGGCGCTGTTTGGTCCCACCAAGCTGCATCACTGGCGTCCGTGGGGTGACAATAATCGCGTCATTTGGGCCGGTGATTATGCACCGCTGCCATCCCCCGACGATATCGATACCAAAACCGAGCAGCGCTATCTCTCCGCGATTCCCGTTGAGGATGTGATTGCCGCCGCAAGGAGTTTTTTGCATGACTAAGTTACGCCTGGCGATTGTCCGGCAGAAATATCGCCCGGATGGCGGTGCTGAGCGCTTTATCTCACGGGCGCTGGAAGCGCTGGATAGTGAGCAGCTCGATCTTAATATCATTACCCGCAGCTGGCAGGGCACACCCAATCCGGCCTGGCATCTCCACATTTGCAATCCCGCTAAATTTGGCCGCGTCTCACGCGAACGTGGATTTGCGCGCGCCGCACGAGAATGCTGGGAGCGCGAAAAATTCGATATCGTTCAGAGTCACGAACGTATTGCGGGCTGCGATATCTTTCGCGCTGGTGACGGCGTGCATCGCGTGTGGCTTGAGCAGCGGGCACGCATCGTCTCGCCCTGGCAGCGTTTAAGCGCCAACCTCAGCCCTTATCATCGCTATGTACTGCAGGCTGAAGCGGAAATGTTCAACGCGCCGTCCTTAAAAGCCGTCATCTGTAATTCAGAGATGGTCAAACAGGATATTTTGCGTCATTTCACGCTCGATGGCAGCAAGATACACGTCATTCATAACGCCATCGATAGCCAACGTTTTCAGCCAGCCACAGAAGCCCAGCGCTTTGCCATGCGTCAGCAAATGACATTGCCGCAAGATGCCACGGTGATGATCTATGTCGGCTCCGGCTTTGAGCGCAAAGGATTGAAAGCCGCCATTAGCGCATTAGCCAACAGTGACCGTTATCTGATTGTCGTTGGCCAGGATAAGCAATTGTCGCGCTATCAGCAGTTGGCTAACCAGCTTAACTGTCTTGATCGCCTGCGCTTTGTTGGCGTACAGCAAGATGTCCAGCCGTACTATCATGCGGCTGATGCACTGCTGCTGCCGACGCTCTATGATCCTTTTCCGAATGTGGTGCTGGAAGCGATGGCCTGTGGTTTAGCGGTGATCACCAGCACGGGCTGCGGTGGTGCAGAATTCATTGCAGCGGGTCAAGAAGGCTTCGTCTGCGATGCGTTGGATATCAAAGCGTTAAATGATGCCATTATGGCGACACCCGCGCTTTTACAGAATTCTGCCATGGGCGAAGCCGCACGCCGCAGAATCGAACCTTTTGGTCCGCAACGACTGGCGCAGGCACTGACCTCACTTTATCAGCAGGTACTGAAGGCCAACTGACGAAGTGGTATGAGCAGGCGACCAGTTTCTGATAACATGCCGCCTTTCATGTGTTTTTTGACGCGAACCTGTCGTAACGATAACTATGACAACTCTATACACAGCCCTGCTCTATCTGATTCAGCCATTCATCTGGCTGCGCCTGTGGCTGCGCGGTCGAAAAGCACCGGCCTATCGTAAACGCTGGGCTGAGCGCTACGGCTATTGCGTCGGCAAAGTGCAACCGCATGGCATTGTGCTGCATTCTGTTTCCGTGGGCGAAACCCTGGCCGCGGTACCCTTGGTACGCGCACTGCGTCATCGCTACCCAACGCTACCCATTACTGTCACCACCATGACGCCAACCGGTTCGGAACGCGCTCAGTCTGCCTTTGGCAAAGACGTGCATCACGTCTATCTGCCTTACGACTTGCCTGGCTCCATCAACCGTTTCCTCGACACCGTCAATCCACGTCTGGTGATCATTATGGAAACCGAATTGTGGCCCAACATTATCCGTATTCTGCATCAGCGCCAGATTCCTCTGGTGATTGCCAACGCTCGCCTGTCTGAACGTTCGGCAAAAGGCTATAAAAAGCTGGGCGGCTTTATGTGTGATTTGCTGCAACGTATTACGCTGATTGCAGCGCAGAATAACGAAGATGCCGATCGCTTCCTCAGCCTCGGCCTTAAACGTTCACATCTGGCCGTCACGGGCAGCCTGAAGTTTGATATTTCTGTCACCCCCGAACTGGCCGCAAAAGCCGTCACGCTTCGCCGCCAGTGGGCTTCGCGCCGCCAGGTGTGGATTGCGACCAGTACTCATGAAGGTGAAGAGACCATCATTCTGGATGCCCATCGCCGTCTGCTGCAGCAATTCCCAGACCTGCTGCTGATTCTGGTGCCACGCCATCCTGAACGTTTCAAAGACGCCTGCGATCTGACGCAAAAACGCGGCTTCAGCTTTATTCTGCGCAGCAGCGGTGAAATTCCTTCCAGCGAAACGCAAGTGGTGATCGGCGATACCATGGGCGAACTGATGATGCTGTACGGCATTGCTGATATCGCCTTTGTCGGCGGAAGTCTGGTCGAGCGCGGCGGCCACAATCCACTGGAACCGGCAGCGCATGCCATTCCCGTATTGATGGGTCCGCACATCTGGAACTTCAAAGATATTTGCGCCAAGTTGCAGCAGGCGGAAGGTTTGATCACCGTTACCGATGTGATTTCGCTGGAAAAACAAGTCGCTAACCTGCTGCAGGATGACGACTATCGCCGCTACTATGGCCGACATGCCGTGGAAGTGCTGCATCAAAACCAGGGCGCATTACAGCGTCTGCTACAGTTACTCGAACCTCATTTACCGCCGCGAGCTCACTAACTCATGTCGCAACGCCAACGCCTATCCGTGGTGATGATCGCCAAAAACGAAGCTGATCTGCTACCGGAGGCGTTAGCCTCGGTCAGTTGGGCCGATGAGATTGTGCTGCTGGATTCCGGCAGTCAGGACGATATGGCAGACGTTGCACGTGCACTGGGCGCACAGGTTTATCAGGCGGAAGGTTGGGATGGCTTTGGTAAACAGCGTCAACGCGCGCAGGCTCTCGCCAGCGGCGATATGATCCTGATGCTGGATGCCGATGAGCGTGTGACGCCTGAATTGCGCCGTGCGATTGAACACGTCCTGGAGCAACCCGCAGCAAATACGGTTTACAGCCTCGGTCGCAGTAATTTGTTCCTCGGCCGCTTTATGCGCCACAGCGGCTGGTACCCGGATCGCGTTATGCGCCTGTATCCACGCGCACTCAACTATAACGACAACCTGGTGCACGAATCGCTGGATACGCAAGGCGCGCCCGTTGTTGCGCTCACCGGTGATTTGCAGCATCTCACCTGCCGCGATCTGATCGCTTTTCAGCGCAAACAGATGAATTATGCCGAAGCCTGGGCTGCTGAGCATTTCCAGCGCGGCAAACGCTGTGGGCTTTTCTCCATTTTCAGCCACACCTTAGGGGCGTTTCTTAAAACGCTGCTACTCCGCGCCGGCTTCCTTGATGGCAAACAGGGCTGGATTTTGGCGGTCGTTAACGCACAGTACACCTTCAACAAATACTCGGCGCTCTGGGCGCTGCATCACACCTCAACACAAGGCCGCGTATGAGCACTAAAGCGATTTATCCCGGCACGTTTGATCCCATCACTCTGGGGCATCTGGATATTGTTACGCGCGCGGCGCAAATGTTTGACCGCATCGTGGTGGCCATTGCCGCCAGTCCGAGCAAGAAACCGTTGTTCTCTCTGGATGAACGTGTGGATTTGGCGCGTCAGGTGACAACGCATCTGCCGAATGTCGAGGTTGTGGGTTTCAGCGATCTCATGGCGAATTTTGCCAAAGCGCAAAACGCCAATGTGCTGGTGCGGGGATTACGCGCTGTATCGGATTTCGAATATGAGTTGCAACTGGCACAGATGAATCGTCATCTGCTGCCTACCCTGGAAAGTGTTTTTCTGATGCCGTCCGAAGGGTTCTCTTTCGTCTCATCGTCACTGGTGAAGGAAGTTGCACGTCATCATGGCGATGTGCAGGCATTTCTGCCTGCCGTTGTGCATCAGGCATTGCTGGCGCGACTGGCGCAGCAACCTTGATTTAGTGCTGACAGCGTGGGCACCAGAAGGTGCTGCGCTGACCATGTTTACCGCTGACAATCGGCGTACCGCAAGCGCGACACGGCTCTCCCGCCCGGCCATATACCTGCAGTTCCTGTGCAAAATAGCCCGGCTTGCCGTCCGTTTGCAAGAAATCACGCAGCGTAGTACCGCCCTGCTCGATTGAGCGCAGCAACACAGCTTTGATGGTGGCAACCATCAACTCTGCCTCTTCACGGCTTAAACTCATCGCTGGGCGATCCGGCAAGATTCCAGCCGTAAACAGCGATTCGCTGGCGTAGATGTTACCCACGCCGACCACCACTTTGTTATCCATCAGCCACTGTTTAATCACCGTACGTTTACCACGTGACTTCTCAAACAGATAAGCACCATCAAATTCGGCACTGAGCGGCTCCGGACCAAGATGCGCCAGCACACTGCTGCCTTCCAGGTCAGCGGTCCACAGCCAGGCTCCAAAGCGACGCGGGTCGGTATAGCGCAGCACTTTGCCGTTACTCATCACTAAATCGACGTGATCGTGCTTCGCAGCCGCCTGTTCGCCAGGCAAAATACGCAAACTACCGGACATGCCGAGGTGAATGATAATCCAGCCATGCGGCAGTTCCAGCAGCAGGTATTTTGCGCGACGCTGCACGCTCAGCACGGGCTGGTCGCTTAGCGCATGAATTTCGTGCGAGACCGGCCAACGCAGGCGAGAGTTACGTACCACCGCATGCAAAATCGTTGCGCCCACCAGATGTGGCTCAATGCCACGTCGGCTGGTTTCTACCTCTGGTAATTCAGGCATGTCATCTCCTCAACAAACCGCAGAAACAAAAAACCCGGCCGAAGCCGGGTTTTTAGCAAGAACACCAAAATTACTTAATTTTGGCTTCTTTGTAGATCACGTGCTGACGTACAACCGGATCGAACTTTTTCAGTTCTAATTTCTCTGGTTTAGTACGCTTGTTCTTCGTGGTGGTATAGAAGTGACCTGTACCAGCAGAGGAAACCAGCTTGATCTTCTCACGAATACCTTTAGCCATGATTCAGTTCCTTAGTACTTCTCACCACGGGCGCGGATTTCGGTCAGAACCGTATCAATGCCCTTTTTATCAATAACACGCATACCTTTAGCAGATACACGCAGAGTAACGAAGCGCTTTTCGCTCTCAACCCAGAAACGGTGAGAGTGCAGGTTCGGCAGGAAACGGCGTTTCGTCGCGTTCATTGCGTGGGAACGGTTGTTACCCGTCACCGGACGCTTTCCAGTTACCTGGCAGACTCGTGACATTTCTATTCTCCAAAAATCAAATAAGCTCGAGCTTTAAAAACTAGGTTTTGGCCGCCTCGTCAGGCCTTAGCCCGCCAGGCGAGTTCCATGTGAACCCGCTAAGCTGACCCAAACGCCAAACCCGAGATTCTCAAAGGTGGCGTAGTATACGCCGCTCAGGCGGTGTGCTCAAGTCCCGAACAGATAAAGATCCCTATGGATCGCGCGAAAATGCATCATTTCTGCCCAACCGGCCGCATGTTTTACAGCCAGCCGCGCTCAGCGAAAGAAGTGTACTCGCCGCGACCGATCACCAAATGGTCAAGCAAACGAATATTCAGTAAGGCACAAGCCTGCCCTATTTTACCGGTGATATCGCGATCGGCGCGACTCGGTTCAGCGATGCCAGAAGGGTGATTATGCGCCAGAATCACGGCAGCAGCGTTGAGTTTCAGCGCTTCACGCACAATTTCACGTGGATGTACCTCAACGCTGGCAATGGTGCCGGAAAACATCTTCTGTGCCTGCAAGACACGATGTTGGTTATCCAGAAACAGCGCCATAAACACTTCTCGTTCCTGATGCGCCAACACGCTTTGCAGGTAATGACGCGTCACCTGCGGATTTTCCATCACATTTTCCCGTGCCAGCTGGCTGGCAAAAAAGCGCCGCCCCAGCTCAGCTACCGCGTGCAACTGCGTAATCTTCGCCGAGCCCAACCCTTTGATCTTCCCTAGCGCCTCATGGTTCGCCGTCATGATGCGATAAAGCGAACCAAACTCATTGAGCATCAGCTGTGCCAGCAGCATCACGTTGGTGCCTTGACTGCCCGTGCGCAAAAATATTGCCAGCAGTTCTGCATCGCTCAGTGATTCCGCGCCCTTTAATGCCAGCTTTTCCCGTGGTGCCAGTTCTGTCATTGCCTTACCCTCCCTGCGAAGTGGCGATTGTGCGCGCCAGCCAGGTTTCACACCAGCAAGCAGGTTGCGATTTCAGAGACGGCTCGCAAAGGCCGCTGGCAGTGAAAAGGCGAGTGGCGGATTTTGTGATAAAGTTCCCTCCATCTGCCGCGTGTGACGCGGCAATCCGTTTTGAGTTGAGGCCAGAAACATGACGGGATTAGCCGGAAAAAAAATTCTGCTCGGTGTCAGCGGCGGCATTGCTGCTTATAAAGCTCCTGAGTTGGTGCGTCGGTTGCGTGATCGCGGCGCTGACGTACGTGTGATGATGACCGAAGCCGCGAAAGCGTTTATTACGCCGTTGAGCTTACAAGCCGTTTCTGGCTATCCGGTATTTGATGATCTGCTCGACCCCGCCGCCGAAGCGGCAATGGGCCATATTGAGCTGGCCAAATGGGCTGACCTGATCCTGCTGGCTCCCGCCACGGCTGACCTGATTGCGCGCCTCACCGCAGGCATGGCTAACGATCTGGTCACAACGGCCTGCCTCGCCAGTGCAGCGCCCCTGGCCATAGTGCCCGCCATGAATCAACAAATGTATCGCGCGGCCATCACCCAAGAGAATTTACAGCGTTTGCATCAACGTGGCGTCTTGATTTGGGGCCCGGATAGCGGCAGCCAGGCCTGTGGTGATATCGGCCCTGGGCGTATGCTTGATCCACTGGCCATTGTGGCTTATGCACTTGAATGGGCGGCGCCCGTCAACGATCTGCAACATCTCAACATTATGATCACCGCCGGTCCAACCCGTGAAGCGCTTGATCCGGTGCGCTATATCAGTAATCACAGTTCGGGAAAAATGGGTTACGCCATTGCCGCTGCGGCAGCCAAACGCGGTGCCAACGTGACGCTGGTGTCCGGCCCGGTCTCGCTGCCAACACCGGCGGGCGTAAAGCGTGTTGATGTGGGCAGTGCACTGGAAATGGAAACGGCAGTGATGGCGCAAATCAGCCAACAACATATTTTCATTGCCAGTGCAGCCGTGGCAGACTACCGGGCGGCGACCATTGCCGCAGAGAAAATCAAAAAACAGGGTGGCGATGATAACGTCACGCTGCAGTTGGTGAAGAACCCAGATATTGTCGCCGGTGTTGCCGCATTGCAGAAAAATCGCCCTTATGTGGTGGGATTTGCTGCCGAAACCCAGAATGTGGAAGAATACGCGCGGCAAAAACGGGTGCGGAAAAACCTGGACCTGATTTGCGCCAACGATGTGGCGCAGGCCGGACAGGGCTTCAATAGCGACACCAATGCTCTTCACCTTTTTTGGCAGGAAGGAGAGAAAGTCTTACCGCTCAGTGATAAGACGCTCCTTGGCCAACAATTAATAGACGAGATTGTCAGCCGTTATGATGAAAAAAATCGACGTTAAAATTCTTGATGCGCGTGTGGGTAATGAATTCCCGCTGCCAACTTATGCAACCCCAGGTTCTGCAGGCCTCGATCTTCGCGCCTGCCTGGATGGCGCTTTGGAAATCACGCCAGGCATGACCACGTTGGTGCCTACCGGTTTGGCGATTCACATTGCCGACCCTTCACTGGCAGCAGTGATTCTGCCGCGTTCGGGCCTCGGTCATAAGCACGGCATCGTGCTGGGTAACCTGGTCGGCTTGATTGACTCCGATTATCAGGGGCAGTTAATGGTGTCTGTCTGGAACCGTGGCCAGGATAGCTTCACACTGCAACCAGGTGACCGCCTGGCGCAGCTGGTGTTCGTACCCGTTGTGCAAGCCGAATTCAATCTGGTGGAAGAATTCGACACCAGCGATCGCGGTGCAGGCGGCTTTGGTCACTCTGGCCGCCAGTAACACGCGACACTTTTCGCTAAGCCATCTTTTTATTTCTCATCGCCACGGGCCATTGCGCTTGTAGTAGATGAGGCAGTATTGCCTGTTTTTGGTGAATCTCAGGGGTCTTGAAGGTCATGGCAGAAAAAAAAGTCGCGAAACGGAATCGTCGCGAAGAGATTTTGCAGGCGCTGGCGCAAATGCTGGAGTCGAGCGATGGCAGTCAGCGCATCACCACCGCCAAGCTGGCAGCCAATGTAGGCGTTTCGGAAGCGGCGCTGTATCGTCATTTCCCCAGCAAAACGCGCATGTTCGACAGCCTGATCGAATTTATCGAAGACAGTCTGATTACTCGCATCAATCTGATCCTGAAAGATGAAAAAGAAACCGTTGCCCGCTTGCGTCTCATCGTGCAATTGATTCTGGGATTTGGTGAGCGTAATCCGGGGCTGACGCGCATTCTGACTGGACACGCGCTGATGTTTGAACAGGATCGCCTGCAAGGGCGCATCAACCAGCTGTTTGAACGCATCGAGGTACAGCTACGTCAGGTGATGCGTGAGAAAAAAATGCGTGAAGGTGACGGTTTCCAAACCGATGAAACGCTGCTGGCGAGCCAACTGCTGGCGTTTTGTGAGGGGTTACTGTCGCGTTATGTGCGCTCTGAATTCCGCTTCCGTCCCACCGCGGATTTCGACACCCGCTGGCCGCTGATGGCCGCGCAGTTAGTGTAATCATGAGTGGGTGCGCATCAATGCGCACCTTACGAAACGTCGCACTAGGGTCGCCATACATGGCGACCGTCATCATACAGCGATATTAAATCCCGTACTCTTTCCGATAGGCTCGCACTTTCGCCAGATGGTCCGCCATCTCCGGCTTCTCTTCCAGGTAATCAATCAGCTCCGCCAGCGTAATGATAGCGGTCACTTTGCACTGGTAGTCGCGCTCGACTTCCTGAATGGCAGAGATATCACCCCGTCCACGCTCCTGACGATCCAGAGAAATCATTACGCCTGCCAACGTCGCGTTATGCGCACTGATAATATCCATGGATTCACGAATTGCCGTGCCTGCGGTGATCACATCATCCACCAGCATCACTTTGCCCTGCAGTGGGCTGCCCACCAGCAAGCCACCTTCGCCGTGGTCTTTGGCTTCTTTGCGGTTAAAGCAATAGGGCACGTCACGGTCATGGTGATCGGCCAGCGCCACCGCGGTGGTGGTCGCAATCGGAATGCCTTTATACGCTGGGCCAAACAGCAGATCGAAGTCCACACCGCCGTCTACCAGTGCCTGCGCATAAAAACGTCCCAGCAGCGCTAAATCACGTCCTGTATTGAACAAACCGGCGTTAAAGAAATACGGGCTTTTACGACCCGATTTCAGAGTGAACTCACCAAACTTCAGAACCCCTTTGTTCAGGGCGAATTCAATAAACTGACGCTGCCAGGCTTTCATTTCTCACTCCTCAAATAAAGAAAAGGCGACTCTGTGGTCGCCTGTTAAATCAATTTGTTAACGCTGCTTTTTGCGCCTGAATCAACTGCTCAATGCCGCCTCGCGCCAGCGCCAGCAACTGCAGTAATTCCTCATGGCTGAACGGCTCACCTTCAGCAGTGCCCTGCACTTCAATCATGCGGCCATCTTCTGTCATCACCACGTTCATGTCGGTTTCAGCCGCGGAATCTTCCACATACTCCAGATCGCACAGCGCTTCACCGCCCACAATCCCGACAGAAATGGCAGCAACCAAGCCTTTCATCGGATTGGCTTTCAGTTTACCGGCCGCCACCAGCGCATTCAGTGCATCGGCTAGGGCCACGCAAGCGCCGGTAATGGATGCGGTGCGAGTGCCGCCATCAGCCTGAATCACATCGCAATCCAGCGTGATAGTAAATTCACCCAAAGCTTCTAAATCCACGGCTGCGCGCAGCGAGCGGGCGATCAGACGCTGAATCTCAAGCGTGCGCCCACCTTGTTTACCTTTTGCCGCTTCACGCGCCATACGGCTGTGGGTTGAACGCGGCAGCATGCCATATTCAGCGGTGACCCAGCCCTGACCTTTCCCTTTGAGGAAGCGCGGCACACCTTCTTCAACAGTGGCGGTGCACAGCACTTTGGTTTCACCGAACTCGACAAGGACAGAGCCTTCAGCATGTTTGGTGTAGTGACGAGTGAGGGTAACGGGACGCACTTCAGATGCGTTACGGCCTGCTGGACGCATGGTTTCTCTCCGGCTTGCTTAGGTTTGGCTGCGCATTATACGGACTTCCCACCCGGCTGTCCTGCCCGCGTGAGCGACAATCCCGGATGAAATTTAGCCTCAGCTGTGGCTAAATGCGCCCTTTCCTTCAAATAAAAAGATAAATGATGACAGCGATACTCCATTTCCTGCTGGCGCTGGGGGTGATTTTTGCCCTTGCGCTGCTGGTCAGCCATGACCGTAAACAGATTCGTCCGCGCTTTATTATTCAACTATTGATTGTTGAAGCCGCGCTCGGATGGTTCTTCCTGCATTCGGCCGGAGGCCAGTCCGTGGTGACCGCCGTCGGCGGCTTTTTCGAAACCTTATTAACCTTTGCTGCACAAGGTACCGATTTTGTGTTCGGCAACATGGCAAAACAGGGCCTGGCATTCATTTTCCTCGGTGTACTCTGCCCGATTGTGTTTATCTCTGCGCTGATTGGTATTCTGCAACACTGGCGCATTCTGCCGTTACTGATCCGCGTGGTCGGTACTCTGTTATCTAAAGTCAACGGCATGGGCAAGCTGGAGTCATTTAACGCCGTCAGCACCTTGATTCTGGGTCAGTCGGAGAACTTCATCGCCTATAAAGGTATCTTGGGCGATATCTCGGCACGGCGCATGTACACCATGGCAGCGACGGCGATGTCGACGGTTTCACTGTCGATTGTCGGCGCCTACATGTCGATGATTGATGCCAAATATGTGGTTGCCGCGCTGCTGCTCAATATGTTCAGCACCTTTATTATCTTGTCGATCATCAACCCTACTCGCCAGGAAAATGAAGAGCACATCGCGTTGGATAAGCTACATGAAGACCAGAGTTTCTTCGAAATGCTGGGGGAATACATTCTGGCCGGTTTCAAAGTGGCGATGATCATTTTAGCGATGCTGATTGGCTTTATCGCGCTGATTGCCGCCATCAATGCGCTGTTCTCTGCCGTCTTTGGCTACAGCTTCCAGCAACTGCTCGGCTACGTGTTCTATCCCTTTGCGTGGCTGATCGGTATTCCGACCGCCGATGCACTGCAGGCCGCCAGCATCATGGCGACTAAGCTGGTCGCCAATGAATTTGTTGCCATGATTGAGTTGAAAAAAGTGGCAGCAGAGATGACACCGCGCGGACTGGGTATTTTGTCGGTATTCCTGGTGTCGTTCGCCAACTTTGCGTCGATCGGAATTGTGGCCGGTGCGATTAAAGGACTCAACGAGAAGCAAGGTAACGTTGTGTCGCGCTTTGGCTGGAAGCTGGTTTATGGCTCAACGCTGGTGAGCTTGCTGTCCGCCGCGTTTGCTGGCCTGTTCATTTAAGTTCTTCAGGGCGCGCTTGAAGGGTGCGCCCTGCTCATTTCACTAAAACGCCACGCACACCAGCGCATCAACGCGCATCACGGATTCCTGATCAAATCGCTTTTTATAGATGTCACGCAGTGTGTTGATGCTGTCTGAGCTTGAGCGATCAGGCTGATGAATCAGCATCAAGGCCTTACTGTTTTCACGCGCCAGTTTGCCCCCTTCGCCCAGCCATTGCCCTTTACCGTCATACACGGAAAGCCCGTCTTTAAAGCGCGGCGTCACGTCGTTATCAACAAACTGTTGCCATTCACTGCTGCTTACCGTGCCGCCTTTGGGCTTGTTCATACCGAACCACAAGGTGGTTTGCATCATAATGTCACCCGCGCCACACACGGCGACAGGCGCGGTATTAGGTGGGATCTGTTCGTGGGAGGTAGAGGGTGCCTGGCATCCGGCCAGAGAGAGGACAAGTACCAGCGGTATCGCCAAATTATTCAACATCATAGCCTCAGAATTTTAGGTATCACACAGAACATCATAGGGTGAGAAGGGTTGATCCGTCATCCTTTTCGCCGAAAGTCGTCCACGAGGCACGCTCATTACGCATACGCCTATCATGGTTTGGCTACCGTCACTATAATGCGGGGAACATTCCTGAAAATGAGTACAAGCTTATGATCCGCAGCATGACCGCTTACGCCCGCCGCGAAGCCAAAGGCAACTGGGGCAGCGCCGCCTGGGAACTCCGTTCGGTGAACCAGCGCTACCTGGAAACCTACATCCGTCTGCCCGAGCAATTTCGCGGCCTGGAGCCGGTAATTCGCGAACGCATCCGCAACCGTCTGACGCGTGGCAAAATCGAGTGCAACCTGCGTTTTGACGCCGACCCCTCTGCACAGGGCGAACTGCAACTCAACGAAGCGCTGGCGAAACAGCTGGTGCGTGCTGCCAACTGGGTGAAGCTGCAAACCGATGAAGGCGCAATTAATCCGTTGGATATCCTGCGCTGGCCGGGTGTGATGTCGGCACAAGAGCAGGATCTCGATGCCATCAATACCGAACTGTTGGCGGCACTGGATGGTGCACTTGATGACTTTATCGTGGCGCGCGAAAGCGAGGGCAACGCGCTGAAAACGTTGATCGAACAGCGTCTGGAAGGTGTCTCTCAAGAAGTGAGCAAAGTGCGTGCGCAAATGCCGGATGTATTGAAATGGCAGCGCGAGCGTCTGATCACAAAACTAGAAGAAGCCGAAGTGCAGCTGGAAAACAATCGCCTTGAACAAGAACTGGTGATGATGGCACAGCGCGTTGATGTGGCAGAAGAGCTGGACCGCCTCGATGCGCACGTGAAAGAGACCTATAACATTCTGAAGAAGAAAGAAGCCGTGGGACGTCGCCTCGACTTTATGATGCAAGAGTTCAACCGCGAGTCGAACACGCTGGCTTCCAAGTCAATTAATGCGGATATCACTGCTTCAGCGATTGAGCTGAAAGTACTGATTGAGCAGATGCGCGAGCAGATTCAGAATATCGAGTAACATCCTTTGACGAGGTTAAGTCCCGCACCTGGGGGCTTGACCTACTCTTTGCGCTGAAGCCTTTAAGTGAAAAGGGTACACTTGCACTACCTAAACCCTTAATTGACACTGCTACGCGAAACTATGCATAACCGTCTGACCATAAAAGATATCGCCCGTTTGAGTGGCGTAGGTAAATCGACTGTCTCGCGCGTGATCAATAATGAAGGGGGCGTCAGCGAAGCGACTCGTCTAAAAGTCCTTCAAGTGGTGCAGGATCAGAATTTCAGCCCGTCAAAATCAGCGCGATCGATGCGAGGCGGCAGTGACAAAATCGTCGCGATTATTGTTTCCCGACTGGACTCGCCGGCAGAAACACAGTCTGTCCGCGCGATGCTGCCCTTGTTATATCAACAGGGTTATGACCCGATTATTCTTGAAAGCCAATTCAGCCCGGAGCGGGTCGCTGAACATTTACAGCTGCTGGAAAAGCGCAACATCGATGGTCTGATTCTGTTTGGCTTCTCTACTTTAGGCCCAAGCGTGCTTGAACAGTGGCAACACAAAACGGTGCTGGTGGCACAGGGTATGCCCGGTGTCTCATCGGTCGAATATGATAATGCCGGTGCGATCCAGCTCCTCATGCTTCAGCTTATTGAAAAAAATGTCAGGCATATTAGCTACATTGGCGTGGAAGCCAGCGATACCACCACAGGCCAGCAGCGTTCAGAGGCTTACATCACGCAATGCCAGCAACATCATATTGAAGTGACAATGGCGCTGGGTGATCTTAGCTATCAGAGCGGATTTGATCTTATCGCTCAGGTACTGAAACCCCATACTCAAGCGGTCATCTGTGCTTCTGACACGATTGCGTTAGGTGTTCAGAAATACCTGCAACAGCATGCCATCAGCCATGTACAGGTTGGCTGTGTAGGCAGTAATACCTTATTAGAGTTCATCTTCCCCCTCACCCTCTCTGTGCAACCCGGTTATAAAAATAGCGGGGAAGTGGCTGTCAGACAGCTGATTTCTCAGCTCGCGGGCAACTTAAACCCTCAACAACATCTGCTCTCCCCCACGCTGCATCCTCAGGATTAACCGCACCCGTCACCCATGACCAATGTGATCTCTGGCTCACATTTGGGAACGTTCCCGATTTTTATGTGAAGAAACACACACTATAGGGAACGTTCCCAATTATTGCAGCGACGCTTTGTGTAATGTCTGCGCCAGATGCGTAGAAAGTCAACAAGGCTTTCTGCGGTGTTAATTCTGCAGCTTAAGGCATAGAAAAATGAGCACAAACCCGCAACAGGATGTTGAACGCTTAATTGAGTATGTGGGAGGTAAAGACAATATCGCGAGTGTGAGTCACTGCATTACTCGATTGCGGTTTGTTTTGCATGATCCCTCACTGGCTTCCCCAGCAAATATTGAAACTCTGGAGATGGTGAAAGGTTGTTTCACCAATGCTGGCCAGTTTCAGGTCGTTATTGGCACCCAAGTGGGTGATTACTACAGCATGCTGTTACGCCTGACCGGCGGCGATAAACAGAACAAAGAAGCTGTGAAGATTGCCGCACGCAACAACATGAGTGTGTTCGAACGTGCCATCTCCCACTTTGCTGAGATTTTCTTTCCGCTGTTGCCCGCTTTGATAAGCGGTGGCTTAATCCTCGGCTTTCGCAATGTCATCGGTGATATCCCGTTCAGCGATGGCAAAACCCTGGCGCAAATCTCCCCGGTCTGGCAAACGCTGTATGACCTGCTCTGGTTGCCCGGCGAAGCTATCTTTATGTTCCTGCCGGTTGCGGTGTGCTGGTCCACGGTCAAAAAAATGGGCGGCACTGAGATACTGGGCATCGTGCTTGGCATTACCCTGGTCTCACCGCAATTGATGAACGCCTATGGCCTGGGGCAGCAGCTCCCTGATACCTGGTCACTCGGTTGGTTCACCATTGAAAAAGTCGGATATCAGGCTCAGGTCATTCCCTCGATGCTGGCGGGTCTTGCCCTTGCACTCATCGAAAACCGCTTCAAAAAGGCCATCCCTGATTTTCTGCATTTAGTCATCGTGCCGATCTCCACACTGCTCATCGCGGTTTTCCTTGCCCACGCGCTTATCGGTCCTTTTGGTCGTATGTTGGGTGATGCTGTGGCGTGGGGCGTGAAAAGCGTTATGTCAGGGGCGTTCGCGCCAATCGGTGCGACCTTGTTCGGTTTTCTTTATGCACCGCTGGTGATCACCGGTGTGCATCAGACCACACTGGCGATTGATATGCAGATGCTGCAAAGCACCGGCGGGACACCGCTCTGGCCGCTGATCGCCCTGTCGAATATTGCGCAGGGATCCGCGGTATTGGGGATCATTCTCTTCAGCAAGAAGCAGAAAGAGCGCGAAATTTCGGTGCCGGCGGCGATCTCCGCTTTCCTCGGCGTGACAGAACCCGCGATGTACGGGATTAACCTGAAATACCGTTTTCCCATGCTCTGCGCGATGATCGGATCGGCCTGTGCTGCACTGGTATGCGGCCTGTATGGTGTCAATGCCAACGGCATTGGCGTGGGAGGCTTGCCTGGCATCCTTTCTATCAAACCGCAGTTCTGGGGCATTTTTGCACTGGCGATGTTAATTGCCATCCTGGTGCCTGTTGCGCTCACTTCTCTCATCTACCGACACAAATTCCACTCTTCAAAATCTGCTGCGGCACGTCATCAGGAAACAGGTTATGGCACAGCTGAATGAGATCCCTTGGTGGAAAAATGGGGTGATTTATCAAATCTACCCCAAAAGTTTTCAGGACAGCACGGGCAGTGGCACTGGCGATATCAATGGCATCACTCAGCGGCTTGGGTATCTGAAAACCCTGGGCGTGGACGCCATCTGGATCACCCCTGTTTATGTTTCACCGCAGGTCGACAACGGTTATGACGTTGCCGACTACTGCAACATTGATCCGCTCTACGGCACGTTAGAAGACTTCAAACGCCTAATCGACGCCGCGCATCAATTGGGGATTCGTGTGGTGATGGATATGGTGTTTAACCATACCTCCACACAACACCCTTGGTTTAAGCAGGCAGAAAATCCAGGCAGTGATTATCGGGATTTTTATCTCTGGCACAGCGGATCTCAAGGGGTTGCGCCTAATGACTGGCAATCAAAATTTGGTGGAAGCGCCTGGCAGTGGCATGAGGAGAGTCAGCACTATTATTTGCACCTGTTTAGCCCCCAGCAGGCTGACTTAAACTGGCAGCATCCGCCTGTACGTGAAGCCCTAAAAGACATCTGTCGGTTTTGGGCAGGTCTCGGGGTAGATGGCTTGCGCCTTGATGTCGTCAACTTAGTCTCTAAACACGCTGATTTCCCCGATGATTCCCACGGTGATGGGCGATGTTTCTATACCGATGGCCCGCACATCCACCACTATTTACGCGAACTCAGCCGCGATGTTTTTCAGCCCCTGCAGCTGATGACGGTGGGTGAAATGTCCTCCACGTCGCTTGAACACTGCCGTCAGTACGCTGCGATTGATGGCAGCGAATTATCCATGACCTTCAATTTTCACCACTTGAAAGTGGATTACCTCAATGGTGAAAAATGGAGTCTCACTCCACCTGATTTTATCGCGCTGAAAGCGATTTTTAACCAATGGCAGCAAGGCATGCATGGCCATGCCTGGAATGCCCTGTTTTGGTGTAATCACGATCAGCCACGCATCGTTTCTCGCTACGGTCATGACGGTGAGTGGCGTACCTGCTCCGCCAAAATGCTGGCCATGATTCTGCACGGCATGCAAGGCACGCCCTTCATCTACCAGGGCGAAGAGATCGGTATGACCAATCCAGGGTTTAGCGATATCTCGCAGTATCGTGATGTTGAGACGCTCAATCTTTTCGCTGCGCAACAATCACAGGGTGGGGATGAGCACAAGCTGATGCCGATCCTCGCCAGTAAGTCGCGAGACAACGGTCGCACGCCTATGCAGTGGGATGCGTCACTTCATGGCGGATTTTCCCGCGCCACGCCCTGGATTTCACTTTGCGATAACGTTGAGCAAGTCAACGTGGAGCAGGCGTTGTCCGACCCCGACTCCGTTTTTTACCTCTATCAACGGCTGATCCAGTTACGCAAAACTCAACCCGTAATCACCGCAGGAGATTACCGGGATTTACGGCCCACCGATCCCTCCTTGTGGTGTTACACACGCAACGCATGCGGTCATCCGACACTCAAGGTGATCGCCAATCTCAGTCCTGCCCATCTGGAGGTGGATAACGAACTGTTATCTGGCGATGTATTGCTCGGTAACTATCCGCCATCTGTGTGTAAAAACACGCTGCGCCCCTACGAATGCCTTTACCTCAACCCTAAATAAAACAATGAAATAAAAGGATATAACAATGAAAAAACCAGGAAAATCCATACGCCTCATTCCCCTTCTGGGATGCATTATTGCGGATCCCGTACTGGCGGTAGATTTCGGCGGTTACGCGCGGTCCGGCATCGGCTGGAGTAGCAAAGGCGGTGAGCAGAAGTGCGCCCGCACCACTGGCGCCAACGGGGTTTACCGGCTGGGTAATGAGTGTGAAACCTATGCGGAACTCAAGCTGGGTCAGTCTCTATGGGAAGAGAACGGTCAGCGTTTTTATCTCGATACCAACCTCGCCTATGCCGTCTCTCAACAGAATGATGTCGAGAGCGTTACACCCAACTTTCGTGAAGCCAATGTTCAGGGAAAAAACATTATCGATGCCCTACCAGGGTCAACATTATGGGCAGGTAAACGCCTCTATCAGCGCCATGATGTGCATATGATTGATTTTTACTATTGGGATATCTCTGGTCCAGGCGTCGGGTTAGAACATATCGACACCCCCTTGGGCAAGCTCTCGTTAGCGGTGACACGCAATACCGAAGCAGGCGGATCATGGGGATTTATTGAAAACCAAATGAAGTGGCAACCCACCATTAATGACACCGTTGATGTGCGTCTTGCGGATATTGAAACCAACCGCAATGGCCAGTTGGAGTTCGGTGTCGACTACGGACGTGCGCAAGTGCAAAAAGGGTTCTCACTCGCCGAGGGAGCTTCATCCCGGGGATGGATGGCCACGGTACAGCATACGCAATCGTTAGAAGGCGGATTTAACAAATTTGCGGTGCAGTATGCGACCGACGCGATGACATCAATCACCACCGGGCGCCCAGAAGGGGCCAGCGTGGACAATAACGGTCACATGCTTCGACTCATCAACCATGGCGCTATCGATATCAATGATAAATGGAGCCTGATGTATGTCGGGCTTTACCAGAATATCGATCGGGAAAACCATAATGGCACCACCTGGTACAGTGCTGGCATCCGCCCGATGTATAAATGGACACCGATCATGAGCACCCTGGTTGAGTTGGGCTATGACCGGGTCAAATCACAGCAAGTCAGCGAAAATAATCAGCAGTATAAGGTTACGCTGGCGCAGCAATGGCAGGCGGGTGAGAGTATCTGGTCACGCCCTGCACTTCGGCTTTACACCACTTATGCCAAATGGAATGAGAAATGGGGCTACGCAGACGCCAGCGAGAGTGCCTACGGCAAAAACATCGCCCTGCGCGATTCGCCAGCTAAAACCTTCAGCAGAGGAGCAGGTAGCGAAGTGGCGTTTGGCGCACAGATAGAAGCCTGGTGGTAAAACTGTCCCTGCGCAGGCACTCAGCTTGCGCAGGGTTTCTGTCGCTCACGACCTGATTTCGCGACGCTAGCCGATTTTTTAAATTACGCAATGTAAGGCATTTGAAAGGATGCGTATTTTTGTATGATATTTTTTAACCAAACCTATGATTATGGAGGGAGTCAATGCGCCCATTACACGAATATAACTCAATGTTATTAATGATAAAAAAGAATAATCCAGCCTTACCATTCCTGCATAATTCCCTCCTCAATCAAACCCCTCAATCCTGAAGATTGCAGAGATTGCGTTTCTTTGAAGGCACTATTTGCTAATCTACTGGTCGTAAATAACACAGTCGTACCGCCAGGAATTCATGGACACCCTTCTTTGCGCGATACATTCACTCTTTCTCTGAAGGCGTTATGAAGAAAAACGGGCAGTTCTGTTCCAAACTTTTGCATCCCCGCTACTGGTTTACCTGGTTTGGTCTGGGTGTACTCTGGCTGCTGGTGCAACTCCCTTATCCCATTTTGATACGGCTTGGCGCCTCTGCCGGCAAGCTGTCACGCCACTTTCTGAAGCGTCGTGAGCGCATTACGCGTCGCAACATTGAACTTTGCTTTCCACATATTAATGAGGAAGACAAAGAGGTGTTGATCGCAGGCAATTTTGAGTCGCTGGGCATGGCATTGGCAGAAACCGGTATCGCCTGGTTCTGGTCCGATGCGCGCGTGCGCCGCTATTTTCACGTTGAAGGTCTGCACAACCTACAAAATGCACAACAAAATCATCGCGGTGTAATGGCCATTGGCGTGCATTTTATGTCACTGGAATTGGGTGGACGTATTACGGGCTTGTGCCAGCCGATGATGGCGATGTATCGCCCGCACAATAATCAGGCGATGGAGTGGGCGCAAACCAAAGGCCGTATGCGATCTAACAAGGCGATGATCGATCGTCGCGATCTACGTGGCATGGTGCAGGCGCTGAAACAGGGTGAAGCGGTTTGGTTCGCACCGGATCAGGATTACGGCCCGAAAGGAAGCGTATTCGCTCCGCTGTTTGCCGTTGAGAAAGCGGCTACCACCAACGGCACTTTTGTGTTGTCGCGTTTGGCGAAACCGGCCATGCTGACCATTGTGCTGATCCGTAACAGCGACAAGAGCGGCTATCAGCTGATTATTCAGCCAGAGCTGCAAAACTATCCTTATGAAGATGAAGCGGCTGCGGCGGCTTATATGAATAAAGTGATTGAGAAAGAGATCCTGCGTGCGCCAGAGCAGTATTTGTGGCTGCATCGTCGCTTTAAAACCCGCCCACCGGGTGAGGCATCACTTTACATCTAATCTCTTGATGCAGCAGGTTCCCGCCTGCTGCACCTTCCTGCCGCTCACATTTGCCAACCATTCTTAACGAAAAACAAGTTTGTCAAAATTTGCACAGACTCATGTAATGGTCTGCTCTCTCCTATTCTGACCAAACACATGACTCTGCAATTTAGATCCAAACTGCTCGCGCTTGCCATTGCCAGCGCCTTGCTGGCCGGTTGTGCCAACCCGCATGGCTTACACACGCATAACACGCTGCTTGATGCCAACTCACTGCAGGCCAATCAATCATTGAAAGACGCACATTTCAGTGCGGCAAACTGGCCAAAAACAGCGTGGTGGCAAAACTTTAACGATGCGCAGCTCAATCGATTGATCGCTGATGCCATGACCTCCAGCCCTGATTTACAGGTCGTCAACGCGCAGGCTGATAAAGCCAATGCGCAGGTGATTGCTGCTGATGCTGAACGTTATCCTGACGTTGACCTGAATGCCGGTATTACCCGTTCTCGCGTGGCAAAAGTGGATGACCCGCTGCTACAGGGCAAGAGCTACAGCACACTGCGCACCGCCAATATTGGCATGAGCTACACCTTCGATTTGTGGGGCGGTAAGAAAGATGCCGCTGAAGCCGCACTGGGCCAGGCGCGCGCCAGCGAGCTTGATCGCCAGGCCAGCCAGCTCACGCTCGCCGCTAACGTGACGCGCGCCTGGAACAACCTCAATCTGGCCTGGTCAAACGCTGAACTGGCAAAGCAGAATGCCGATCGCTCTCAGGGGATTGCTAAAATCCAGCAGCAGTATGTCAGCGCGGGTTTAACCTCTGACTATCAATATAAGCAAGCGCTTTCACAGCAGAAAACCGCAGAAGCCAGCCTGACCGAAGCCCAGCAGAACGTAACCGATGCCGGAATTCAGCTCTCCACACTGATTGGTAAAGGGCCCGACTACTGGCACCAATTGAAGCCAGCCAAGATGGCGGTTCCGATCGCCGCAACACTGCCGAACAACATTCCCGCCGAGTTGCTGGGACGCCGTCCAGATGTCGTCGCGGCACGCTGGCGTGTGGAAGCGGCATCGAAGCAGATCGCCGCAACCAAAACAGAGTTTTATCCCAACATCAACCTGGTGGCAGAAGCGGGTACGCGTTCACTGCTTGGCGATGCGTTCTTTGGTGCGCCGAGTCGCTTCTTCAATGTGGGGCCCAGCCTCTCCCTGCCCATCTTTGACGCCGGTAAGCGCCGCGCCGATCTGGCAGAGAGTGATGCCAACTGGGACCTGGCAGTCGCGCAGTACAATAAATTATTGATCGGTTCACTCGGCAACATCAGCGATACCATCACGCAGTTGCAATCGATTCAGGAGCAGTTGGCCCAGCAGCAGAGCGCCAATCAGTTGATTCATAGCGCATGGGATGATTTGAATCGTGAATATACGGCAGGTCTGCGGCCTTATCTGGATGTCCTCACCATCCAAAACCAGCTGATTGAATCCGACCAGAAACTGGTGGCGTTACAGGCACAGCAGATCAATCTGGCAGTGGTGCTAATTGAAGATCTGGGGGGTGGCTTCCAGAATGGCACCCCTGCTGCGCAGGGATAAGCGTGGCTGGCATTCGGCCACGCATTGATGAATGATAGTCCGCATCTGGAATAACCCGCGGACTATCATGATGGAACTGAATGCTAACGCTGGCTGGTTACGGCCGCTTATCGCTGACCGACTCACCCCTTACCTCGAAATTGATGCAGCACGCCTGCAACGCAATCTGCAACTTATGCAGCAAAAAGCGGATGCCGCTGGTGTGGCACTGCGTCCGCACATCAAAACCCATAAAAGTGTCTGGATTGCTGAGCAACAACGCAAGTTGGGCGCGCGCGGCATTACCGTGTCAAAACCAAGTGAAGGTATCGCTTTTATCCTCGGCGGCGAGCGTGATCTGTTGCTGGCGTATCCCGTGGTCCATGCCGACACATTGACCGAGCTGCTGGCCGTTGCGCGCCAGCATCAGGCACGTATTACCTTTATCGCAGACAGCACAGCAGGCGTGGCGGCCATAGTGGATGCCTGCCAGCGCCAGCCCACTGGCGATGTCGCCATCGCGATTAAAGTCGACGTCGGTTTACATCGTGTGGGCATCGATCCGCACAGTGACGCAGCGGTGACGCTGGCTAAACAGATCCATGAGGCGGGAATCTCTTTTGCCGGACTGGTTTCTCATGCGGGCCATGCTTACGGCGCGGGCAATGCTGCAGCCATCGCCGATGTGGCACTAAAGGAAATGATATTGATGCGCGACGTACAGCAGCGGCTTAACACGGCGGGCATAACGCCTTGCCCGATTTCAGTGGGCTCCACGCCAACGGCTTTAGCTGCACCGGTCACCGAAGGCAGTGACGAAATTCGCCCAGGGAACTATGCGTTGTTGGATCTCACCGCCTACCGCCTGGGTTTATGTGAGCCCGATGCCTTGGCACTCAGTGTGGTCACGCGGGTGGTGGCGGTCAATTCGCACTACGCGATTATCGATGCCGGTTCGAAAATGCTCAGCTCCGACAAAGGCCCACACGGCACTAATGCCACTGGCTTCGGAATTGCCGTTGATGAGCAGGGTAACCAGTATGAAGTGCTGAAGCTGTCGGAAGAGCATGGCTTTTTACAGTACGACGATCGAGCTCCCGCATTAGGTTCTCTTCTGCGCATCTTCCCTAATCACAGCTGCGCAGTCGTGGCACAGTCCGATGATTTTGTCCTGCGCCATCCAGATGGCAATGCAGAGACCCTCGATATTCAAGGGCGCGGCAAGTTTATCTGATCATCGCATTTCCCCCTGAAACCTCTGTGACGCCACACTTCCATGAGCGGGCCATTTCCAGCCCGCTTACCTTCAGTTAAGGTACAAAATGTTGCAGGGCCTTGTTGAACGCAGCCTTGCACGTTGTTGCCGCTTCAAACCGGCATTATCTGCTCAACAGGAGGTTCCATGCTGCCATCTCAGACAGTCACGCTAACCATTCCTCGTCACTGGTTAGATTTATATGAAACCATCTGGAAGCCGGAATGCTTTGCCAAATGGGCGAGCGGGCTCAGCGCCAGCACCCTGACCCAGGAAGGAAGCTACTGGCGAGCGAAAGGTCCCGAAGGCTCGGTAAAAATCCGCTTCACGCCCCATAACCCTTTTGGGGTTATGGATCACTGGATTGATACCGGTACCGGCAAAGAGATTTACATGCCCATGCGGGTGATAGCCAACGAGCAAGGGGCGGAAATTGTGATGGTGGTTTATCGTCAACCGCTGATGTCTGATGAGAAATTCGCGCAGGATGTTGCCTGGGTTAAGCGCGATCTGGATCAACTTCTTCATCTTTTAACCCATTAGAATCAATATATTATTAATTTTCGCCATGGCTTTAACTTGCGTTGGAATCAACCAATAAGAAAATCTCTTTTTTTTACGCAGCAGCATTTAACAGTTGTACGATTTTTTAAGCGGTTTTTTTCACGATTCACCAGTCTGGCTAAAGTCTCCTCACCAGGAAAATTCCTGGTGAGGAAGCCCATATGTCCACTGACGCGCTCTGATTTATCGATGTTTTTATAATTTCGCCCATTCCACTGACTTGTCATCGTTGCAAACTGTCGACAAAGACTAATAAATAGTAAATCGATCGCCTTATCTATTCAGATGCAAAGTCTGAAACCATTTATTTATGAAGTTTATTTATAGGAGTTTTCTTATGGTGTTAATTTAATTAAAACACGGTATAACTCATTCACACACAGCAATACACGATAATAACAACAGCAGGGAATCAACATGGATCGCTCAACCTATCCTTTGTTATCAGAAAAAGAATTTGTTGAGATTGCCAGGAGGATGCTGGCCGGGGAATATAATAACGCAAAGGGATTTTATAACGATCTTGCGGATTTCCTCCTGACTGGGGGAGATACCGCTGAGACAATTAAAAAATTACACACCAGGGTTATATTTTTAAATTCAGAGCATCATTTAATTGAATGCATCTTAACATGGCAATCCCTGAAAGGTATCTCAGGGCTGCGCCAGGAAACGCTGCATTGATGTATATCCGTCATACTTCGAACCGCAGTTGCGTTGGCTGCGTGTGCTCACCCCAGTCACTTACTGATGTAAGCTCCTGAGGGTTCACCCACTTGCCGCAATTCGAATTATTTTGGGTATAATCTGTACTCTGGGCCTCAGCCCGGGTGAACCCTCAATTGCACTGGTACATGTACCATAACGAGCAGAGTATGACGATAAGAGAAAAGAATTTGGCCAGCGCCAAATGGTCAATTTTGTCATCCATTAAAATCGTCGGCATTGGTGTTTTACAGCTTTCACTTCTGGCACAAATACTTCAGGCAAACGAGTTAGACCTGCTCGCTATTGCTATTGTGATGTTATTGGTCATTGATACACTGGCCGATCGCGGATTTGGCAACGCAGTAATTAGAAATAAAAACCTGAATAATAGCGAACTTTCCATTCTGTATTGGGGGAATGTATTAAGCGGAATGGTGATATTTGCCGTTCTGTTTATTGGCAGCGACCTGTACAGCCGCATAATGAATCAGCCGGAAATGGCCATTATGCTGGAAATGATTTCGGTTATATTTATTATTATTCCGCAAGGTCAACATTATCGCGCTATATTACAGCGGGAAAAACAATTTTCGCGCATCGCTTTCACCGAAACTTCCTCGGTGCTGGTTGGGTTAGGTGTCACGTTGTTTACCGTGTGGTTAACACCTTCAGTGCTGTGCGCTATCTGGGGCTACCTCGCGATGGTATCCATCAGAATGCTGGTCTACTGCTACTACGGCCGTTCCTGGTTCCAGCCGGAATACCGTTTTAGCCTGAAAAGTTTCGCCAATGTGCGTGCAAGAAACGGATAATAACAACAAGTCTGTATGGTGGGCTCTGGGCATCTGAGAAGATGCGTTCGCGTGCTGGTCGCCAGCACGCTTTTTTCTTTTTCAGACCCGCAAGGCGTTCAGCCGTATCCTCCCCCCTAATTCACATCACTTTTTTTTATGCGAACTGACATCACATCGCCAATTTATCCCGCCGGTTAAGCCTGTTAGCATGTTCGCCATCAAAGTGGCTAATCCGATAACCTCTTTTTAGAAAAACTCAGTGGTCTGTACGCTGGGAAATCTTTAGGCTGGCCGCCAATCATCTGGGGTGCTCTATGTTATTAACCGTTCTCTATATTATTGGGATTACCGCCGAAGCCATGACCGGTGCGCTGGCCGCAGGGCGTCGTAAGATGGATCTGTTTGGCGTCATCATCATTGCCTCCGTTACCGCCATTGGCGGAGGATCGGTGCGCGATATCCTGCTGGGCCACTATCCACTCAGCTGGGTGAAAAACCCGGAGTACATCATGATTGTGGCGGCGGCGGCAGTGGTGACCACCTTTGTCGCACCGCTGATGAATCATTTGCGTAAAGTGTTCCTGGTTTTGGATGCACTGGGCCTGGTGGTGTTTTCTATCATTGGCGCACAGGTGGCACTGGATTCGGGTCATGCCCCGATCATTGCGGCAATTGCTGCCGTGATCACCGGCGTATTTGGCGGTGTGCTGCGTGATATGTTCTGCAACCGCATCCCTTTGGTGTTCCAGAAAGAGTTGTATGCCGGTATCGCTTTCGCTTCAGGTTGGCTCTACATCCTGTTGCTGAAAACCCCTCTGCCGAATGAGGCGGTGGTCATCATCACCCTGTTGTTCGGATTCATCGCCCGTTTGCTGGCGCTGCGTTTCCGCCTGGGCTTGCCGATCTTCAACTATCCCCATCCCGAGCACTGAGTGCGCAGCAGGAATATCCTGCTGCTGCAAAAAATCAATCAGCTGCCGGACGTCGTCATGCTGCAACATGGCGACGATGCGATGCGCCAATACACTGCCAACGCCAGGCAACTGCTGCCACTCCTTGACCGATCGCGCCATCACTTGTGACCACTGTGAATCAGGCAACGCCTGCAAAGCCGCACGAGGTAAAGGTATGCCTAGCGCATTGACCCAGCGCCGCAGGGGCTGCTGACGGGTGAGATGGAAGCGCTGCCAAAACTGCTGCGCACGCTCAACGGAAAGGCCGCTGGCCTGAGCGATTTGCTCAGGGGTGAGTTTCAGCCAGGAGAAAAGATGCGTTATCGCGCCGCTGTTGAGTAAACGTTGCCAGTTGCTGCGCTGGACGCCGGGGATATTCAGCACAGATTTCTCGCTGAGCCAACTCAGGCGAGATAAAAATTGCAACCGACATGGGGGACTAAAGTGCAGGCACGTCTGCGCATTGAAGTCATCGGGTAACGGCGCTGTGGGGTAATCACGTTGCGTCACGCGCCAAATAACGCGCTCCAGACGCGGAATGCCTTGGCCAGCCAGCGCCAGTGCCACCTGATCGCCGGCAATCACATCCCGCTCGCGCCAGCGACGCACAGAACCGATATTGACCCGGCGCACCGTTTTGTCATCCAGCTGAACCGGGATCACGTTGAGTATCACCGCAATTTTCCCTGTCCGTCCGACATTAAAATCCACGGACAGCACTTCGCTGCTCACCTCTGCAGGCTGATATTTCCATGCTGCCGACCAGCGGCTTTGGCCGGGCTGCCAGTCACGTCCTGCACTCGACGGTGACAGATGCATCACCACGCCATCGGTCACAAACGGCAATGGCTCACGAAACCAGCGTTCACGCCACTCGGCGGCCTCTTCCTCATTATTAATTTGCCGACTCCAGCGTTGCGATAAACCGAATCCCCAATAGGAGAGTTGCGCCAACCGCTCATTCATTTGCACAGGTCCATCAGGCCATGCCCAGACAAACAGACCGAGCCGACCCAGTAGCGGAGAAGCGTCACGACGCATCATGGCGCCCGCGACTTGAGCACGCGCATTTTTGCCGCCATCCCGCGTTTGCTGATGATCGGTCATCTGCAGGAACAGCTCGCCTTGCAGTACCACTTCTTCTCGATCGGTATCGATATGCTGCGGGATGGCCGGAATCTGAGTGGCTTTCTCTAACCACTGTTCGCCACGCAGACCATCTCCACGACTGATGAATGAAACCAGTTGCCCATGCCGATATACCAACGTCACCGCGACGCCATCGACTTTGGGTTGTATCCAGAGCGGCGCTTTATCCTGCATCCAGTACGCCACGGCCAGCTTATCGCGCAACTTGCGCACCCCGGTGTGGGCAACCGGGTGAAGCGTACTCCCGTTCGTGGTCAGCAGAGCTTCGTAACCCGAGCGGTCAGACGTGAAGCAGCGCTGCCACTGCTGTAAACGCTGTTGCAGGCTGTCGTAATCCTCATCGCTCACCAGGCTTTTGCCCTGTCGATGGTAGGCATCGTCCCAGTGACGCAACTGGCTTTGCAACTGAACGATTTCCTGATCGGCGCGAACCGGCGACCAGTTGGGGCAAAGCGCGTCAGCCCAGCCATCGGCACTGAGTAATACGCAGCATAGAAATAGCCAACCTTTCATGGATGCACTCCTTTTTGCCTATTGGAGTGCACATCAGGGTCGATCACCAGTGTAAAACTCAACATCAGGAACCCAACTTGCACACTTCATAACGACGTTACAGCGCGCAACTTCCGCAGCGGGAACGGGCTCACGGAAAAAGAATTGCCTTAGCCCAACGGCAAACGCTGCGTGGCGAGCCTAAGCCGTGTATACTGTGCAGGAAATCGACTCCGCTCTTTACTCAATTCAAGATAACCATGGCTCAAGGCACGCTTTATATTGTTTCCGCCCCTAGCGGCGCGGGTAAATCCAGCCTGATTCAGGCGCTGTTAAAGACACAGCCGCTGTACGATACGCAGGTGTCTATTTCTCACACCACCCGCGGCGTGCGTCCCGGTGAAGCACATGGTGAACATTACTTCTTCGTCTCAAAGCCCGAATTCGAGGCCATGATTGCCGCCGATGACTTCCTCGAACACGCGGAAGTGTTTGGCAATTACTACGGCACCTCGCGCGCGGCGATTGAACGCGTGCTGGCAACCGGTGTTGATGTATTTTTGGATATCGACTGGCAAGGCGCGCAGCAAATTCGTCAAAAAATGCCGGCTGCACGCAGCATTTTTGTCTTGCCGCCGTCGACCGAAGAGCTGGACCGTCGCCTGCGTGGCCGCGGTCAGGACAGCGAAGAGGTGATCGCCCGCCGCATGGCGCAAGCCGTGGCGGAGATGAGTCACTATGCCGAATACGATTATCTGATCGTGAATGATGATTTCGACCTGGCCTTAACCGATCTGAAACACATTATTCGCGCAGAACGTCTGCGTATGAGTCGCCAAAAATCGCGACATGATGCTTTAATCAGCAAACTATTGGCAGTCTGAAGTCACTTTCAGTATTATGCCCAGTCATTTCTTCATCATCTGTGGAGTAGCACACCTATGGCACGCGTAACCGTTCAGGACGCAGTAGAGAAAATTGGTAACCGTTTTGACCTGGTGTTGGTCGCTGCACGTCGTGCACGTCAGATGCAGGTAGGCGGCAAAGATCCGCTGGTTCCAGAAGAGAACGATAAAGCCACCGTTATCGCCCTGCGCGAAATCGAAGAAGGCTTGATCACCACCCAGATTCTGGATGTACGTGATCGTCAGGAACAGCAAGAGCAGGAAGCCGCTGAGTTACAAGCCGTTACCGCTATCGCTGAAGGTCGTCGTTAACAGCACTCTGCAGGTCAACCTTGTATCTGTTTGAAAGCCTCAATCAACTGATTGAAAAATACTTGCCTGAGGAGCAAATAAAGCGCCTCAAGCAAGCTTATCTTGTCGCGCGTGATGCCCACGAGGGTCAAACACGCTCTAGCGGTGAACCTTACATCACCCATCCTGTTGCCGTTGCCTGCATTCTGGCCGAGATGAAACTCGACCATGAAACGCTGATGGCGGCGCTGCTGCATGACGTGATTGAAGATACACCCGCCACCTACCAGGATATGGAACAGCTGTTTGGCAAAAGCGTTGCCGAGCTGGTGGAAGGCGTATCGAAACTCGATAAGCTGAAGTTCCGCGACAAGAAAGAAGCCCAGGCTGAAAACTTCCGCAAAATGATCATGGCGATGGTGCAAGACATCCGCGTCATTCTGATCAAACTGGCTGACCGCACGCACAACATGCGCACCTTGGGTGCATTGCGACCGGATAAAAAGCGTCGTATTGCACTGGAAACGCTGGAGATTTACAGCCCTCTGGCGCACCGCCTCGGTATTCATCACCTGAAAACAGAACTGGAAGAGCTGGGCTTTGAGGCCCTCTATCCCAATCGTTTCCGGGTGATTAAAGAGGTGGTGAAAGCGGCGCGCGGTAACCGTAAAGAGATGATTCAGAAGATTCTTTCTGAAATCGATGGCCGCTTACAGGAAGCCGGTATTCCCTGCCGCGTCAGTGGCCGCGAGAAGCATCTCTATTCGATCTACCGCAAAATGCATCTGAAAGAGCAGCGATTCCACTCCATCATGGATATCTATGCTTTCCGCGTGATCGTGAAAGATTTAGATACCTGCTATCGCGTGCTTGGTCAGATGCACAGTCTGTACAAACCGCGTCCAGGACGCGTGAAAGATTACATCGCTATTCCCAAGGCCAACGGCTATCAATCCCTGCATACCTCAATGATTGGCCCGCATGGCGTGCCGGTCGAAGTGCAGATCCGTACCGAAGATATGGATCAGATGGCAGAGATGGGGGTAGCGGCACACTGGGCTTATAAAGAAGCCGGTGAAAACGGCACGACCGCGCAGATCCGCGCTCAGCGCTGGCTGCAAAGCCTGCTGGAGCTGCAACAGAGCGCCGGTAGTTCGTTTGAATTTATCGAAAGCGTGAAGTCCGATCTCTTCCCGGATGAAATCTACGTCTTCACGCCGGAAGGCCGCATTGTCGAGCTGCCTGCGGGCGCCACCCCGGTGGATTTCGCCTATGCCGTGCATACCGATATTGGTCACGCCTGCGTTGGCGCACGCGTCGATCGCCAGCCTTATCCGCTGTCACAATCGCTGACCAGCGGCCAAACCATAGAAATTATCACCGCGCCAGGCGCTCGTCCGAATGCAGCATGGCTCAACTTCGTTGTCAGTTCCAGAGCGCGTTCGAAGATTCGTCAGCTGTTGAAGAACCTCAAACGTGAAGACTCCGTCAACCTGGGGCGACGCCTGTTAAGTCATGCCTTGGGTGGCAGCAAGAAGCTGGCCGAGATTCCGGCAGAAAATATTCAGCATGAACTGGAACGCATGAAGCTGGCGGGTATTGAAGACCTGCTGGCGGAAATCGGGCTGGGCAATGCCATGAGCGTGGTGGTGGCGAAAAACCTGCTGCAGTCCGGCAGTGAAGAAGCGCCAAAAGACAGTAAACGTAAAAAGCTGCCGATCAAAGGCGCAGATGGTGTACTGATCACCTTTGCCAAATGCTGCCGCCCGATTCCAGGCGATCCGATTGTGGCGCACGTGAGTCCCGGCAAAGGTCTGGTGGTGCACCACGAATCCTGCCGTAACATTCGTGGCTATCAGAAAGAGCCAGAGAAGTTCATGCCGGTTGAGTGGGACAAGGATATCGATCAGGAATTTGTCGCGGAAATCAAAGTCGACATGTTCAACCATCAGGGTGCGCTGGCTAACCTGACGGCAGCGATCAACACCGCGAGTTCCAACATTCAAAGTCTGAGCACTGAAGAACGTGATGGCCGTGTTTACAGCGCCTTTATCCGCCTCACCGCCAACGATCGCGTCCATCTGGCCAACATTATGCGCAAGATTCGCGTGATGCCGGATGTGATTAAAGTTCACCGAAACCGTAATTAGGCATGAACGCTCAACGTTTTGCTCGTATCCAGGAGATGCTGGCCATGCGCCAGCACGATCTCACGGTCTGCATGGAACAGGTCCATAAGCCCCATAACGTCTCAGCGGTGATTCGTACCGCCGATGCGGTGGGCATCCATGAAGTTCACGCCGTATGGCCCAGCGTACGTATGCGCACCATGGTGTCAGCCTCTGCGGGCAGCAACAGCTGGGTAAAAGTTCAGACTCATCGTCACATCGCCGAAGCGGTTCGTCATCTGAAAGGTCAGGGCATGCAAGTGCTGGCGACCAATCTGTCGGCAAATGCCGTGGATTTTCGCGAAGTCGATTACACCAAGCCGACCTGCATTCTGATGGGCCAGGAAAAAACCGGGATTACCGCTGAAGCGCTGGCGCTTGCCGACCAAGACATCATTGTTCCTATGGTTGGCATGGTGCAATCGCTCAACGTGTCTGTTGCCTCTGCGCTGATTCTGTATGAAGCCCAACGCCAGCGGCAAAATGCCGGCATGTACCAGCGCCAATACAGCCTGCTGGATGAAGACGAACAGCAGCGTTTGCTGTTTGAAGGCGGCTATCCGGTGCTGGCGCGAGTCGCGAAGCAGAAAGGTCTGCCGTATCCGCACATCAACGCCCAGGGCGAGGTGGAAGCCGATGCCAGTTGGTGGGCCACCATGCAAGCGACGGGTAAAAAATGAAAGGCCGTCTGCTGGATGCCATCCCGCTCAGTACCCTGACCGGCGTCGGCGCCAGTCAGGCGGGTAAACTGGCTAAACTCAGCCTGTTTACCATTCAGGATTTGCTGCTGCATCTGCCGCTGCGCTACGAAGATCGCACCCAACTCTACAAAATTAATGACCTGCTACCGGGCGTTTGGGCCACGGTGGAAGGCGAAGTGCTGCACAGCGACATCACCTTTGGTCGTCGCCGAATGCTGGTGTGCCAGATCAGCGATGGCAGCGGCGTGCTGACCATGCGCTTCTTCAACTTCAATGCCGGGATGAAAAACAGCCTCGCCCCAGGGCGTCGCGTCACCGCTTATGGTGAAATCAAACGCGGCCAGCGCGGCGCAGAGATCATTCATCCCGAGTATCGCGTGCAGGGCGAGCAAGGCGGCGTAGAGCTGCAAGAGACGCTGACGCCGGTCTATCCCACCACCGAAGGGATTCGCCAGGCAACACTGCGCAATCTGACCGATCAGGCCCTGACGTTGCTGGAAACCTGCCCGATTGCCGAACTGCTGCCATCAGAACTGAGTGGTGGCTTGATGAGTTTGCCAGATGCGCTGCGCACGCTGCATCGCCCCCCACCTGATTTATCGCTCAGTGAGTTGGAAACCGGTCGCCATCCGGCACAGAAACGCTTAATCCTCGAAGAGCTACTGGCGCACAATCTCAGCATGCTGGCCGTACGCGCTGGTGCGCAGCGCCATCACGCACTGCCGATGCCCGCCAGACATCATCTGGTTGATCAATTGCTGGCTGCGCTGCCCTTCTCACCGACAGGTGCACAAAAGCGGGTGGTTGAGGAGATAGAGCGCGATCTGGCCAATGACTTCCCGATGATGCGCCTGGTCCAGGGCGATGTTGGCTCCGGAAAAACCCTGGTCGCCGCACTGGCGGCGCTGAATGTGATCGCGCATGGCAAGCAAGTGGCGCTCATGGCGCCCACCGAACTGCTGGCCGAGCAGCATGCCAACAACTTCCGCCAGTGGTTTGCACCGCTGGGCATTGAAGTAGGCTGGCTGGCCGGTAAACAGAAAGGCAAAGCGCGTGAGGCGCAGCAGGAAGCGATTGCCAGTGGTCAGGTGGCGATGGTGGTTGGCACCCATGCTCTATTCCAGGAGCAGGTGAAATTTAACGGCATGGCGCTGGTGATCATTGATGAGCAGCACCGCTTTGGCGTCCACCAGCGTCTGGCACTGTGGGAAAAGGGCGAAGAGCAAGGTTTCCATCCGCATCAGCTGATCATGACCGCAACACCGATTCCCCGCACGCTGGCGATGACCGCTTATGCCGATCTGGATACTTCCACCATCGACGAATTGCCCCCTGGCCGTACGCCGGTCACAACGGTGGCGATTCCCGATAGCCGCCGTGGCGATATTATTGAGCGTGTCAAAAATGCGTGTCACGAAGGTCGTCAGGCCTACTGGGTCTGTACATTAATCGAAGAGTCAGACGTACTGGAAGCACAAGCAGCAGAAGCGACATGGGAGGAGTTGAAAACCGCCCTACCCGGTTTGCAGGTTGGGCTGGTGCACGGTCGCATGAAACCCGCAGAGAAGCAGGCCGTGATGGCCGCATTCAAAGCTAACGACATCCAACTGCTGGTCGCCACCACGGTGATCGAAGTTGGTGTGGATGTTCCCAATGCCAGCCTGATGATCATCGAAAACCCAGAGCGACTGGGCCTGGCACAGCTGCATCAGCTGCGTGGACGTGTCGGCCGTGGTGCTGTCGCCTCGCATTGCGTGCTGCTGTACAAAGCGCCGCTGAGCAAGACCGCACAGAAGCGTTTGCAGGTGCTGCGCGACAGCAACGATGGCTTTGTGATTGCGCAACATGACCTTGAGATTCGCGGCCCGGGTGAACTGCTGGGCACGCGTCAGACCGGGAACGCAGAGTTTAAAGTCGCGGATCTGTTGCGCGATCAGGGCATGATCCCCGAAGTTCAGCGTGTGGCTCGCCATATCCACCAGCATTACCCCGAACAGGCTCAAGCACTCATTGAGCGCTGGTTGCCGGAGACCGAGCGTTACAGTAACGCTTAACTGCTGGCCCGGCCTTATAGGTTGCGGTCAATCGCCATAAAATCACCGACAAACTTCTGTAACAGACGCCCCAGTTCGGCGCGTTCATCATGCGGCCAACTGGCAAACAAATTCTGATAAATCTGCGCGCGTGCAGTATCGATTTTATCGGTCATTGCCTTGCCTGCCGGGGTAATCACCGCTTCATTCACCCGTTTGTCTTTGGCATTTTTTTGCCGTTGCGCCAGTCCTAGCTCCTCTAGCTTCGCCACCTGACGGCTTACGGTGGTGTAATCGCGCCCTGCGCGCTCCGCCAGCTCGACCACACCAATAGGACCGAAACGGCCAATCTGTATCAGCAGTGGAAACAGCGCGCGGTCGAGTTGAATATTGGACTCTTTAATCAGCAACTCATCACGCTGAGGTCGGTTGAACGTACCCACAATCATCAGCAGCGCGTTATGCAGATCATCAAACTCAGCACCATTATGTGTATTTTGCACACTTTTCATTGACGTTATCCCGAGGCAGAACTAATGTGTGCATATTACACATATTAATTTAAGGTGAAAACATGAAAGCAGCGATCGTTTCTGCGGCGGGTATCCTGCCGATATACGGTGATTTTCCGGAGCCACAGGTTGACGCAGAACAGGTTGTCGTGTCAGTCAAAGCCTCGGCCATCAGCCAACTGGCAAAAGCACGTGCGGCGGGTAAGCACTACAGCGCAGGTTCACACTATCCCTTTATTGCCGGCATTGATGGCACGGGCACATTGAGTAACGGCGACCCGGTCTACTTCCTCGCCTTTAATGCGCCTTGGGGCAGCATGGCGGAAAGAACCTTAGTACCTGCTGCCGCCATCGTTCCACTGCCCGCCACGCTGGATCCGTTACTGGCAGCGGCCATCGCCAACCCCGGCATGTCTTCATGGGCTGCGCTGACGCGACGTGCTCAGTTACAGCCAGGGGAAACGGTGTTAATTAATGGCGCCACCGGCACTTCGGGCGGACTGGCCGTGCGCATCGCCCGCCATCTCGGCGCTGGAAAAATTATCGCCACCGGGCGCAACCGTGAAGTGCTTGACCAGTTGCGTACGCAGGGTGCCGATATCACGTTGACGCTGGATGAACTGCCTGGCTCACTTCCTGCTCTGATGAAGGAAGGCGTTGATGTGGTGCTGGATTATCTGTGGGGCCCGAGTGCACTCGACATCATGCAAGCCGCGGTGGCAGGGGGTGAAAAAGTGGTGCGCTTCGTCCAGATTGGCTCGCTGAGCGGTCAGGAAATCTCTTTACACAGCAAGCTGTTACGATCTTCTGGCCTGACCCTGATGGGTAGCGGTTTGGGTAGCGTCTCCGATGCTGAACTCATCGCCTGTATCAGTGAGATGCTCAACGCAGCGGCAGAAAGCGATTTTTCCATTGCCTTCAACATGCGCCCGCTTAGTGAAGTGGCGCAGGCATGGCAGGAAGATGATAGCCGTAGCCGTACGGTGTTTACGCTTTAAATCAATGCAACGGCAAAGGGGCATTGCAAACGATTGCTTTCACAACGCAACCGTTTAAAATCGCCCCTTTGTTGTTATTGAGAACGTCCACCATGTCCGTCAATACCGCTGAATCTCACCAGCCAGCCACGCCTAAAAGTGAACTGATTTACCGCCTCGAAGACCGTCCGCCCTTGCCTCAAACACTGTTTGCGGCCTGCCAGCATCTGTTGGCGATGTTTGTCGCGGTGATTACGCCCGCGCTGCTGATCTGCCAGGCGCTGGGTTTACCGGCGCAGGATACCCAGCACATTATCAGCATGTCGCTGTTTGCTTCCGGCGTGGCATCGATTCTGCAAATCAAAACCTGGGGACCAGTGGGTTCCGGCCTGCTGTCGATTCAGGGCACCAGCTTTAACTTTGTCACCCCGCTGATTATGGGCGGTATGGCGCTGAAGAATGGCGGTGCGGATGTGCCCACCATGATGGCGGCACTGTTTGGCACTTTGATGGTGGCATCCTGTACCGAGATGGTGCTGTCACGCGTGTTGCACCTGGCGCGCCGTATCATCACGCCACTGGTATCGGGCATCGTGGTAATGATTATCGGCTTGTCGTTGATTCAGGTTGGCCTGACCTCGATTGGCGGTGGCTTCGCGGCCATGAGCGATCACACTTTTGGCGCACCAAAAAACCTGCTGCTGGCCGGTGCCGTGCTGGTAGTTATTATTCTGCTTAACCGCCAGCGCAATCCGTATCTGCGCGTGGCATCTCTGGTGATTGCCATGGCGGTGGGTTATGCGCTGGCCTGGGCGCTGGATATGTTACCCACCCTCACCGCCCCCACCAACCAGGCGCTGGTCGCCGTACCCACACCGCTCTATTACGGTCTGGGTTTTGACTGGAATCTGCTGATTCCTCTGATGTTGGTGTTTATGGTGACCTCGCTGGAAACCATTGGCGATATCACCGCCACCTCCGATGTTTCAGAGCAACCGGTGAGTGGCCCGGTATACATGAAGCGTCTGAAAGGCGGCGTGCTGGCCAACGGCCTGAACTCTTTTGTTTCCGCGTTATTCAATACGTTTCCGAACTCCTGTTTCGGCCAAAATAATGGGGTGATTCAGTTGACCGGTGTTGCCAGCCGCTACGTGGGCTTTGTGGTAGCGTTGATGCTGATTGTGCTCGGCTTGTTCCCGGCAGTCAGCGGCTTTGTGCAGCATATTCCAGAACCGGTACTCGGCGGCGCAACCATTGTGATGTTTGGCACTATCGCGGCTTCCGGTGTGCGTATTGTTTCGCGTGAGCCGCTGAACCGCCGCGCCATCATGATCATCGCGCTGTCACTGGCCGTGGGCCTGGGTGTTTCCCAACAACCGCTGATTCTGCAATTTGCGCCAGACTGGCTGAAAACCCTGCTGTCATCGGGTATCGCTGCGGGTGGTATCACCGCAATCGTACTTAACCTCATCTTCCCACAAGAAAAGTAACCCGTTCGGCAGGCTGCGGCCTGCCTGTTATTTATCCGCTTTTACATCCAGGCTGTTGAGCTGTAACGGTAATTCAGGCATAACAACCTCTTACCGGATAAATATCGGGATGGATGGATGCGATGAAATTTTTAGGCAAGTTTTTCCTTACCTTACTGCTGCTGATTCTGCTTGGGCTGGTGGTCCTGTATGTCATGCTGCAGACCCAGTGGGGCGCAGGCTGGTTTAGCCGTTGGGTAAGCGATAAAACCGCCTGGCACCTGTCGCTGAGCAAGATTGAGCACAACTTCTCTTCGCCTTCACACATCATCCTCGATGACTTCAGCTTCGGCCATGATGGCCAACCGGCGGTGCTGGTTGCCAAGCGCGTCGACCTGGGTCTGGCACTGGTACAATTCAGCGACTGGTTGCATTTTGACAGCATTGAAGTGCGCGATGGCGAAATCAACCTTGCCAATCAAACACCGGATACCACGCTGCCGATCCAGGCTAACCGCCTGCAGCTGAATAATGTGCGCATTGATAGCCCACACAGCACGCTGCCGATGATGGCCCAACGCGTAAACGGTGGGATTGTGCCGTGGAAACCGACGCCGACTGACATGCTGGGCAGCGATGCACAGTTCCAGATGAGCGCAGGTACCATGACGTTGGATGGCGTGCCCGGCAACAATGTGCTGCTGCAAGGCAGCGTTAATCAGCGGCGTTTAGTACTCACCAACATTGGCGCAGATCTCGCGCGCGGTTCGATGACCGGCAATGCTGAGCGCGATGCCCAAGGCAACTGGCAGATTGATCAGCTACGCCTCAACGATATCCGTTTGCAGACCCATCAAAACCTGAGCGATTTCCTTAATCCGTTACGTGATGTGCCTTCTGTTAGTATTAACCGACTGGATATGACGGATGCACGACTGCAAGGCCCGGATTGGGCAGTGACCGATCTTGATTTGACCCTGAAGAACATCACGCTGCGCGGTGATGACTGGCAGAGCGATGGCGGCTCACTGTCGATGAACGCCGGTAACTTTATCAACGGCGGCTTTGAGCTGAACGACCCGATTGTGAATGCCAATTTCTCAGCGCAAGGCATTGAGTTGGCACAGTTCAGTTCACGCTGGGCAAACGGGGTGATCCGCGCTAACGGCACCTGGACGCGCAGCGATAAGCGTTTGACGCTTGATGACTTAGCGATTGCCGGGCTGGAATATACCTTGCCACAGAACTGGCGCGATCGCTGGCAGCAGGCGCTACCCTCCTGGCTGGACAGCGTGCTGTTGAAACACGCGACGGCAAACCGCAATCTGGTGATCGATATCAATCCCGCCTTCCCGTTCCAGATGACAGCGCTGGATGGCAGTGCCGATAACGTTCTACTGGCGCGCCAGCATCAGTGGGGCGTCTGGAGCGGCAAAGCGAGTTTCAATGCGGCGGAAGCCACCTTTAACCGCACCGATTTGCGCCATCCATCCATCACTTTCAATGCTGACGATCAACAGGTTCAGATCACTGAAATGAGTGCCTTTAACGGCAGCGGTTTGCTGGAAGGTACCGCGAACGTCGGGCAGGATGCACAGCGTGCATTAACGCTGAATCTGAAAGGCCAGGCGGTACCCGCCAATGTGTTGCAAAACTGGGGCTGGCCAGCCTTGCCGCTCAGCGGTAACAGCAATCTGCTGTTGCAACTGAAGGGATCGCTGAGCGCTAATGCGCCGCTGCGTCCGAGCGTGGAGGGGAATTTGTCCGTGACTACTGATTCACAATCGGTACAGCAGACGATGCGAGGCGGGCAGGTTCAGTAAACGTTGATTAGGTAGAGGAGGCGTGCCTTGGCACGCCCGCTGACGCTTCGGGCGGCCTAAAGGCCGCACCCTACAGAGTTACGGATAAATTGGTCGCAACGAAACACACAACGTATTAGTTGATGCGTGCGCCGGAACCGCCCTCTTCTAACGCACCATCCGCATCGGCGGGGAGCACGATATACACCCCTTCAAACACCGCACCTAACTCATCATCACCAAACAGTTCCACTTCCATCTGCACACGCGCTTTACGGCCACGCGCCAGACGATCGAGATCGCCGCTCAATGATCCGAGATCGGCAATCGCGCCCGGACGGCCACTGATGGGCTTGCTGTAACGAATATGCGCATCCGCCAGGATGATGGTGCCGCCAAGGTGACGCTCGCGCAGCAGCAGCCAGATAAGCCCCCATCCGGTGAGTGTGGCCAGCGAGAACAGGCTACCGGCGAACAGCGTGTGGTGAGGGTTTTGGTTGCCCGTTTCGGGCATAGTGGTGACAAACTTCTGCCCGGTATATTGCAGAATGCGCACCCCCATTTTTTCACTAAGCGGGATGTGTTCATACCAGGCCTGTTGCAACTGCCCACACCAATCGGCGCGATGCAGTATGTCATCCAGCGTGACCACCGGTTTAATCATCAGGAAGTGACGCACCGGTGTGGTTTGAGGCGCGGTGATTTCACCCTGGTTGACGAAGCCCAGCTTCGCAAAGAACTCTACAGCATCTTCACGTGCGCTACAGGTGACGCGTTTCGCCCCTTCCTGACGCGCAACGGATTCCAGCGTCATCGCCACCAGCGTGCCTAAACCCTTCCCTTGCACCGAGGGATGCACGGCTAAAAAGCGGATCGCCGCTTCGTTTTCGGCGTTGATATAGAGGCGCCCGACGGCAACCGGATTGCCCTGTTCGTCCACCACCATTTGATGGTGGGCCAGCGCATCCCAGGCATCACGTTCGGAGCCCTGCGGCTGACGCAGCGGTTTACGTAACATTTCCCAGCGGAACTGATAATAAACATCCAGCTCTTCCGCTGTTTGCGGCACACGAAGATGATACATAAAGTGATTCTCTCGTTCGGAGCTTGCGTGGCTAATCCCTGGCCGCTCGGCTGAAAACCTCACACCTGCAACCAGAAGGTGACTGGACCATCGTTAACCAGTGATACCTGCATGTTGGCAGCAAAACGACCGTTCGCCGTGGTCACACCCTGTTCCTGGCAACAGTCGCTGAAATAGTGATAGAGGCGCTCGGCTTCCGCCGGTTCAGCGCCACCTGAAAAAGAGGGGCGCATGCCTTTGTTGGTATCGGCGGCAAGGGTGAATTGGGAAACCACCAGCACGCTGCCACCGGCCTGCTGTATGTTAAGGTTCATTTTGTCGTTCTCATCACCAAAGATGCGATAACCCAGTACACGCTCAGATAAACGCTGTGCCTTTTGTTCGTCGTCGCCCTTCTCAACACCTAATAACACCAGCAAACCCGCACCAATTTCGCCCACCGTCGCGCCTTCGACGCTGACGCTCGCGCGAGTGACGCGCTGAATCAAAGCAATCATGTATCCTCTCGTTCTTTTTCGCGTTCCTGCTTTTTCAGCTGGCGATAGTCGTCCAATGTGACGGTTATTTCCGCACCTAACAACACAATACACCAGGTCCAGTAAACCCACAGAAAGAGTATTGGGATGACGGCCAGTACGCCGTAAATTAATTGATACGAAGGGAACATCGTAACATAGAGCGCAAAGCCTTTTTTACCCAACTCAAACAGCAGCCCCGCAACAATCGCCCCGATCAATGCATCACGGGCAGGCACGCGCCGGGTGGGGACAATGCTGTACAGCAGCCAAAAAGCGAGGATGGCCAGCAATAAAGGAAACACACGCAAGATCTGATCAATCAGGCTGTTCACGCCGGTCACATCAATCCAGCGCAGGGACAACAAATAAGAGCTGATGGCCAGACTCGCCCCCGCCAGTAACGGGCCGAGCGTCAGGATCATCCAGTACACCGCAAAGGAATAGACCAATGGGCGCTGTTTATCACTGCGCCAAATGGTATTGAGTGCGCTGTCTACGGAATGCATCAGTAGAAGGGCAGTGACGATCAACCCCACGGTACCCACGGCCGTCATCTTATTCACATTCGCGACAAACTGATCGAGATAACGCTGAATGACGTCACCCGCTGCCGGCATGAAATTGCTGAAAACGAAGTGTTTAAGTTGGACGCTGATGTCTCTGAACATCGGGAAGGCGGCAAACAGGGCAAACACCACGGCGATAAGCGGCACTAAAGCCAGTAATGAGACGTAGGCCAGATTCCCAGCCTGCGTCGTCATATTGTCTTCATCTACGCGTCGCCACAGCAGTTTGACCCAGAGAAAAAACGCGTGCGCCGAATGGCGCAGATGGTTACGCGTCACCACTCAGAGACGGCTCGCAAACCAGGCGGGTACGGTTTTGTCATCTTCCACCAGCACGCTCTCAATACCCAAGGCACGCGCGGCATCAATATTTGCCTGGTTATCATCGAAGAACACCGCCTGGTCGGCCGTGTAACCTTCATGTTCCAGCACAGATTGATAGATACGTGCCTCAGGCTTACGCATCCCCATGTCCTGCGACATATAGACGTGGTCGGCAGCCTGTTGCACTTCCGGATATTGCGTTGGCCAGAATTCAAAGTGCAGCTGATTGGTATTCGACAGGATCACCACGCGCTCGCCGTTGGCGCGCAGTCTGTTCATGATCGCCAGTGTTTCCGGGCGAACACCGACAAACACTGCCTGCCAGCCTGCGGTGAATTGCGGATAGCTCAGCGCAATGTCCAGTTGGTCACAGATGCGTGCCGCAAATTCAGGATCGCTGATTTCACCCCGTTCGTGTTTTTCAAACGCTTCATCCATACGGAAGCGACTTTGCAGCGTCGCCAGCGGCACACGTCCCAGGTCACTCCAGACGCCGAGCACACGGTTAAAATCGATATCAACAATCACATTGCCTAAATCAAAAATGTACAGCATGACGCCTCTCCTCTATGTTCCCTGGATCATTCACTCTAGCGGTAAAACGAGAAGCTGAACAGGTACGATGAGGAGGAAATCCGCGATTTGGAAGGCGGTGCAAAGTTCAGAAAGCGAGCGTTTCAGCGGGTTGCAGACATAAAAAAGCCCCGCCATGCGGGGCTTAAATATCAGACTGTTTCGCTTAGTCTTTACCGCCGCGAGACGCACGCTTACGGTCGTTCTCGGTCAGGTGACGTTTACGAATACGGACTGACTGCGGAGTCACTTCTACCAGTTCGTCATCATCGATGAACTCGATAGCCTGCTCCAGCGTCATTTTCTGCGGTGGAACCAGAGTGGTCGCTTCATCAGTACCTGATGCACGCATGTTGGTCAGCTTCTTACCGGTCAGGCAGTTAACTGTCAGGTCGTTTGAACGGCTGTGAATACCGATGATCTGGCCTTCATACACTTCCGCACCGTGACCCAGGAACAGCTTACCGCGATCCTGCAGGCTGAACAGGGCGAACGCTACCGCTTTACCCTGGCCGTTTGAGATCAGCACGCCGTTCTGACGCTGGCCCACTTCGCCCGGACGCACATCGTCGTAGTGGCTGAAGGTGGAGTACAGCAGACCGGTACCTGAAGTCATGGTCATGAATTCGTTACGGAAGCCAATCAGACCACGGCTTGGGATCATGTAGTCAAGACGTACACGGCCCTTACCATCTGGATCCATGTTTTTCAGGTCGCCTTTACGCTCACCCATCGCTTGCATCACAGAACCCTGGTGGGTTTCTTCGATGTCGAGGGTCACGTTTTCGAATGGCTCCTGCTTGCGGCCTTCATGCTCACGGAAGATAACTTTCGGACGGGATACCGCCAGCTCGAAACCTTCACGACGCATGTTCTCGATCAGAACAGACAAGTGCAGCTCACCACGACCAGAAACGCGGAACGCATCTGAATCTTCGGTTTCTTCAACGCGCAGTGCCACGTTGTGCACCAGCTCTTTGTTCAGACGCTCCAGAATCTGGCGCGAAGTCACGTACTTACCTTCTTTACCGCAGAAAGGTGAGGTGTTGACGTTAAAGAACATGGTTACGGTTGGTTCATCGACGCTCAGTGCTGGCAACGCTTCAACCTTCTGCGTATCACAGATGGTGTCCGAGATGTTCAGCTCGCCCAGACCGGTTACCGCGATGATATCGCCAGCTTCAGCTTCGGCGCTTTCGATACGTTCCAGGCCCAGGTGGCCCAGTACTTTACCGACTTTACCGTTACGGGTTTTGCCTTCGCTATCAATGATAGTGACTTGCTGGTTCGGCTTGATTTTACCGCGCTTGATGCGGCCAATGCCGATAACACCCAGGTAGTTGTTGTAGTCCAGCTGCGAGATCTGCATCTGCAGTGGTGCTTCAACTTCAACCTGTGGCGGAGAAACACGATCCACAATCGCCTGGTACAGCGGGGTCATGTCGTCAGCCATGTCGTTGTGGTCCAGACCTGCGATACCATTCAGCGCTGAAGCATAAATGATAGGGAAGTCCAGCTGCTCGTCGGTCGCATCGAGGTTAACGAACAGGTCGAAGACCTGATCAACAACCCAATCTGGACGCGCGCCAGGACGGTCAACTTTATTGATGACTACGATCGGCTTCAAACCATGAGCAAAGGCTTTTTTGGTTACGAAGCGGGTTTGCGGCATAGGGCCATCCATCGCATCTACAACCAGCAGCACCGAATCCACCATGGACATAACGCGCTCCACTTCACCACCGAAGTCGGCGTGTCCTGGGGTATCAACGATGTTGATACGGTAGTCGTTCCATTTGATGGCGGTGTTTTTTGCGAGGATGGTAATCCCACGCTCTTTCTCCAAATCGTTGGAGTCCATTACGCGCTCAGTCGCTTCGGTACGGGCATCAAAAGTACCGGACTGTTGTAAGAGTTTGTCAACCAGGGTGGTCTTACCATGGTCAACGTGCGCGATAATGGCGATGTTACGCAAATTTTCGATCACAGCTTTGCCTCAGGCATTATAGAAATAACGCGGTATTGTACACGGATTAAGCGAAAGACTGAACATGATCACAGTATTCACTTAAAGTTTCTCATAGTGCTGTTTTTTAGCACCAATAACGGTGCATTAATCTGCACTGTGATGGTGTTTTGCACCTTTTTGGGGCGCAATTTCATCCATGGAGCACCAAATTAGTGCGCATCATCCATACTGGTGCAGTGGTCGACTCACCAAAGAGCGCGCCACAGCGCCATTTTCACCATTGTAATAAAGTTGGCACAGAATTCGCTTTATATCTTTTAAGCGAAAACGACAGTTATAAAACGGTTGAAAGAGCTTGCCGAGATCTTGGTTAGGTAATGGTCAGTAGTCGTGACACATTCCAGGCAACGAAGTTCTCTCACCATGACGATAATGACCATTTCCAGGAGAGTTGAGTATGTCCGCTGAACACGTTCTCTCGATGATGAACGAACACGAAGTTAAGTTTGTTGACCTGCGTTTTACCGATACCAAAGGTAAAGAACAGCACGTTACTATCCCTGCGCACCAGGTTAACGCTGACTTCTTCGAAGAAGGCAAAATGTTCGATGGCTCTTCCATCGGCGGCTGGAAAGGCATTAACGAATCAGACATGGTGCTGATGCCGGATGCGACCACTGCGGTGATGGATCCGTTCTTCGAAGACTCTACCCTGATCATTCGTTGCGACATCCTCGAGCCAGGCACACTGCAGGGCTACGACCGTGACCCACGCTCCATTGCTAAGCGTGCAGAAGAGTTCCTGCGTTCTTCAGGCATCGCGGATACCGTGCTGTTTGGACCAGAGCCAGAGTTCTTCCTGTTCGATGACATTCGTTTCGGTTCATCTACTTCAGGTTCACACGTTGCTATCGACGATATCGAAGCAGCATGGAACACCGGTAAAGAATACGAAGGCGGTAACAAAGGTCACCGTCCAGGTCTGAAAGGCGGTTACTTCCCAGTTCCACCAGTCGACTCAGCTCAGGACATCCGTTCTGCTATGTGTCTGACCATGGAGCAGATGGGTCTGGTGGTTGAAGCTCATCACCACGAAGTGGCAACTGCGGGTCAGAACGAAGTGGCAACCCGCTTCAACACGATGACCAAAAAAGCTGACGAAATTCAGATCTACAAATACGTGGTGCACAACGTTGCTCACGCGTACGGCAAAACTGCAACCTTCATGCCTAAGCCAATGTTCGGCGATAACGGTTCTGGTATGCACTGCCACATGTCCCTGTCAAAAGGCGGCGTGAACCTGTTCTCTGGCGACAAGTACGGCGGCCTGTCTGAAACTGCTCTGTTCTACATCGGCGGTATCATCAAGCACGCTAAAGCGATCAACGCCCTGGCGAACCCAACCACTAACTCATACAAGCGTCTGGTCCCAGGCTACGAAGCACCTGTTATGCTGGCTTACTCTGCCCGTAACCGTTCTGCTTCTATCCGTATCCCAGTGGTTGCGAGCCCGAAAGCACGTCGTATTGAAGCGCGCTTCCCAGATCCAGCGGCTAACCCATACCTGGCGTTCACTGCACTGCTGATGGCGGGTCTTGATGGTGTTATCAACAAGATCCACCCTGGCGATGCCATGGACAAAAACCTGTATGACCTGCCTCCGGAAGAAGAAGCTGAGATTCCAAAAGTTGCAGGCTCTCTGGAAGAAGCACTGAACGCACTGAACGAAGACCGCGAGTTCCTGACCCGTGGCGGCGTGTTCACTGACGACGCTATCGATGCTTACATCGAACTGCGTAAAGCGGACAACGACCGTGTGCGCATGACTCCGCACCCAGTTGAGTTCGAACTGTACTACAGCGTTTAATTTAAAAAATTCGGCTTCGGGCGCCGCTTTTTTGGCGGCGCATAAAGTCTGAAAACTTTTTATATTGCCGTGGAAACTTTGGCCCATCTCCGGATGGGCTTTTTTCTCCGCAAAATACCGTTTCAACGACAGATTTCCGCCCAAAAAGGCTATAATGCACTAAATTAGTGCAGAGGAACGCTGTATGGCAACTGGCACGCTGCCCGATGCGGGGCAGATTCTCAACTCTCTGATCAACAGTATTTTGCTGGTCGATAACGATCTGGTTATCCATTATGCCAACCCGGCAGCGCAGCAATTACTGGCGCAAAGCTCACGCAAATTGTTCGGCACGCCATTACCGGAATTAACCGGCTATTTTTCGCTGAATATTGAGGTGATGAGCGAGAGTCTTGGAGCAGGCCAGGGCTTTACCGACAGCGAAGTCACTTTGGTGGTTGATGGCCGAGCGCACATTATGTCGCTGACGGCGCAACGACTGCCAGATGGCCTTATTTTGCTGGAAATGGCGCCGATGGATAATCAACGTCGCCTGAGCCAGGAACAGTTGCAACATGCACAGCAGGTCGCTGCCCGCGATTTAGTTCGCGGACTGGCACATGAAATTAAAAACCCGCTGGGTGGGTTACGCGGCGCGGCGCAATTGTTAACCCGTGCCCTGCCCGATCCGTCGCTGCATGAATATACCCGGATCATCATTGAACAGGCGGACCGCCTGCGCAATCTGGTCGATCGCTTACTCGGGCCACAACAGCCGGGTATGCATGTAACACAAAGCATTCATCAGGTGGCCGAGCGCGTGGTCAATCTGGTCTCGATGGAGTTACCGGACAATGTCTCGCTGGTGCGTGATTACGACCCCAGCCTGCCAGAACTGCCGCATGACCCTGACCAGATTGAGCAGGTGCTGCTTAATGTGGTGCGTAATGCCCTGCAAGCGCTGGGTGAGGAAGGCGGCACTATCGTCATCCGCACGCGCACTGCTTTCCAACTGACGCTGCACGGCACACGTTATCGCTTAGTGGCACGCATTGATATTGAAGATGATGGCCCAGGCATACCTGCCCAGCTACAAGATACGCTGTTCTATCCGATGGTCAGCGGACGCGAAGGGGGTACCGGTTTAGGTCTCTCCATCGCCCGCAGTCTGATCGATCAGCACTCAGGAAAAATAGAATTTAACAGTTGGCCAGGACACACCGAATTCTCGGTCTACCTGCCTATTCGCCAGTGAGGTTTCTATGCAACGAGGGATAGTCTGGATCGTCGATGACGATAGCTCCATCCGCTGGGTGCTTGAACGTGCGCTCACTGGAGCCGGTTTGAGCTGTGCAACATTTGACAGCGCCAATGAGGTGCTGGATGCACTCTCAAGTAAAACCCCAGATGTATTGTTATCAGATATTCGCATGCCGGGCATGGATGGGCTGGCGTTGCTGAAACAAATTAAACAGCGTCATCCTATGCTGCCGGTGATCATCATGACCGCGCATTCGGATTTGGATGCCGCAGTGAGCGCCTATCAGCAGGGTGCGTTTGATTACCTGCCAAAACCGTTTGATATCGATGAGGCGGTGGCACTGGTTGAACGTGCGATTAGCCATTATCAGGAGCAGCAGCAGCCGCGCAATCAGCCGGTGAGCGGCCCCACTACCGATATCATTGGCGAAGCGCCAGCGATGCAGGATGTGTTCCGTATTATTGGCCGCTTGTCGCGCTCGTCGATCAGTGTGTTGATTAACGGCGAATCGGGTACCGGTAAAGAGTTGGTGGCACATGCGCTGCATCGCCATAGCCCGCGGGCTAAATCACCGTTTATCGCGCTGAATATGGCGGCCATTCCTAAAGACCTGATCGAATCCGAGCTGTTCGGACACGAGAAAGGCGCCTTTACCGGGGCAAACCAGATTCGTCAGGGCCGCTTTGAGCAAGCTGATGGCGGTACGCTATTCCTCGATGAAATCGGTGATATGCCGCTCGATGTGCAGACCCGCTTGTTACGCGTTTTGGCTGATGGCCAGTTCTATCGCGTGGGCGGCTATGCGCCGGTGAAAGTGGACGTGCGTATCATCGCGGCAACCCACCAAAACCTTGAACTGCGCGTGCAGGAAGGCAAGTTCCGTGAAGACTTGTTCCACCGTCTCAACGTGATCCGTGTCCATCTGCCGCCACTGCGCGAGCGTCGCGAAGACATCCCTCGTCTGGCGCGCTACTTCCTGCAGGTGGCTGCGCGTGAGTTGGGTGTTGAAGCGAAAATTCTGCACCAGGAGACGGAAACCGCACTGACGCGTCTGCATTGGTCCGGTAACGTGCGCCAGCTGGAGAACACCTGCCGCTGGTTAACCGTGATGGCAGCAGGCCAGGAAGTGTTGATTCAGGATCTGCCGCCGGAACTGTTTGAGTCGAGCACGCCAGATAGCCCGGTGCAGTCGCTGCCGGATAGCTGGGCAACACTGCTGGCACAATGGGCGGACCGCGCGCTGCGTTCCGGTCATCAAAACCTGCTTTCTGAAGCTCAGCCGGAAATGGAGCGTACGCTGCTCACCACCGCACTGCGCCACACTCAGGGGCACAAGCAGGAAGCCGCACGTTTACTCGGTTGGGGTCGAAATACGCTGACGCGTAAATTGAAAGAACTGGGTATGGAGTAAGATTGCAGCTTAGTGCAACCGCAGGCGGCCTTCAGGCCGCCTTTTGTTTTTATATCACACGTGAAAACTGCTGCATGCGGGCTTTCTGGCGCAGGTAACGATCAAAGCACATGCAGATGTTTCGGATCAGCAAACGCCCGATCCCCGTTACCTGCAGGCTGCGCCCATGCTGTTCAAGTAAGCCATCGGCCATTAACGGCGCAAGCAGCGCTAAATCCTCTGCGAAATAGTCGTCAAAATCGATCGGCCACTGCGCCTCAATGGCAGAAAAATCCAGAGAGAAATTACAGATCAGCGCTTTGATCACGTCGCGGCGCAGGCAATCATCATCGCTTAACGTCAAGCCGCGCCACAAGGCATTGCCACGCTGCTCAACGTCGCGGTAATACGCCTTTAAATCTTTCTGGTTCTGCGCATAGCCGTCACCCAGCATACTGATCGCCGACACCCCGAAACCGAGCAGATCGCTCTCTCCCTGGGTGGTGTAGCCCTGGAAATTGCGATGAAGCACACCGGCACGCTGTGCCACCGCCAGCTCATCATCTGGCTTGGCAAAGTGATCCATCCCAATGAATTGGTAACCCGCGCGGGTTAAGGTGGCGATAGTTTGCTGCAGAATCAGCAACTTCAGGGCGGCACTGGGCAGTTCATCATCTTTGATCTTACGTTGTGCCGCGAACAGGGTGGGCATATGCGCATAGTTAAACACGCTAAGGCGGTCGGGATTGAGTGCGATTACCCGCTGCAAGGTAAAAGCAAAGCTCTCTGGCGTTTGCAACGGCAGGCCGTAGATCAAATCGAGACTCACGGAACGGAACCCCTGCGCCCGAGCACGCTCGACCAGGGCAAAGATGGTCTCTTCATCCTGAACGCGGTTAACACGCTCCTGCACGGCTTTGTTGAAGTCCTGCACGCCCATGCTCAGACGGTTAAACCCCTCGGCACGCAGATGATCGATCATCTCCAGTTCAATTTCACGTGGATCGACCTCGATCGACATCTCAACATCATCAGCAATGTCAAAATGGCTGCGTAATAGTGCCACCAGCCGGCTCACCTGTGCCGGGTTAAGAAAGGTTGGCGTGCCGCCGCCCCAGTGTAGTTGGGTTACGCGACGACCAGCAAACAGCGGAGCTCGCTGACGGATTTCCTGTTCCAGCACATCAAGATAGCGGTCTGCCTTGTGCAACTGGCGCGTGACGATCTTATTGCAACCGCAGAAATAGCACAGACGATGGCAGAACGGGATGTGCACATACAGTGACAGAGAGCGCTCAGGATAGCGTTCAACGGCTTGCTGAAATGCCGCCTCGCCGAAGTTTTCATTAAACTCCAACGCGGTGGGATAAGAGGTATAGCGCGGGCCGGCGTAATTGTATTTTTCAATCAGGCGCTGATCCCATTCAATCTGCTGCGATGACATGCTCACTCCTTACGGTGACGTCGTCTGAGAGAGGGACGCGTAGCAGAAGAGTGGATGAAGCGGTGAGCCGAACGCCGGCGTATACGCGACTTCAGACGCGACAGGCGGCGTAGTTTAAACAATAACCACAGCAGATAACATGTCAGTAGCAGCGCTAAAATTGATCCAGGCCAAAGCATAAGCGAATACCTGTTTAGCGCGGCATGCGGTAAAACGCATGCCGATCAAAAAGTGCCTTAGTTGCCCTTCAACAGGCGCATCATATCTTCTTCTGCCTGCTCATCTTCCGCTTCGTCATCCAAGGCAATGCCCAGGGTTTCCATCAGTTCGTCGATGCGGTCTAAGGTTTGGTCCAGCCAGGCCTGATCTTCGCCGCTCAGCGTCTCGCCATTTTCCAGACGATCCAGCAGCGTATCCAGACGCTCATCATTTTCCAGCTTGGCCAGCTCTTCCTGCGGCGTTAAACGCACTTTCTCCGCTTTCGGCTTGGATTGCGCGGCGGGTTTCTTCTCTGGCTGAGTTTTACCATCGGCCACCAGCGAAATCGGCTTTTTGCTGCCTACGCGTGGGTCCTGGCTTTTTTTACCCTGGCCTTTATTTGCGGCTTGCACTTCCGGATTGGCACGGCTGCCAGATTTGTGGCCACTGTGTTTTTTATCGCGTTTACGGTCGCGCGCTTCCTGGTTGAGTTCTTCACGCGATTTGCGCTTGGCTTTTGCAGCAGGTTTGCCACGCGGGGCTGATGCAGGTTGCTTCATGGTGTCCGGTCTCAGTGATGCTAAGTGAATTCAGTATAGAATTGCGGCGAAATCTAGCAGAAAGCGGGCAAAGAAAAAAGGCGATAGCCTATGCTATCGCCTTATTTCGCACCTTCTCATGAAGGAATTACGGTATCAATCCTTTACGGCTCACCACGTCCCGGTTGCTCCTTCGCCCCATCGCTCCTGCGAGTATTCCTTTTCCTTGTCTGACTCTTGCCTGAATCACTTCCTGCCATGCTCTTGGTCTTCCCCGACACTCCTGAGCGCATCATCCTGATGGGTGCTGCCGTGCACTGACACTCAATGTAGACCAATCAGTAAAATGAACAAGTGAGACTTGTCTCTTATTTAGAGCGGTCTTTTTCATGATTCCATTAACACCATGATTATTAACAACAAGTCTTAATGTGAACATTCCATTAAGCGGTAATGACTGGCAGTAACAATCGTTGATCTCTTACAAAATAGCGCGTTAAGACGCCATCGGGCACTTTTGCGCCATAACAGGTATAATCAGCCCAATTGCCGAATCACTCTGCTGGAGTTTTACTTTGTCTGCTTTGAACTATCACATGACCCATTTTATGCTCAGCGCCCCGGATATTCGCCATTTGCCGGCGGATGCGGGCATTGAAGTCGCCTTTGCCGGGCGCTCTAATGCGGGCAAATCCAGCGCACTGAACACCCTGACCAATCAGAAAGGTCTGGCACGTACCAGTAAAACGCCTGGCCGTACCCAGCTCATCAACCTGTTTGAAGTGGTTGATGGTAAGCGCTTAGTGGACTTGCCAGGTTACGGTTACGCGGAAGTACCGGAAGAAATGAAGCGCAAGTGGCAGCGCGCACTGTCTGAATATTTGCAGAAACGTCAGGCACTGAAAGGCTTGGTGGTGCTGATGGATATCCGCCATCCATTGAAAGACCTCGATCAGAACATGATTGAGTGGGCCGTGCAGAGTGGTATTCCGGTGCTGGTACTGTTAACTAAAGCGGATAAGCTGGCCTCAGGCGCGCGTAAAGCACAGCTCAAGATGGTGCGTGAAGCTGCATTGGGCTTTATGGGTGATGTGCAGGTCGAGATGTTCTCATCGTTGAAAAAGCTGGGTGTGGATATCGTTCGTCAAAAGCTGGACAGCTGGTTCGCTGAACTGGAACCGGCTCAGGAAGGCGATAGCGAAGCACCATCCGCTTAATCTCTCCAGCGGGTTTTTCAGCCCGCTTTTCAGAAAAAGCCCAATAAAAAACGCCCCAGTCATAAATGACTGGGGCGGCTAAATATTCAGCCAAATCCGATTACGTGAAGTAAAAGGTCTGAAAGATAGAACATCTTACCTCTGTACCCTACGCGATGAACTTTACCTGATTTTTCCTGACCGACAAAGGGTTTTTTGTTGTTAAGTTTCAGGATCCGACATCTTTTTTACCAGGTTCGTCACACTTTGGCTTAAGGCATGTAGTTTAATTACTAAAAAAATGCTTAGGGGATAAGCAGTTACCCAACGTGCATTTTACAAGCGACTTTGCGCGCTTGCTGAACCGATTAATCAAACTTTTTTCTTATGATGATGTCAGCGGCACCGCGATGCCGCCAACATTCACCTGTTAGTGTGCCTGATCCCAGTTATCACCCGTTCCGACTTCAACCTGCAGCGGTACATCCAACTTCATGCTGCTCTCCATCAGTTGACGGATCGTCGCACTGGCACTCTCTACCGCATCATTGCGGATCTCGAACACCAATTCATCGTGTACCTGCATGATCATCTGCACTGCATCATCATTCTGCTGTTGTAACCATCCATCCACTGCAATCATCGCGCGTTTGATGATATCTGCTGCCGTGCCTTGCATCGGGGCATTAATCGCCGCACGCTCAGCCGCTTTACGACGAATGGCGTTGCTGGAATTGATGTCCGGCAGCCACAGACGGCGGCCCTCAAGCGTTTCAACGTAGCCCTTCTCCGCAGCTTGCGCACGCGTCTCTTCCATATAGCGCAGCACGCCCGGATAACGTTCGAAATAGAGATCCATATACTTCTTCGCTTCGCCGGCACCGATATTCAGCTGACGCGATAAACCAAATGCGCTCATGCCATAGATCAAACCAAAGTTAATCGCTTTGGCACTGCGACGCTGCTCCCCTGACACCTTACTCAGCGCCACACCAAACACTTCTGACGCCGTGGCACGGTGAATGTCTTCTCCCTGCGCAAAGGCATCCAGCAAGCCTTTATCCTGTGACAGGTGCGCCATAATACGCAGTTCAATTTGCGAGTAGTCAGCCGCCACAATGCGCTTATCCGCACCCGCTATAAACGCCTGGCGAATACGACGACCTTCATCATTACGCACCGGGATATTTTGCAGGTTCGGATCGGTGGAAGAGAGACGCCCGGTTGCGGTAACTGCCTGATGATAAGAGGTATGGACGCGACCGGTTTTCGGATTGATCATCAGTGGCAATTTGTCGGTATAGGTCGATTTCAGCTTCGACAGACCACGGTGCTCCAAAATCACTTTTGGCAGCGGATAGTCGAGAGCCAGCTCCGCCAGCACTTCTTCACTGGTTGATGGGGCACCGCCCGGCGTTTTCTTGGTGGGTTTAATGCCCTGCTTTTCAAACAGAATGGTTTGCAGCTGTTTGGTCGAGGAGAGATTAAACGGCTCACCGGCTAATTCGTGTGCCTTCAGCTCAAGCTCAGCCAGACGGATGGTCAGCTCCTGCGAGTGTTTCGCCAGAATGTTTTGATCGATCAACACGCCGTTACGCTCAACACGAGAAATCACCGTAACCAGCGGCATTTCGATGTCGGTAAACACCTGCTTCGGCCCCGCTTCCTGCTCCAGCTTTGGCCACATTTGCATGTGCAACTGTAGCGTGACATCGGCGTCTTCTGCGGCGTAGTGAGCGGCCTGCTCAATCGCTATCTGGTTGAAGGTCAGCTGATTTTTGCCCTTACCGGCAATCTCTTCAAAGGTCACGGTTTTGTGGTTCAGCCAGCGCGCCGCCAGGCTATCCATGTCATGTTTACCGCCAACGCTGTTCAGGCAGTAAGACTCCAGCATGGTGTCGAATTTAATACCTTTCAGCTCAATGTCGTAATTCTTGAGCACGCCGCGGTCGTACTTGAGGTTTTGCCCCACCTTCGCGGCTTTGGCATCCTCCAGTAACGGTTTCAGCTGTTTCAGGACATCGTTGCGGTCCAGCTGGTCTGGTGCATCAAGATAGTCATGGCCCACAGGAAGATAAGCCGCTTCACCCGGCGCGATCGCGAAGGAGAGACCAATAATGTTGGCGCTCCAGTTATCCAGCGAATCGGTTTCCAAATCGAAGGCAAACAGCTCCGCATTTTTCAGCTTTTGCAGCCACTCGTCGAAGGTCGCCTGATCAAGAATGGTGACGTAGCCATCCGATGACAGCACGCTGGCTGTTTCCGCGGCTGCGGCCACAGGTTCACTTGCCAGCGATTTCTGAGCCTGGGTATTGCTCTTCTTACCCTGAAGCCAGGTGCCATCTTGTAAATCGGTGATCCAGCGTTTGAACTCGTAACGGCCAAACAAAGTTTGCAGCGCTTCGACGTCAGGCTCGTTGACGGTGAGTTGCTCACAGCCCAACTCCAGCTCAACGTCGGTTTTAATCGTCGCCAGCTGATAAGAGAGGAAAGCCACTTCACGGTTTTGCTCCAGCTTCGCCGCCATGGTTTTCGCGCCACGGAACGAAAGATCGGCCACTTTATCGAGATTGTCGTAAATCGACTGCATGCCGCCTAACCCTTGCAGCAGTGCTTGTGCCGTCTTCTCTCCCACGCCCGGCACACCGGGAATATTGTCCGAGCTATCGCCCATCATGGCGAGGAAATCGATAATCAGTGACGGCGGAACGCCATATTTCTGCTCAACCTCTTCCGGGCCCAGCACCGTATTGGTCATGGTGTTAATCAGCGTGATGCCCGGCGTGACCAGCTGCGCCATGTCTTTATCACCGGTACTGATCAACACTGCACGGCCTTGCTTCTCGGCTTCCAGCGCCAGTGTGCCGATAACATCATCGGCCTCAACGCCCGTCACGGCCAATAAAGGCAGACCCATTGCTTTAACCATCTCATGCAGCGGTTCAATCTGCGCACGCAGATCGTCAGGCATGGGCGGACGGTGAGATTTGTAGTGCTCGAATAACTCATCACGGAAGGTTTTGCCTTTCGCATCGAAGACAACAGCCACGTGGCTCGGCTGATACTGCATCAACAGGCTTTTCAGCATATTGAGCACACCATACATGGCGCCTGTTGGCTCGCCAGCACTGTTGGTTAACGGCGGAAAGGCATGATATGCCCGATAGAGATATGAGGAGCCGTCTACCAGAATCAGAGGGTTTTCTGCAATTTGCGCCATAGGTTCGTATTTTCTTCGTTGCGATAATGAGGGCTATAAGGATGCCACAACCAGAGAAGAATGTTGAATCTGTGCGGGGAAGTCAGGATCTTTTTCGCGGTTACGCGGAGCAGATCGCAAGGATCGGGTTGTGGATAACTTTGTGCGTAAAAATCATAACGTATTGTTATTTACGTTAATTGCAATCATTTTACTGATAAAAAAACTTTATATTCAAATAGTTATCAACTTACCGTGATGCACAACACCTTTTTAAAAAGGTGATCGTCCATGTGGATATTAAGCGGAGGGTTAACAGGAGTATGAGTATTGCACAGTGATAATGGCGATAAAACGCCGACATTGCCGGCGTTTTATCAAGCTTGATTACTTCTTCTCAACCAGGAACTTCACTACGTTGGCATAATCAGCAACGAAATTGTCCATAGAGCTGGTATCAAGGCCGCCATTGTTGACCATGTATTTGCCGTTAACGAAGATCGCAGGCACACCTTGCAAGTTCAGGTCAGAGGCTGCTTTCTGCTGCTGCGCCACTAACGCTTTTACCGCAAAGCTGTTCCATGCAGCATCATAATCTTCAGAAGAGATGCCCGCCGCCTGGATGAAGGTCGCTTTCAGGCTTGCTGCATCAGTGATGGTTTGGGTTTTCTGGATGCCATCAAAAATCGGTGCAGTGACTTTGCTTTCCACACCTAAGGCCATCGCCACAGCCCAAGCCTGCGTGACGACTGGGCCGAAATCGCCGCCCAGGAAATCGACGTGATATTTCGTCACTTTGGTGTCAGCTGGCAGGTTCTTTTTCACTGCATCACTCACGTGATAAACACGTTCGAACTGGTAGCAGTGTGGGCAGAAGAAGGAGAAGAACTCCAGCACCTGCGGTTCACCCGCAACCGGCTTTGGCAGCGTAACGAACTGTTTGCCGTCGTTAAACTGTGCGGCTGAAGCGCCAAATGCCAGCATTAATCCTACCAGCGCAAACATAATCTTTTTCATCGTGAAAAAATCTCCTGAGTACTTCATTAAAATTGCGGGCTAAGCTGCAACGGGGGTTGATGTAACAGCCTCTCCTGCTCGATAAATAGTGCAATCTGTCGGCGCCAGAAATCCTCATCGGTCATCCAGGGAAAAGCGCGCGGAAAAGCGGGATCCTGCCAACGGCGTACCACCCAGGCCAAATAATAAACCATGCGCATAGCGCGTAAAGGCTCAATCAGTGACAATTCATGTAAATCGAAGTCACTGAATTCATTATATGCTTCCAGCAGAATGTCCCATTGGATCAGTTGCTCCTGACGATCGCCATTCACCAACATCCATAAATCCTGCACGGCCGGGCCATTACGCGCGTCATCCAGATCGACAAACATCGGGCCATCGCGCCATAGAATATTACCCGGATGGCAGTCACCGTGCAGCCGAAGTGGTTGCCATTGGCTGTGCCAACACTGCTGCAGCGTGCTGCTGAGTTTATCTACAGCGTTCAACAGTGCGTCTTTCAGCGCACCAGGCACCAGTGTGCTTTGCTCCAGTTCCCGACGAGGCTGGAACACATACTCTTCCAGACCCATTGTTGGGCGCTGCTGAAACAGACTCTGACGACCGGTTTGATGGATGCGGCCCAGAAAACGCCCCACCCACTCCATCTGTTCTTCGTTATCTGTTTCATATTGTCGTCCTCCCAGACTGGGGAAAACGGCAAACATGAATCCGGCATGCTGGTTCAGCGTGCTGCCTTGCAGCGTCAATGGCGCAGCCACCGGAACTTCATCTGCCAACAGATCCCGTGTGAACTGATGCTCTTCATGAATCTGCTGCGCACTCCAGCGTTGTGGACGATAAAACTTGGCCACATAGCGACGCTTTTCATCATCGCTGAACTGATAAACACGGTTTTCGTAGCTATTGAGGGCGGTTAGGCCTGATTCGACACGCAGACCCGCATCCCAAAGTGCATCGAGGATGACATCAGGGTCCAACGTCTGGAAAGTAAAGGCAGCTTCGCTCATCATTTTGTCTGTAGGTTACCGTTGCAAGTCATGCGCAAGGATAACACTACTCATCATCCTTAATCACACCGCGCGCACGTAATAGCGCAGTTTTGAAGTCCACTTCGTGATCCTTTTTCAGTCCGGGAATTTCAGCATGGCTGTCAGCATCACGCATCTTGAGATGGTAAATCAATACATCATCGGTTAATTCACTTAATGGGCCACTGAAACCGGATTCCTGCGCCAATTTTTGTAAAAATGCCAGCAGGTTAAGATCCGACTCCTTTTGCCATGCCGGTTGCAGGAGTTCGAGGAGTTCATTAAGGCGGTGATATTTCATCGTTGATTCCTTTATGCAGGTGGTACGCTGCCGTGATGCAAGTATCGTCCAGAATAGCTAAGGAGACGAAAATGACAGCATTTACTGGCGTGATCCTCGCTGGTGGGCAAGGCAGCCGTATGGGAGGTCAGGATAAAGGGCTGCTGGAGCTGCAGGGCAAACCGCTTTATCAGCACGTTCTGCAGCGATTCATGCCGCAGGTCAATATTGTGTTGATAAGCGCGAACCGTAACATTGATCGTTATCAGCATAGCGGCTGTCAGGTGATTACTGATTCTATGTCTGATTTCCCAGGGCCTCTGGCTGGCATGCTGAGTGGTTTGCAGAACAGCAAAACCGAATGGGTCGCCTTTTGCGCCTGTGATACGCCCTGGTTGCCAGAGGATTTCGTCGCACGTTTATGGCAGCAGCGCGGCAATGCCCCCGCTGTCTGGGTACGTTCGACGCAGCGTGATCATCCCGCATTAGCGCTGGTTCATCGATCATTAGCCGATGATCTGGAAGCCTGGCTGTTACGCGGTGAGCGACGTTTAATGCAGTTCCTACGGGAGCACGGCGGCCATGCGGTGACATTTACCGATCCTGAGTCGGCGTTTCGCAACATCAATACCCCAGACGATTTGATGAATGAGGAGAACCTGTCATGAGCGTGCCGTTGCTGGCGGTTGTGGCGTGGAGCGGGACAGGGAAAACCACCTTGTTGCAGCAGGTTATCCCATTACTCAAGGAGCGAGGCATTCGTACAGGGTTAATCAAACACACTCACCATCAAATGGATATTGATACACCGGGAAAGGACAGCTATTTGCTGCGAAAAGCGGGTGCCGATCAGGTGATCGTTGCCAGTCACCAACGCTGGGCTTTGATGTGCGAAACCCCGGATCAGCCGTTAGATTTGACGGCGTTAGCGGCCAAAATGGACAGTTCAATCTTGGATTTGGTGCTGGTTGAAGGCTTTAAGGGCGAACCTGTGCCCAAAATTGCCCTCTGGCGGCACGGTGTTAAAGGTGAAGTGACCGATTTATTGGATGAATATGTGATTGCTGTGGCAAGCGATGAGAAATTGGCAATCAACCTGCCTCTCCTTGATATTAATCAGACAGTTAAGGTGGCTAATTTTATTGAAGAGTGGCTGAAAAGGGGCAAATAAACAGAGATTTTTTGGAAGAGGTGGCTGAATCTTAGACGTAAAAAAGCCCTGAACTTTCGTTCAGGGCTTCTTCACTTGTTTGATGCCTGGCAGTTCCCTACTCTCGCATGGGGAGACCCCACACTACCATCGGCGCTACGGCGTTTCACTTCTGAG
>NZ_JASGBY010000016.1:0-127546 GCF_030053355.1 Pantoea sp. EA-12 | reverse complement strand
GTGCAGCGATGCATTGAGCTAACCGGTACTAATGACCCGTGAGGCTTAACCTTACAACGCCAGAGGCGTTTTTGAGAAGACGCAGTAGATTTTCAGCTCAGTTCACCGGATTAAGTCCAGTGGATTTTGTGCTGTGACAAGGCGGCAAATGAGACGATGTGAAGGAGCATACATGAGTATGTGACTGAGCAGCGCGAATGCAGCAACGCAGTCAGAATGCAAAATACGCGGACGAAAACAGAATTTGCCTGGCGGCTTTAGCGCGGTGGTCCCACCTGACCCCATGCCGAACTCAGAAGTGAAACGCCGTAGCGCCGATGGTAGTGTGGGGTCTCCCCATGCGAGAGTAGGGAACTGCCAGGCATCAATTAAGTGAAGAAGCCCTGAACGAAAGTTCAGGGCTTTTTTACGTCTGCAGATCGCTGAAAGCAGACTAAATTCGATACGAAAAAGATCAAACCCGCCTAAAAAGCCCCAATACCAGCGCTTAAAATTCCTCCAATATACCTACTACATATGCAAAATAAGCATAAAGATCAGCACCAACTCCGTCAAAATGGGTGGCAAACCGCCGTATTCACCTCTTAAATCTCGCTTCAAGCTGAAACATTTTCATAAACTGCATGAAGACTCGACATTCACCTAATGCCAGGCTAACCTCGGGCATCTGGATGTCTAAACGTTTATACGGTTATAAAAGTAAGAGGTAAGTAGATCATGCCAATCAGGATCCCCGACGAATTGCCGGCAGTGAATTTTTTACGCAATGAGAACGTCTTTGTCATGGCCTCATCGCGTGCCAGTGTTCAGGAGATTCGTCCACTCAAAGTGCTGATCCTTAACCTGATGCCGAAGAAAATCGAGACGGAAAATCAGTTCTTACGGCTGCTTTCCAACTCGCCATTACAAATTGATGTACAGCTGCTGCGCATCGATAGCCGAGAGTCACGCAATACCCCGAGCGAGCATCTGAATAACTTCTACTGCAATTTTGAAGACATCGAGCACGACAACTTCGATGGACTGATTGTGACGGGTGCACCGCTGGGATTGGTGGATTTCAATGATGTGGCATACTGGCCACAGATTCAGCGTGTGCTGCATTGGGCAAAAGAACACGTGACCTCAACGCTATTTGTCTGTTGGGCTGTGCAGGCGGCTCTGAACATTCTGTATGGCATCCCAAAACAGACGCGTCAGAACAAGCTTTCTGGTGTCTACGAGCATCAGATTCTGCACCCACACGCATTGTTAACCCGTGGATTTGACGACAATTTCCTCGCGCCGCATTCACGCTATGCCGATTTCCCCAGCCAGTTAATTCGTGATTACACCGATCTGGAACTGTTTGCGGAATCAGAGACCACAGGCGCCTACCTGATGGCGAGCAAAGACAAGCGTCTGGCGTTCGTGACTGGCCATCCGGAGTACGATGCCCTGACGCTCTCTGGCGAATACCATCGCGATTACGATGCTGGCCTGCACCCGGAAGTGCCCTTTAATTACTTCCCGCAAGACAACCCTGAATTGCCGCCACGCGCCACCTGGCGCAGTCATGGCAATCTGCTGTTCTCTAACTGGCTGAACTACTACGTATATCAGATAACGCCTTTCGATCTGCGTCATATGAACCCAACGCTCGAATAGACCAGCGAACACATTCCCAAACGATCCTACCGCGACAGCCTGGTGCTAGCGCGGCTTTTTTTTGCCTGTCATTCAGAAAGTGGAATTTATTGCCTTTAATTTGAGAGATTAAATTACATATTAATCAATGTGATGAATTCATATAAATATAAAAATGGAAATAGTTTTTGAAAATAAAATAAAAATCATTATGCTCTGATCTTGCCGGTTATAAAACACCCTACACCCGGATCCGATCGCCCGGAGACGGATCAAAACAGGAGCAGCCCGCATGACAGACTCAGTAATCCACAACACGCTGACTTTCAATCAGCCCTTTACTCACGCGGAAAAGCAGCTGCTTACCCCGGAAGCCATCGATTTCCTGCACACGCTGGTCGCGCGTTTTGCGCCGGAACGTGAACGTCTGCTGAAAGCACGCCTGCAGCGCCAGCAATGTTACGACCAAGGGACGTTGCCAGACTTCGATTCGGAAACGGCTTCCATTCGTGAAAGTGAATGGCAAGTCAGACCCATCCCTCAACTGCTGCGCGATCGCCGCGTGGAGATCACCGGGCCACCCGATCGCAAAATGGTGATCAATGCGCTGAATGCCAACGTCAACGTCTTCATGGCCGACTTCGAAGATTCGCTGGCACCGACGTGGCAGAAATTGATGGAGGGTCAGCTGACGTTGCGTGATGCGGTGAAAGGCACACTGAGATTCACCAGTGAAGCCGGCAAGATCTATCAACTGAAATCCGATCCCGCGCTGTTGATGTGCCGTGTGCGCGGTCTGCATTTAAGTGAAAAGCATGTTGAATGGCGCGATCGTGCTATTCCTGGCGGGCTGTTCGATTTTGCGCTCTATCTGTTCCACAACGTGGATGCGCTGCTGGAAAAAGGCCATGCCCCCTGGTTCTACCTGCCAAAAACCGAGCATGCAGCAGAAGTGGCATGGTGGCGTGAGATCTTCCGCTTCAGCGAAGATCGCTTCGATCTGCCGCGAGGCACCATCAAAGCCACGGTATTAATCGAAACGCTGCCTGCCGTGTTCCAGATGGATGAGATCCTGTGGGAGTTGCGCGATCACGTTGTCGGCCTGAACTGCGGCCGCTGGGATTACATCTTTAGCTACATCAAAACGCTGGCTCAGCACGGCGATCGCATCCTGCCAGACCGCCAGCAAATCAGCATGGATCAGCCCTTCCTTGATGCATATTCGCGCCTGCTGATTAAAACCTGTCACCGCCGAGGTGCATTGGCGATGGGCGGGATGTCAGCCCTGATCCCGAGCAAGGATGCGGAACGTAATGCGTGGGTGATGCAGAAGGTGCAGGAAGACAAAGCGCGCGAAGCGGGTAACGGTCACGATGGCACCTGGGTGGCGCATCCAGGCCTGGCGGATATCGCGATGGCGGTATTTGACCGTCAGCTCGGTGATCAACCCAACCAATTGTCTGTCAGTCGCGATCAGGATGGCCCCATCACCGCCGAACGGCTGCTGCGCCCTTGCCGCGGCCAGCGCACGGAAGCTGGCATGCGCGCCAACATTCGTGTGGCACTGCAATACCTCGAAGCCTGGATTGGTGGCAATGGCTGCGTACCCATTGACGGATTGATGGAGGATGCGGCCACAGCGGAAATCGCCCGAACCTCAATCTGGCAATGGATCCACCACAAACAGATTCTCAGTGATGGCCAGCTGGTGACCGCCGCACTGTTCGAGCAACTGCTGGACGAAGAGTTGCAGGCGTTGCAGCACACCCTCGGTGAGGAGCGCTTCCGCCACGGTCGCTTTGCCGATGCCGCTGCGTTGATGGCACAAATCACCACCGCTGACGAATTAGTCTCTTTCCTTACTCTGCCGGGCTACCGCCTGCTGCCTTGAACCTGGAGATAACGCTATGAATCGTAACCAACAGATTAAACAACTGGAATCGAGCTGGAACGACGCGCGCTGGGAGGGGATAACGCGCCCCTACAGCGCGGAAGATGTTATCAACTTACGGGGTTCGGTGAATCCGGCATGTACGCTGGCAGAGCGCGGTGCAACGAAGCTGTGGTCACTGCTTAATGGTGAATCCACCAAAGGCTATATCAATAGTCTGGGCGCTTTAACCGGCGGCCAGGCGATACAGCAAGCTAAAGCAGGCATTGAGGCGATTTACCTTTCGGGCTGGCAAGTGGCGGCGGATGCGAATATGGCCGGGCAGATGTATCCCGATCAATCGCTTTACCCAGCGAATTCGGTGCCGAACGTGGTTGAGCGCATCAACCAAAGCTTCCAGCGTGCCGACCAGATTCAGTGGGCAAATGGCATCTCACCGGAAGATGACGGATTTATCGATTATTTCCTGCCGATTGTGGCCGATGCGGAAGCGGGCTTTGGTGGCGTGCTCAATGCCTTTGAACTGATGAAGTCGATGATTCAAGCCGGGGCGGGCGCCGTGCATTTTGAAGATCAGCTGGCATCAGTGAAGAAGTGCGGTCATATGGGCGGCAAGGTCTTAGTGCCCACGCAGGAGGCGATCCAGAAACTGGTGGCCGCACGCTTGGCTGCCGACGTGATGGAGGTGCCGACCATACTGCTGGCGCGCACTGATGCGGATGCAGCTGACCTCATCACCTCCGATTGCGATGAGCGTGATGCGCCCTTTATCACCGGGCAACGTACTTCTGAAGGCTTCTTCCGCACGCGTGCCGGTATTGAACAGGCGATCAGCCGCGGCTTGTCTTACGCGCCCTATGCTGACGTGCTGTGGTGTGAAACCTCGACGCCGGATCTGGAGCTGGCGCAGCGATTTGCCGATGCGATTCACGCGCAGTATCCGGGCAAATTACTGGCCTACAACTGCTCGCCGTCGTTTAACTGGAAGAAGAATCTCGACGACCGCACCATCGCCCGTTTCCAGCAGGCATTGAGCGACATGGGTTATCGCTTCCAGTTCATCACGCTGGCCGGCATTCACAGCATGTGGTTCAACATGTTCGACCTGGCACATGCTTATGCGCAGGGCGAAGGGATGCGTCATTACGTTGAGAAAGTGCAGCAACCCGAGTTCGCCGCGCGTGAAAAAGGCTACACCTTCTCCTCTCATCAACAGGAAGTGGGCACCGGTTACTTTGACCGCGTCACCAACGTCATTCAGGGCGGCCAGTCATCCGTCACCGCATTGACCGGTTCCACGGAAGCCGCGCAGTTCTAAGCGCCTCACCTCCGCCCATGGATGGGCTCACTTTGCAGGAGCGTCGTCGATGACACCGAGAGAATCTCTGATCGCCCATACCATCCTGCAGGGCTTTGATGCGCAGTATGGCCGCTTTCTGGACATTACCGCAGGAGCTCAGCAGCGCTTTGAACAGGCTGACTGGCACGCCGTGCAGCAGGCGATGAAAGCGCGTATCCACCTTTATGATCATCATGTGGGATTGGTTGCAAACCAGTTGCGTATTCTCAATGATGTGTCGAACTGGGATGACGCTTTTTGGCTGCGAGTGAAAAGTCACTATGAGACGCTGTTGCCTGGCTATCCGCGCCATGAAATTGCCGAAAGCTTTTTTAATTCGGTCTACTGCCGTCTACAAGGCCACAGCCATCTCGATCCCAACCGGTTGTTTATCTTTCCCTCGCAACCCTATGCGTCAGCGCCGGTGGCACAGCGTCCGCTGTCACGGCTTTATTGCCCACAAGGCAGCTGGCACGAACTACTGCGTCAGGTGCTGAATGACATTCCCCTGCGCTTACCCTGGCAGGATCTCACTCGTGATATCGGCTGGATTGTCCGTCATCTGCACGAGCAGTTCTCGCCAGCCCAGTTAGCAACCGCCACGCTGGATGTCGCCAGTGAGCTGTTTTATCGCAATAAAACGGCATGGATCGTCGCGCGTTTGCAGTTGAGTGATGGCATGGTGCCTTGCCTGCTGCCGATCCAACGCGATGAGGCCGGTCGCTTGTGGATCGACACCTGTTTAACCGACAGCGATGATGCCAGCATCGTGTTTGGTTTTGCTCGTGCTTACTTCATGGTGTACGCCCCGGTGCCTGCGGCGCTGGTGGCCTGGCTGCAACCGATTCTGCCCAGTAAAACCATTGCTGAGCGATATATGGCGATTGGCTGTCAAAAGCACGGTAAAACCGAGTGTTACCGCGAGTACCTGAATTATCTGGCACACAGCCACGAGGATTTCACCATCGCACCCGGTATTCGCGGCATGGTGATGCTGGTGTTTACGCTGCCAGGTTTTGACCGCGTTTTCAAAGTGATTAAAGACCGCTTTGCGCCGCAAAAAGAGGTCACGGATGCGCAGGTGCGCGACTGTTATCGCATGGTCAAAGAGCACGACCGTGTCGGGCGCATGGCCGATACGCAAGAGTTCGAGCACTTCGCCATACCGCTCGCGCGTATTCCGCACGCGTTGATGGAGGAATTTGAGCGCGATATCCCGGAGAAAATTGAGCGGCGTGATGATGTGCTGATCATCCGCCATTTGTGGCTGGAACGTCGCATGGAGCCGCTCAATCTGTGGCTGGCACAGGCGACAGCTGAGCAGCGTCAGCATGCGATTGGTGAGTACGGTGATGCGATACGCCAGCTGGCGGCAGCCAATATTTTCCCTGGCGATATGCTGTTTAAAAACTTCGGCATGACGCGCCATGGGCGGGTGGTGTTTTACGACTACGACGAAATTCGGCCGATGACAGAATTGCAGTTCCGCGATGTGCCAGCCGCGCGCTATGAGGAGGATGAGTTACAGGCTGAACCCTGGTACAGCGTCGGGCCGGATGATGTGTTCCCAGAGACCTTCCGCTATGCACTCTGTAGCGAGCCGAGCACCGGAAAATTACTGCAAGCACTGCATTCACAGTTGTTTGATCCCCGCTGGTGGCGCGCGCTGCAAACGCGCATCGGGGAAGGGCATATTGAAGAGGTGATTGCGTGGCGCGCCTCGCAAAGCTTCAGCACGCGGTTCGCCACGGTGGCCGCTTAACGGCCTGAATAGGTCTGCGTCACCTGTTTGGCGGCACGGATCACCAACGCACCCAGTTCGGTGATGCGATCGTCCGTCATACGCGCTATCGGGCCGGAAATAGAGATTGCGGCGAACGGCTCACCGTGTTCGTCATAAATCGGTGCGGCCACGCAGCGCAGGCCCAACGCGTGCTCTTCATCATCATGGGAAAAGCCCATTTTGCGGATCAACGCCAGGTTCTCTTTCAGGCTGTGCGGCGACATCAATGTTTTCGGCGTGTAATGATGCAGCCCTTTTTGATGCAAGAGTGCGGTGACTTGCTCGTCGCTGAGATGAGCCAAAAAGGCTTTGCCCGCGCCCGACGCATGCATTGGCAGCTTACCGCCAATCGGGGCTGACATGCGCATCAGTTGCGTACACTGCACCTGATCGACAATCACTGCCTGATAATCGCTGAGATCCAGCACTGCCAGATTGACGGTTTCTCCGGCATCTTCCATCAACTTCCGTAATACCGGATGCACAATCGCCAGCAGATTACGGCTTTGCAGGAAACTGCTGCCGACCACGAAAGCATGGGAGCCAATCGTCCAGAACCCCAGATCCCCGACCTGATTCACAAATCCTTGCTGTTGCATGGTTGAGAGCAGGCGATGGGTGGTTGAATTGGGTAATCCCGCCTGCTGCGCCAACTCGGTCAGGGCCACACTGCCATGCGATTCGGCAATCAGTTCAAGTAAACGCAAACCACGCGTCAGTGACTGGACTTGCCCACCGGCTGGCGCGCTGGTGGTTGTGGCGGCACGCGGTTTCTTACCACGCTTCGCTGGTACTGGGGTAGCCATAAGGTCTCCACTGTCGCATCAATGCTGGAAACCATTTTCGTTTTTAAACGGGTGAATGCAAACGCTGGCTTACTGGTCGGATGTGTGATGCTTTCGCGCTGAAAATGTCTCACCTGTACTGACTTTTGCTCATCTGAAAGTTGTGCCAGTATGTTTGGCGGGCATATTAGCCAACGCAATGACGTGGACGGGGCAAGAGTGAGCGAGAAAATAGCAAGGCTGCATCAACAGTTGGCACAACGCATCATGATTCTGGATGGCGGCATGGGCACCATGATCCAGAGTTATAAGCTCAGTGAAGCCGATTTCCGTGGGAGTCGCTTTGCCGACTGGCCTTCCGATTTGAAAGGCAACAACGATCTGTTGGTGTTAACCAAACCTGAGGTGATCCGCGAAATCCATGATGCTTACCTGGCCGCCGGCGCGGACATTCTGGAAACCAACACCTTTAACTCCACCACCATCGCGATGGCCGACTACCAGATGGAAGCCTTGTCGGCAGAGATCAACTTCGAGGCCGCTAAACTGGCCCGTGCCAGTGCGGATGCATGGACGGCGAAAACCCCCGACCGCCCGCGTTACGTCGCCGGGGTGTTAGGCCCGACCAACCGCACCTGCTCAATTTCGCCGGATGTGAACGATCCCGCCTTCCGTAACGTCACCTTTAATCAGCTGGTGGAGGCTTATCGTGAATCCACTCATGCGCTGATCGCGGGCGGTTCCGACCTCATCATGATTGAAACGGTATTCGATACCCTGAACGCCAAGGCGGCGATCTACGCCGTGCAGGTCGAGATGGAGGCGATGGGCGTCAACCTGCCGCTGATGATCTCCGGCACCATCACCGATGCGTCTGGTCGCACGCTGTCCGGCCAAACCACCGAAGGTTTCTATAACTCACTGCGCCACGCCGAGCCGCTCTCTTTCGGCCTCAACTGTGCGCTGGGTCCAGACGAACTGCGTCAGTATGTGCAGGAGTTGTCACGTATTGCGGAAGGCTATGTTACCGCACACCCCAACGCCGGTTTGCCTAATGCCTTTGGAGAATACGATCTTGATGCCGCTACCATGGCTGACCAGATTGGCGAATGGGCGCGCGCGGGCTTCCTGAATATTATCGGTGGCTGCTGCGGCACCACGCCGGAACACATTGCGGCGATGGCCGCGGCGGTGGAGGGTGTGGCACCACGCGTACTGCCTGAGATTCCCGTGGCATGCCGTTTGTCCGGCCTTGAGCCGCTGAACATTTACCCGGATTCCCTGTTTGTGAACGTGGGCGAACGCACCAACGTAACCGGTTCTGCCAAGTTCAAACGTCTGATCAAAGAAGAGAAATACAACGAGGCGCTGGATGTCGCGCGTCAACAGGTGGAAAGCGGCGCACAGATTATTGATATCAACATGGATGAGGGCATGCTGGATGCGGAAGCCGCGATGGTGCGCTTCCTCAACCTGATTGCTGGTGAACCGGATATCGCCCGCGTGCCGATTATGATCGACTCCTCTAAGTGGGAGGTGATCGAGAAAGGCCTGCAATGCATTCAGGGCAAAGGCATTGTTAACTCGATTTCGATGAAAGAGGGCATTGAGCCGTTTATCGAGCACGCGCGCAAAGTGCTTCGTTACGGTGCCGCGATGGTGGTAATGGCGTTCGATGAGGTCGGCCAGGCCGACACCCGCGCACGCAAAATCGAGATCTGTCGTCGCGCTTACCAAATTCTGACTGAAGAGGTCGGTTTCCCGCCAGAAGACATCATTTTTGACCCGAATATCTTCGCAGTGGCCACCGGCATTGAAGAGCATAACAACTATGCGATGGACTTCATCGGTGCCTGTGAAGACATTAAACGCGAACTGCCGCATGCGATGATCTCGGGTGGCGTGTCGAACGTATCTTTCTCGTTCCGCGGCAACGACCCGGTGCGTGAGGCGATCCACGCGGTGTTCCTCTATTACGCGATTCGCAACGGCATGGACATGGGCATCGTCAATGCCGGACAACTGGCAATCTATGACGATCTACCCGCCGAGTTGCGTGATGCAGTAGAAGACGTGATTCTCAATCGTCGCGACGATGGCACCGAACGTCTGCTGGAGCTGGCCGAGAAGTATCGCAGCAGCAAAGGCGACGGTGAGCAGGAGAAGCAGCAGGCGGAATGGCGCAGCTGGGACGTGGTAAAACGTCTGGAATACTCGCTGGTGAAGGGCATCACCGAATTTATCGAATTGGATACGGAAGAGGCGCGTCAGGCCGCCGCACGTCCTATCGAGGTGATTGAAGGACCGCTGATGTCCGGCATGAACGTGGTCGGTGATCTGTTCGGCGAGGGAAAAATGTTCCTGCCGCAGGTGGTGAAATCGGCGCGCGTGATGAAGCAGGCTGTGGCCTATCTCGAACCTTATATCGAGGCCAGTAAAGAAGCCGGGCGCAGTAACGGCAAAATCGTGCTGGCGACGGTAAAGGGCGATGTGCATGACATCGGCAAAAACATCGTTGGCGTGGTGCTGCAGTGTAATAACTACGAAATCATCGATCTTGGCGTGATGGTGCCCAGTGACAAAATCCTTAAAACCGCGATTGCCGAGAACGCCGATATCATCGGGCTTTCCGGTCTGATCACCCCATCGCTGGATGAAATGGTCAACGTAGCCAAAGAGATGGAGCGTCAGGGCTTCACCATCCCGCTGCTGATTGGCGGCGCCACCACCTCAAAAGCGCACACGGCGGTGAAGATTGAGCAGAACTACAGTGGCCCAACGGTGTATGTGCAGAACGCCTCGCGCACCGTCGGCGTGGTCTCCTCACTACTCTCCGAAACCCTGAAAGAAGAGTTTGTGGCACGCACGCGCAAAGAGTACGACACGGTGCGTATTCAGCACGCGCGTAAGAAGCCGCGCACGCCGCCGGTCAGCCTGCAAACCGCGCGTGACAACGATTATTCCATCGATTGGGAAAGCTACACGCCGCCGGTGGCACATCGTTTGGGTGTCAGCGCGGTGGAAGCCAGCATCGACACGCTGCGTAACTACATCGACTGGACGCCGTTCTTTATGACCTGGTCGCTGGCGGGTAAATATCCGCGCATCCTGGAGGATGAGGTGGTCGGTGAAGAGGCCAAACGTTTGTTTGCCGATGCCAATGCCATGCTGGATATGTTGAGCGAAACGGGCACGTTGCATCCACGCGGTGTGGTGGGGATCTTCCCGGCCAACCGAGTCGGCGACGATATCGAAGTCTACAGCGATGAAAACCGCGATAAGGTGAAAATTGTTAGCCATCATTTACGTCAGCAAACGGAGAAGACCGACTTTGCTAACTACTGCTTAGCGGACTTTGTGGCGCCGAAGTCCAGCGGGAAAGCGGACTACCTCGGGGCCTTTGCGGTCACTGGCGGACTGGAAGAGGATGCGCTGGCCGAAGCCTATGAGCAGCAGCACGATGATTACAACAAAATCATGGTGAAGGCGATTTCAGACCGCCTGGCAGAAGCCTTTGCCGAGTATCTGCATGAGCGTGTGCGTAAGGTGATTTGGGGCTTTGCCGCCAATGAAAATCTCAGTAACGAAGAGCTGATTCGCGAAAACTATCAGGGCATTCGTCCGGCACCGGGTTATCCGGCGTGCCCGGAACACACGGAAAAAGCACAGATTTGGCAGCTGCTGGATGTGGAAACGCACACGGGCATGAAGTTAACCGAATCATTTGCCATGTGGCCGGGTGCCGCGGTATCCGGATGGTACTTCAGCCATCCTGACAGCAAATATTTCGCTGTGGCGCAGATTCAACGTGACCAGGTGGAAGATTACGCGGCGCGTAAAGGGATGAGCGTGAGCGAAGTTGAGCGTTGGTTAGCACCGAATCTGGGTTACGACGCGGATTGATACGTCTTTTATCGATTGGCAGGTCGCCATAAATGGCGACCCTACCATGTCCAGCACCGTATTTCGTAGGGTGCGCATTGATGCGCACCTGGAAATAAGCGCCAGTTAGCCCTTAATTAAACCGCGCATCCCGATCTGACGTCAGGTCATACAGCTGATATTTACGACCCAGCATCTGGCCGCCATCACGCGTCAGCGGTACCCAATTCACCTGCGCACGACCACGGGTTGGTGTCACGGTAAACAGATCCATTGGAATCGAAATATAGAAACCTTTGGTGAAGTCGCCTTCACCGTAGTCCGCTGCGGAGACGTTGGTTTTGGTGGCATAGAAGCCGACCATCACACCGCTGTCGAAGCGTTTTGACACATCAACAGTGACGCCTTTGTCCTTCGCCAGATATTGCCCTACGCTGGCTTTCACCAACACATCCTGCATAAACCATGGACGCCAGTATGCGGTCAGATTCCCGGTTGGGGCTTTATAGTCCGTGAACTGCATCATGTTGTCCCAGTCACGCTGCTTCACGTAGTTGGCATCAACACCGAATGCCCAGTTGCTGTCCACCGGGCGGTAAAGCACTTCTCCGCCCACGCCACCGTACATGGTCTCCAGATAACCGCCGTACACCTGGCCGTAGAAACCGTTGCCGAGGTAGCCCATGTAGTTCGCTTGCAGGTCGTTGACGTAAACGTTGTTTTCGACGTAATCACGAATATGGGTACGCACGCGCGGCAGGGTGGAATCCGCGGGTGCGCCGTTGTAGTTAAATTTGTCATAGTTGTTGGCGAGGTTGCCAAACAGGCTGCCGCTCACCAGCAAGTGATCGGTCAGCGCGTAATCGACGCTTCCCATCACCCCCAGCTGGTACATATAGAAGCTTTCTGGCCCGCCAACGGATTGATTGAGCACCGGAGCAAGATTGTAATTGAGGCGATCTTTGCGAATGAAGAAGCCCTGTTCGGTTGCGCCCGGATCGACCGGATTTTCACGCGTTTGCTGCAAAGGTTGTTCATGGCCCAACGGGTAACCGCTCAACTCATTGTGCAGGCTGGCCACATCCGTCCGGGTGGTGACCTGCGGCATATTGAAGCGCGACTCGGTGACATCAATGGTATCAATACCGGCAGGCAGATTGTTCATGATGATACGGTTCGCGCGATCGACGCCTTCACGCGTATCACGATATTTCGTCTGCTCACCGGAGACGTACAGCGTGCTGCCTTTGGTCTGAATGCGTGGGCCGTTCAGCCCGGCGTTGTACTTCAGATCGGTCAGCTGGTTGGCCACCACCGTGGGCTGCAGCAGGTCACCCTGAGGTTGTGGGTGATACTCAGGCTTGGCGCTATCAATGTGCGACTGATGCAGATCGTTGAAGTTGGTGCGTACCGTCACCCCGAACATAAAGGTGTTGCCACGCTCATAGCTGGCGTTGATATCTGCCCAGTCAGTCAGGCGATAGATCGCGCCGACGTTGACCTTGCTGCGCTGTTCAAGCCGTCCGGCAAAGTCATCCTGATAATCGTTGCCTTCATATTCCAGCTTCAGGCGTAGCGGCTGCCATGGGGTTTGATACTCGACGCCGCCGAACAACGCTGCCGGGCCGTGGAACATTTGAGAGCCATTGATCGCCCCCGCCGTGCCTCCGCCGGTGCGGGTACAGAAGCTGTCACTGTAAGAACAGAACGGGTTTTTGATGCTGCCACTGTTGCCCAGGTAGCCCCAGCCGATGCCCATGGTGAAATCAAACGGTCCCCAGGCTTTGGTCGCCACCAGATATTCGCTATCGAACAGCCCGGTGCCACCTAAATCGCGCGAGCCCACCGCGACTTCTGGCAACCAATAACTCTCCTGCCACAGGCGCAGCTTCACATCGAACGCTTTGTCTTTATAACTCTGGTTACCACTGAACCCCTCGACCGCGCTGTAGCGGCGGGTACGCACATCGGTGTAACGCACGGTGGTTTCCAGCCAAGGGAAGAGCTGGAGTGAAGCAGAATAGTAACGATATTGATCGTTATCGCGGAAGTTGAGGCTGAATTCGCCCTCTTTCGCCATACGTGCCGTCGGCGTTTGCATCAAACCGACGCCGCCGAAATCAGATTGTGATGGTCCAATAGGCTCGGGCCAGGTTTCCGCATGCACCTGGCAGGCCGCGGAGACAGAAACAGCCAACAGGCTGAGAAGTATTTGTTTTTTCATCAGTCTGGAATCCGCTGTGTCAGAAGAGAAAGCATGCGCGCATTCAAATCAGCCTGGCCCCACGGCAGGCTCCATGAGGTAAAGCCCAGCCAGATGATGCTGCCAGGCTGTACTTCAATGTGGCGTTGATTCCAGTAGGCAATGGGCACCTGCTGGATCTGACCTGAAGGAGTAATCACCGAGGCGACACTGCGTTCGCCACCCGACAGGCGATCGTGCCCCTCAAGGTAGTCGCGCACGGTGCGGCCCGGCTGCCAGCTCTCTTTACCCGGATTCTCAAGTGCGCCGAGCACCAGCACCTGCGTTGGCTGTGGCACTGTGTAAAGGTCATAGCTGCCCAGTAGCGTACGGTTAGCCTCAGGACGCAGACGCACCCAGTCAGGATCCAGCGAAGTGAACTGACGCCCGGCAACCTGTAGCGCACTCAGCTGGTGGATCACTGCGCCGATGGTGCCCGCTAAGGCTTCGCTGCTGTTGGCTTGCCAACGGCGTAAGTCTTCCAGCAGTTGCTTCTGTTGTTGCTGCACCACTGCGGTTGCGCCGCGCTCAGCGATCACCGTACCAGGCCACCAACTTTGCAGGGCCGGGTTGGTTAACAGCTGCGCCAGATTCTGCGCATGGTCAATCTGTAGGTTGTTCTGGCCATGCACCGTAACCTGGCTATCCGCCAGCGCATTGCCTGCCGTAAGGAGTGCCACAGCGGCCAGCAAGGAAGGAGTTATTTTCATGATTTCGCCGGCTTCAGAATGGTGGTTTCAACAGGGAAGGCGTCTGCCGCCAGCGTTTGATGTGCCTGCAATACTGCGCCATCACGGTTATCGATCCAGAAGGTGTTCTGCCATTCCGCGCCCAGGCTCTCCATGCGGACGGTCTCGATCCATACGCGGCACGGCACGCGTTCACCGGCAACATTCAGTACCGTATCGTCACCACGCTGGAAGCGGGAGACTGCCGTGGCAGCGCGCACGTTTTCTTTCTCACGCCATTGCACCACGCGTGTCCAGCTGGCGTTATTTTGCAGATGCAGCGGGTCGGCCAGCGGGTCCTGCGCCAGATTACTCACCGCATCGAGGTTATCCACCAGTCCTAAGGTCTTCACTAGCCGGCCATGCTGCATCACCAGCATCGCTTTATCTTGGGTGATCCATTTCTGCTGGCCCTGTTCGTCATAGCCAAGCACCACGAAAATTCGCGGTCCTTCATTAATTCGGGCATACAAGCTGGCGTAGGGGAGGCTGGCGACCTGTTCATCGGTCACGGTGACGTCATCCGGGCCGTTAACGGCCAGCATGACGGTCTGTTCCAGGCCTTTTTGCGTTTGTGTACAGGCCTGCAGCAGCAGGCAAAGCAGCAGCAGAGGAGGTCGGCGCACTGTGTATATCCCTGTTAAAAATAAAACCAGGCAAAAAATAACCACACAGCTGTGTGGTTATGTTTAAAGGTGCTAGATCAACGAGTGGTGCTCGTTGTCGTGGTCGTTGTTGTACCGGTATTTGCCCCGTCACCGCCGCCAGCAGCAGCGATGCCGAGCCCTACCAACGCACCCAGTGCGCCGATACCCACAGCGGTGCTTGCACCGGTCGAGATTGCTCCCGCCTGCGCGCCCGCAGCGGCACCGGCTTCCTCTGGTGCAGCGATCGCAGCAGAAGAAACGGCAACGTAAAGTAAGGCTGCACCGGCAACCATCAGTTTTTTCATAACAACATTTCCTGCATCTAAAAATGAATGAAGGATGTACCCCAATTTCGGGCGCGTTCAGTATAGGGCAACAAATTACCAGAGTTCAGCGACAGAAAAAGAGGGCGGAAAACATGGGCATTTCTGGTGATAAATAAGGCGAATTGGCGATAGCTGCTTTTTTTAAATGAGGTTTTTTCTGCTGACGGAATAATCTCGGGGTTGCCAGAGTCGTGGCAGGATTTTTCACTTTTTCATTAAAAATTGGTACGGAATAAGAATAATCAGATTTTCCTGAGAGGGGTTAAATATAAATCACCTATCAATCAGTAAGATAGTTATTTATCTTGCTGAATTAGATCCATTTTAAATCGAGTATCGTTTAGGGGCGTTTGGCAAACTTCCGATTTTCCTTAGGTCATTTTAAGAATTATCTAACCATAACGCGTGCGGAAATTAACAGAAATGGGCGTGCGATGGCATATTTGACAGAAATAAGGCGGCTATAGCGCCGCCTTATTCAGATTGGCAGGAAAATTAACGCCAGGATTTATAGCGATTAATTAAGCCATTGGTGGAGCTGTCATGACTGCTAATGGTCGCGTCATTTTCGAGCTCTGGCAGAATGCGATTTGCCAGCTGTTTGCCCAACTCAACGCCCCACTGGTCAAACGTGAAGATATTGAGAATAGCGCCTTGGGTGAAGATTTTGTGCTCATACAGCGCAATCAGTGAACCCAGGCTGAACGGCGTGATTTCACGCAACAGGATGGAGTTTGTTGGGCGGTTGCCCTCGAAGACTTTGAACGGCACGATGTGTGCCACTGATTCGGCAGATTTACCGGCATCGGTAAACTCTTTCTCCACCACATCGCGGGATTTACCGAACGCCAGTGCCTCGGTCTGCGCGAAGAAGTTCGACAGCAGCTTAGGATGGTGATCGGTTAACACATTGTGGCTCTGCGCCGGTGCGATAAAGTCGCAAGGGATCAGTTTGGTGCCCTGATGAATCAGCTGGTAGAACGCATGCTGACCATTGGTGCCCGGCTCACCCCAGATGATTGGGCCGGTCTGATAGTCCACCGCATTGCCTTCACGATCGACATACTTACCGTTGGACTCCATATTGCCCTGCTGGAAGTACGCCGCGAAGCGGTGCATGTACTGATCGTAAGGCAGGATGGCTTCGGTTTCCGCACCAAAGAAGTTGTTGTACCAGATACCAATCAGCGCCAGCAGCACCGGCAGGTTCTGTTCGGCTGGGGTGTTGGCGAAGTGGTTATCCATCGCATGCGCACCGCTCAGCAGCTGCTCGAAGTTTTCAAAGCCGATTGACAGGATGATCGACAAACCAATCGCTGACCACAGTGAATAGCGGCCGCCAACCCAGTCCCAGAACTCGAACATGTTGTTGGTATCAATGCCGAATTCGCCGACGGCTTTACCGTTGGTGGACAGCGCTGCAAAGTGCTTTGCCACGTGCTGTTGGTCGCCTGCCGTTTTCAGGAACCAGTCACGCGCGCTGTGGGCGTTGGTCATGGTTTCCTGGGTGGTGAAGGTTTTTGAAGCCACCAGGAACAGCGTGGTTTCCGGGCTGAGATCTTTCAGTGTTTCCGCGATGTGGGTGCCATCAACGTTGGAAACAAAGTGCATGTTAAGGTGGTTTTTGTAAGGACGCAGCGCTTCCGTCACCATAAATGGACCGAGATCGGAACCACCGATACCGATGTTCACCACGTCGGTAATGGCTTTGCCGGTATAGCCTTTCCACTCGCCGCTGATGATGCGCTCAGAGAAGCCTTTCATCTTCGCCAGCACGGCATTCACTTCTGGCATCACATCTTTGCCATCAACCAGGATTGGTGTGTTGCTGCGGTTACGCAGGGCAACGTGCAGAACGGCACGATCTTCGGTGCGGTTAATTTTCTCACCAGAGAACATGGATTTGATCGCGCCCGCCAGATCGGTCTCTTTGGCCAGCGCTTGTAAAGTGTCGAGGGTTTCCTGGGTGATGCGGTTTTTTGAGAAATCCACCAGCATCTGATCATCGAAGGTGGCAGAGAATTTCGCAAAACGATCGGCATCCTGTGCAAACAGGTCGGCGATCTGCACCGATTTCATCTGATCAAAATGCTGCTGCAGCGCTTTCCAGGCTGCGGTTTGTTTCGGATTGATATTTTTCATGGCAACACTCTTGTTGAAATAAGAACCGTCATTCCATCCGGGCGCGTCCTGCTGGCCCGGCATGCTGAGCATTTCTTGTGGCTTATCCCCCTCATACTTCAAGCTACAGGTGCGTTGGCTACGTGCATTCACCTCAGTCACTTACTTCAGTAAGCTCCTAAGGATTCATGCACTTGCCGCCTTCCTGAAACTCGAATTATTTTGGGTATATACGCTACCGCGAACGGGTTTCAGTATGACCACAGTTGCAATCGAAGGGAAAAAATTTGTGACTGTGGCCGCACTGTTTCAGTTTAATCCGGCGCAGATTGTCGCTTTTGCGACATAAACATTCCCTGTGCCGCATCAGGATCTGGCCGCATTTTTCGCACCATTAACTACTTTAGGCGGGCAGCGCGATCGGTGTTTGTTCAGTGATGCGCTGGCGAAAATCTAAAAAAGAATCATCCCGTTGCTACAAGGCTGGACAGCGGAAGAATTAATCAGTATTTTGTGCGCGCGACTTGCACCTCCGGGTGCAAGCCAGAAGAGGCGCGTCGCCCAGGCAGTGTGTTCAAGGAACCGTATCCGTTTGAGAACACATCAGGGGGTGTGACGCCGAGATGGCACAACACGCGGTGTGTTGAGCTGTCGGCTGCAGGGGCTGAATCCTCTGGGTTGTCACCAGAAGCGTCCGCAGTCGGACGTTTCGCAAGGTGAAGTGCTTTTGGTGACTCATCTCCTGATCTTGTCTGTCCAATTCTGCTCTTCTCTTGTGCCAAGGCTGAAATCACCTCTTCCGTTGCTGATAACGGGAGAAAGCTAATCTGACACGAGGTTCGTTACATGTCTCAAACTCTGATCGTGGCGAAATTTGGCGGCACCAGCGTTGCCGATTTTGATGCTATGAACCGCAGTGCCGATGTGGTGCTGTCTGATGCCAATACCCGTTTAGTGGTGCTCTCTGCATCTGCTGGCGTGACCAACCTGCTGGTTGCTTTGGCCGAAGGCCGGGAACTGGAGCAGCGTGCTCACCTGCTGGATGAAATTCGTAACATCCAATACGCCATCATTGATCGTCTGCAGTCGCCTGATGTGATCCGTCAGGAGATTGATCGCATGCTGGAAAACATCCTGATGCTGGCGGAAGCCACCGCTCTGGCGACCTCACACGCACTGACCGACGAACTGGTGAGCCACGGTGAGCTAATGTCGACGCTGCTGTTTGTCGAAGTGCTGCGTGAGCGTCAGGTAAATGCTGAGTGGTTTGACGTGCGTAAAGTGATGCGCACCAGCGATCGTTTCGGTCGTGCCGAACCTGAAATCGCCACCCTAAAAGAGTTGACCACCGCACAACTGGCTCCACGCGTTGCCGAAGCGCTGGTGATCACCCAAGGCTTTATTGGCAGCGAAAGCAAAGGCCGCACCACCACGCTGGGACGTGGCGGCAGCGACTATACAGCGGCACTGCTGGGTGAAGCGTTGCAAGCGGCGCGTGTGGATATCTGGACCGATGTGGCCGGTATCTACACCACCGACCCACGCGTGGTGCCTACCGCGAAGCGTATTGAAGAGATCACCTTTGAAGAAGCGGCTGAAATGGCCATCTTCGGCGCGAAGGTGCTGCACCCAGCGACGTTGCTGCCTGCGGTGCGCAGTGATATCCCGGTATTTGTTGGCTCGAGTAAAGATCCGGCGGCTGGCGGCACACGCGTGTGCAACGAAACCAAAAACCCACCGCTGTTCCGTGCACTGGCATTGCGCCGTAAGCAAACGCTGATGACGCTGCACAGCCTGAACATGCTGCATGCGCACGGCTTCCTGGCTGAAGTGTTTGCGATTCTGGCGCGCCACAATATCTCAGTTGATTTGGTTACCACCTCCGAAGTGAGTGTGGCCCTGACGCTGGACACCACCGGCTCTTCCACCACCGGTGAGAGCCTGCTGACACAGGCGCTGTTGACCGAGCTCTCTTCACTGTGCCGTGTAGAAGTGGAAGAGAATCTGGCGCTGGTGGCGATCATTGGTAACAACCTGTCGAAAGCCTGCGGTGTAGGTAAAGAGGTGTTTGGCGCACTTGAGCCCTTCAACCTGCGCATGATTTGCTACGGCGCAAGCAGCTATAACCTGTGCTTCCTGGTGCCAACGCCAGATGCGGAAGAAGTGGTGCGCGCACTGCATAAGAATCTTTTTGGTTCTTAAGGCAAATTTTTAGCGCAATAAATCAAGCCGGACATGGTCCGGCTTTTTTATTTATTAATATCGTTAAACAATTATTTAAGCCAAACGGCAGTCTGTTTTCCGCACCAACTATTGCTTAATAACCTTTTAATTATCAGCGTTATCCCTCTGTTTATGCACTGGAATTGTCTGTATATCGCACTACGATTCTATTCAGCGGTTGCGCCTTAATCGCTCTGAATGATAGTCCCATCGAGAAAACATTAAATTTTTGAGGGAGTGGCTATGCAAAGATTAGTGGCTGAAGGGGTAGGCACATTTGTTCTGGTTTTAGGTGGCTGTGGTAGTGCGGTACTGGCGGCTACCTTTCCGCAAACAGGAATTGGTTTTGCTGGCGTAGCGCTAGCATTTGGTTTGACGGTGTTGGTGATGGCGTTTGCCGTCGGCCATATCTCGGGCGGCCACTTTAATCCCGCCGTGACCATTGGTTTAACTTTTGGCGGCCGTTTCCCGGCAGCGCAGGTTATCCCCTACATCATTGCTCAGCTGATTGGTGCCGTGGCCGCCGCTGGCGTGCTCTATGTAATTGCCAGTGGAAAGCCCGGTTTCGACGCTGCAGCCAGCGGTTTTGCCTCCAACGGCTATGGCGAGCACTCACCGGGTGGCTTTAGCCTGCATGCCGGGATGATTTGTGAGACGGTGATGACAGCCATTTTCTTGGTGGTCATCATGGGGGCAACCGATAAGCGCGCGCCAGCAGGTTTCGCGCCGATAGCGATTGGTCTGGCGCTGACCTTGATTCATCTGGTGAGTATTCCGGTGACCAATACCTCGGTGAATCCGGCGCGTAGTACCGGTGTCGCAATTTTCCAGGGCGGTTGGGCACTACAACAACTGTGGATGTTCTGGCTGATGCCCATCATCGGTGCCGCAATCGGTGGTGTGATCTACCGTGTTTTACTGGAAAAAGCAGAGTAATTTCTCCACAAATCGCGGATCGACCGCAGACGATCCGCATTTTATCCTGCCAGCGACTTCCCGCCTTACGTCACGATAATGAAATGTTATGATCCTGCGTCCGTCGCTGTGGTCGTTCCCCGCACGGCATTCATCTGTGGCATATGAAATAAATTAAAAAATATCTAAGGAAGTCTCCTCATGCTCGGCATGTTAACTCGTCTGTTCCCGCTCTGGGCCGTGCTGCTTTCGGTCGCTGCGTATTACTCTCCTGGCACCTTCACCGGTATTGGTCCATGGGTCACTTATCTGCTGATGCTGATCATGTTCGGCATGGGCGTCACCCTCAATATTGACGATTTCAAACGCGTGCTGGTACGTCCGGCACCGGTTATCGCCGGGACATTTTTGCACTATCTGGTGATGCCGCTGGCGGCCTGGGGTCTGGCAAAACTGTTCCAGATGCCACCGGATCTGGCTGCCGGTATGATTCTGGTCGGTAGCGTCGCCAGTGGCACCGCATCCAACGTGATGATCTATCTGGCGAAAGGGGATGTGGCACTGTCGGTGACCATCTCGTCTGTTTCAGCGCTGGTGGGCGTGTTCGCCACGCCGCTGCTGACGCGTTTCTACGTTGATACGCACATTCAGGTGGATGTGGTGGGCATGTTGCTTAGTATCGTGAAAATCGTGGTCATCCCAATTGGTCTGGGCCTGATTATCCACCACTCCATGAACAGCGTGGTGCGCCGCGTTGAGCCGTATCTGCCGGCGTTTTCAATGATCTGTATTTTGCTGATTATCAGCGCTGTGGTGGCAGGCTCTCAAGGCTTTATCGGTTCCGTGGGTCTGGTAGTGATTGCCGCGGTGATCCTGCATAACGCCATTGGTCTGCTGGGCGGCTATTGGGGCGGCAAGCTGTTCGGCTTTGACGAATCTACCTGCCGTACGCTGGCGCTGGAAGTCGGCATGCAGAACTCCGGTCTGGCGGCCACGCTGGGCAAACTCTACTTCTCACCGCTGGCGGCCTTGCCAGGCGCACTGTTCTCGGTGTGGCACAACCTGTCAGGTTCACTGCTGGCCGGTTACTGGTCGGGTAAACCGATTGAGAAGAAGAAAAAGTAAACGGTAGCGTAATGCTTGTCGGTTAGGCACTTTTCGGTCGCCATCAATGGCGACTCTACAATGAAAAGTGTACGGTTTTCGTAGGGTGCGCATTGATGCGCACCGGGTTAACCATGCAATTTCTGCTTAAGTTATGGGCATTAAACTACCAGGTCGCCCGCTGTCTATTTACGTGTTGCCGAGGCTGGAAATGCCAGAAAAGGGAACAGTAAATAGGGGGCGATCAGCAATAAAATAAAAACACCTCGCGAATACCCCGCATCGTTGATGCGTCTGCTGCCGCACGCCAACATCGGCAAGATAAACAGCAGTAGCGGCACAAAACCAATCTCACTAGTTTGCATAGCAAACCATTTCAGATAGAGGCAAAACCATCCCACCTGAAACACGACGAACACGATGTAGCCTGCACGCTTTTCCAGCCCACTGAAATTAAACGTCTTGAGAAAGCCAGCCAAAATAAAGTGAAAAAGTCGGGTTAACGCCATTTTTCCTCCTTGCCCTTACAGCTTGAGATACGCGCGTATCCCATCCAGAAACATCTGCGTCGCCAGCATAATCAGAATCAGCCCCATCAGGCGTTCCAGCGCATTGACACCTTTGTCACCGAGCAGGCGTAAAAACACGCCGGACAGCAGCAAAATTACCACTGTCACACCCCAGGCGATCATCAGCGCCCCCACCAGATGCGTCATCTGATTAGGATATTGATGCGACAACAGCATCAGGGTGGCCAGTAGCGACGGCCCAGCCACTAACGGAATCGCCAGCGGCACCAGAAACGGTTCTTCACCGGCGGGTAATCCGCTGGTGCTGGTTTCACCGGAGGGGAAAATCATGCGGATGGCGATCAGGAACAGAATGATGCCGCCGGAGATCGACACCGTCTCGGTGCGCAAATTGAGGAACGCCAGAATGCGTTCACCGGCGAATAAAAACAGCAGCATCAGAATCAGCGCGATCAGCATTTCGCGCATCAGTACCACGCGGCGGCGCTTGGGCTCCAGATGCTTAAGCACCGACATAAAGATCGGCAGGTTACCTAACGGGTCCATAATCAACAGCAACAAGATGGTTGCGGATATCATCTCAGTCATTTTTAAAAACCACTCTTATTCGGAATTATTAGTTGTACTGCTGAAAAAGTTGATGCAATCGAATTAATTCACTTGCCAGAAAGCCTGCATTTTGTAGAGTTGGAGGTCGCAGGTAAACCTGATTATTACGCAGATCAACTGGATAATCCGGCTGGTCTTTCCTCGCACCACGAAGGGCACAGTGAAAACGCCCCGGACGGACAGAAAATGAAGAATGTAGGCTTTATTGGTTGGCGTGGCATGGTCGGCTCTGTGCTGATGTCACGCATGAGTGAAGAACGTGATTTTGATGTGATCAATCCGGTCTTCTTCTCCACCTCACAGCTGGGTCAGGCGGCGCCAACCTTTGGCGGTAAGTCGACCGGTGCGCTGCAGGATGCTTTTGATATCGAGGCGCTGAAGGCGCTGGATATTATTATCACCTGCCAGGGCGGTGACTACACCAGTGAAGTCTATCCTAAGCTGCGCGAAAGCGGCTGGAAGGGCTACTGGATTGATGCAGCATCGACGCTGCGCATGAAAGATGATGCCATCATCATTCTCGATCCGGTTAACCACAATGTCATTCGTCAGGGTCTCGACAACGGCATCAAAACTTTCGTTGGCGGCAACTGCACTGTCAGCCTGATGCTGATGTCACTGGGCGGCCTGTTCGCTAACGATTTGGTGGAGTGGGCGTCTGTGGCCACTTACCAGGCGGCATCCGGCGGCGGAGCGCGTCACATGCGTGAACTGCTGACGCAAATGGGCATGCTGCACGACCACGTAGCGAAATCCCTGCAGGATCCGGCATCCGCGATTTTGGATATCGAACGTAGCGTCACCGATTTCACCCGTTCTGGAACCTTGCCGACTGACAACTTCGGCGTACCGCTGGCGGGCAGCCTGATTCCATGGATCGACAAACAGCTGGATAACGGTCAGAGCCGTGAAGAGTGGAAAGGCCAGGCAGAAACCAACAAGATCCTGCGTACCAGCAGTGTGATTCCGGTCGATGGTCTGTGTGTCCGCGTGGGCGCACTGCGCTGCCACAGCCAGGCGTTCACCCTGAAGCTGAAAAAAGATGTGCCGCTGAACGAAATCGAACAGTTGCTGGCTTCCCACAATGAGTGGGTGAAAGTGGTGCCAAATGACCGTGAGATCACCATGCGTGAGCTGACGCCAGCGGCCGTCACCGGCACGCTGACCACGCCAGTAGGGCGTCTGCGCAAACTGAACATGGGGCCGGAATACCTTTCCGCGTTCACCGTGGGTGACCAGTTGCTGTGGGGCGCGGCTGAACCGCTGCGTCGCATGCTGCGTTTGCTGATCGATTAAGCGCAGCGACAAACCAGACAGGCCGGGGGTTCCCGGCCTTTTTTTGTAATCCAGGTTGCAAAACTTAACGCAAATTGCGCCTGACAAGTGATCCGCTTCCCCTTTTTGCTCGTCCGAGAAGATTTTTTTGCTTTCCCCCCTGGCAACTGCCAGCCCCAAGCTATGATTTAACAGTGATGTGCCGGTTGTTAACTGTTTTTGCTTTCGAACTGAATGGTTGTTGTACACGGCAAAGATCTTCCCCCATGGACGGTGTCCTCTCTCTTGCTGGTGTATGTATGGCTCAATGAAAAGCAGCGCACCAGAGGCGGCATTGTTGTCCACTCCGGTCGCCTGCGCAAAATCATAGGAAGAAAGTCATGTCAGAGCTTCCCGATCGCCAGGCGATCAATGCCCTTTTTGCCGGGAATTATGCCGATCCCTTCTCTTTTCTGGGGATGCACCAAACTGTCGAAGGCCTCGAAGTGCGCGCATTGCTGCCTGATGCCTCGGAAGTGTGGGTAATTGAAACCAACACCGGTCGCAAATGCGCACAGCTTAAATGTCTGGATTCACGCGGTTTCTTCTGTGGTGTGATCCCACGCCGTAAAAACCTGTTTCGCTATCAGCTGGCGGTCACGTGGCACGGCCAGCAAAACCTGATCGACGATGCGTACCGCTTTGGCCCGCTCCTGGCGGAGATGGATGCCTGGCTGCTCGGCGAGGGCACGCATTTGCGCCCGTATGAAACCCTGGGCGCGCACGGTGCCACCATTGATGGCGTCAGCGGTACGCGTTTTTCCGTCTGGGCTCCCAACGCACGCCGTGTTTCCGTGGTGGGTGAATTCAATTTCTGGGATGGCCGCCGTCATCCGATGCGCTTCCGCCGTGAACTCGGTATCTGGGAATTGTTTGTGCCGGGCGCGGTGAATGGCCAGCTGTATAAATATGAAATCATTGATACTCATGGGCAGCTGCGCATTAAAGCGGACCCGTTTGCTTTTGAAGCGCAAATGCGTCCGCAAACGGCGTCAATGATCTGTGGTCTGCCGCCGAAAGTAGAGATGCTGCCACAGCGTAAAGCCGCGAATGCTTTTGATCAGCCGATCTCGATTTATGAAGTGCACCTCGGTTCCTGGCGTCGTCATACCGACAATAACTTTTGGCTGAGCTACAAAGAGCTGGCTGAACAGCTGGTGCCGTACGTCAAAGAGATGGGCTTTACGCACATTGAGTTGCTGCCAATCAACGAGCACCCGTTTGACGGCAGCTGGGGCTATCAGCCGCTGGGGATGTACGCGCCGACGCGCCGTTTTGGTACACGTGACGAATTTCGCCACTTTATTGCCGCGGCACACGATGCGGGGATTAACGTGCTGCTCGACTGGGTGCCAGGCCATTTCCCCAGTGATGACTTCGGGCTGGCGAAATTCGACGGTACCGAACTGTACGAACACAGCGATCCGCGCGAAGGCTACCATCAAGACTGGAACACTCTGATTTATAATTTCGGTCGGCGTGAAGTCAGTAACTATCTTTCCGGTAACGCGCTCTACTGGATGGAGCGTTTTGGCATTGACGGCTTACGTGTTGATGCCGTGGCTTCGATGATCTATCGCGATTACAGCCGCAAAGAGGGCGAATGGGTCCCCAACCACTTCGGCGGTCGTGAGAATCTTGAAGCGATTTCCTTCCTGCGTCACACCAACCGTACGCTGGGCCGTGCCGCGCCAGGCAGTATCAGCGTGGCGGAAGAGTCTACCGATTATCCCGGCGTGACGCGCCCCTCCGAAGATGGCGGCCTCGGCTTCTGGTTCAAATGGAATCTCGGCTGGATGCACGACACGCTCGACTACATGAAACTCGATCCGGTGCATCGTCGCTATCATCACAACCTGATGACCTTCGGCATGCTCTATAACTACACCGAAAACTTCGTGTTACCGCTGTCTCACGATGAAGTGGTACATGGCAAACGTTCGATACTCGACCGGATGCCGGGTGACGCATGGCAAAAGTTTGCCAACCTGCGCGCCTATTACGGTTGGATGTGGGGCTTCCCCGGTAAGAAACTGCAGTTTATGGGCAACGAGTTTGCTCAGGGGCGTGAGTGGAATCACGATACCAGCCTTGACTGGCACTTACTGGAAGGTGAGGACAACTGGCACAACGGCGTGCAGCGTTTGGTGCGCGATCTCAACCACAGCTACAAACACTTTGCGCCGCTCCATCAGCTGGATTTTGATGCACAGGGCTTTGAGTGGCTGGTGGTCGATGATCATGAGAATTCGGTGTTTGTGTTTGTACGCCGCGATCGTGAGGGCAATGAAATCATTGTCGTCAGTAACTTCACGCCGGTGGCGCGCCACGATTATCGTTTCGGCGTCAATCAGCAAGGTGGCTGGCGTGAGGTGTTGAATACCGACCAGCATGATTATCACGGCAGCGACGTGCGTAATCACGGCATCGTTCACACGGATGCGATTGAGAGTCATGGTCGGCCACAATCCCTCAGCCTGACTTTGCCGCCGCTGGCCACGATTTGGCTGGTGCGGGAGGGCGACTGATGCTGGAGACCGGGCAGCCGACGCCGTTGGGCGCCCACTATGACGGGCGCGGCGTGAACTTCACGCTGTTTTCCCGCCATGCCGAGCAGGTTGAACTGTGCTTATTTGACGCGCACGGCGTAGAGCGGCGCTTTCCCCTTCCGGCGCGTAGCGGCGATATCTGGCACGGCTATTTTCCCGCGCTTAAGCCAGGTCAACGTTATGGTTATCGCGTGCATGGCCCGTGGGCACCCCAGCAAGGTCATCGTTTTAATCCGGCCAAATTGTTGGTCGATCCCTGCGCCAAAGCGGTGGTCGGCGACATTCCCGATGATCCACGCTTTAGCGGCGGCGAGCAGCAGCCTGATGGCCAGGATAATGCCGCCATCGCACCGAAATCGCTGGTGATTGCCGAAGATTTCGACTGGGAAACGGATAAGCCCTTGAGGACGCCGTGGGGTAAAACGGTGATTTATGAGGCGCATGTGCGCGGCCTGACCCAGCAACATCCGGAAATTCCGGAAAGGCTGCGCGGGACTTATGCGGCGCTGGGCCATCCTGCTATGGTGAAGTACTTTCATCACCTTGGTATTACCGCGCTGGAGTTGCTGCCGATCGCCCATTTCGCCAGCGAGCCACGTTTGCTACGGCTTGGGCTCAGCAACTACTGGGGCTATAACCCGTTTGCGCTGTGGGCGGTGGACCCCCGCTACGCATCTGGCGAGCACGGTTTGACACCGTTGCAGGAGTTCCAGCAGGCCGTTAAAGCGCTGCATGCGGCGGGTATTGAGGTGATTCTTGATGTGGTGTTCAACCACACCGCCGAACTGGAAGAGATCGGCCCTAACATTTCGCTGCGCGGCGTAGATAACGCCAGCTATTACTGGCTCGACGCGCAGGGTGAATATCAAAACTGGACTGGCTGCGGTAACACGCTCAATCTCAGCGATCCGCAGGTGATGGATTGGGCCTTAGAAGCGCTGCGCTACTGGGTGCGGGACTGCCATATCGATGGTTTCCGCTTTGACCTGGCGAGCGTGTTAGGACGCACGCCGGAATACCGTCAGGATGCACCGCTGTTTGCTGCCATTAAGGCCTGCCCGCTGCTGTCGAAGGTCAAGCTGATTGCTGAACCCTGGGATATCGGCCCCGGCGGTTATCAGGTGGGGAATTTTCCCGCTGATTTCGCCGAGTGGAACGATCATTTCCGCGATGCCGCGCGCCGTTACTGGCTGCATGGTCAACTCAACAACGGTGACTTTGCCCGGCGCTTTGCGGCCTCCAGTGACGTATTCCAGCGTGACGGACGTCTGCCGCACGCCAGTATCAATCTGATTACTGCCCACGACGGCTTTACGCTGCGTGATGTGGTGAGCTTCAACAATAAACATAATCAGGCCAACGGTGAAGACAATCGTGACGGCAGTAGCAGCAACTTCAGCCATAACCATGGCAAAGAGGGGCTGCAGGTCAATTTCGATATTGTCGAACGGCGGCGGCGCAGTGTGCATGCGTTACTGACCACGCTCCTGCTGGCGCAGGGCACCCCGATGCTGCTGGCGGGGGATGAACGCGGTCACAGCCAGCACGGCAACAATAATGCGTACTGTCAGGACAACCCGCTGACCTGGCTGGCCTGGCAACAGGATGATTTTGGACTGGTCGACTTCACTGCCGCGTTAATCCGGCTGCGTCAGCGCATCCCTGCGCTGACCGCTGATCGCTGGTGGCAGGAGGGCGATGGCAACGTGCGGTGGTTCAATGCCAGCGGCAAACCACTGGAGAATGAGGAGTGGGAACAGGGGGCGCACAGAATGCAGATCCTGCTCTCCGGCCGCTGGTTAATAACAATCAACGCCACGGAATCGGTGAGTGACCTTGCCTTACCAGACGGAGAGTGGCGTGCCATTCCTCCTTTCGCCGGGGAAGATAACCCCATCCTGACAACTGTCTGGCACGGGCCCGCACACGGCGTGTGTGTGTTCCTAAAGCAATCATAAGGAGTCAGACATGGTTAAATTAGATAGAACAGATCATCTGATGCTGGCGCGCCAGCTCCCTACACAAACGGTTGCCCTGATCCTTGCTGGCGGGCGCGGTACGCGCCTGAAAGATCTCACCGCAAAACGCGCCAAACCTGCCGTGCACTTCGGTGGCAAGTTCCGCATCATCGACTTTGCGCTGTCGAACTGCATTAACTCGGGCATTCGGCGCATTGGCGTGATCACGCAATATCAGTCGCATACGTTGACGCAGCATATCCAGCGTGGCTGGTCACTGTTCAACGAAGAGATGAATGAGTTTGTTGATCTGCTGCCCGCACAGCAGCGTGCGTCAACCGAGCACTGGTATCGCGGTACCGCAGATGCGGTGTCGCAAAACCTCGACATCATTCGTCGCTACAACGCCCAATACATCGTCATTCTGGCGGGCGATCACATCTACAAAATGGATTACTCGCGCATGCTGCTTGACCATGCTGACCGTGGCGCGAAGTGCACCATCGCCTGTTTGCCGGTGCCGCTGGCGGAAGCCACGGCGTTTGGCGTGATGGCCGTAGACGCGGAAAACAACGTGGTGGATTTTGTCGAGAAACCGCCTAAACCGCCGTCAATGCCCGGTGATGACAGCAAAGCCTTAGCCAGTATGGGCATCTATGTGTTCAATGCTGACTACCTCTATCAGTTGCTGGAGGAGGATTTGCTGATCCCTGAATCCAGCCACGATTTCGGTAAAGACCTATTGCCGAAAATCGTCGCCAGCGGTGAGGCTTACGCGCACTCCTTCACCTTATCCTGCGTGCAGAACGACGAAAATGCTGAGCCGTACTGGCGAGACGTCGGGACGTTAGAGGCCTACTGGCGAGCCAATCTCGATCTGGCCTCGGTCACGCCGGAACTGGATATGTACGACCATGAATGGCCGATACGTACCCACATGGAGCCTCTGCCGCCGGCGAAGTTTGTGCAGGATCGCTCGGGCAGCCATGGCATGACGATGAACTCACTGGTGTCGGGCGGTTGCATCATCTCCGGTTCGGTGGTGGTGAATTCAGTGCTGTTCCCGCGTGTGCGCATCAACTCATTTTGCAATATCGACTCCTCGGTGCTGCTGCCTGATGTGGTCATTAACCGTTCCTGCCGTCTACGCCGCTGCGTGATCGATCGCGCCTGCGTGATCCCTGAAGGCATGGTGATTGGTGAAAACCCCGATGAAGACAGCCGCCGTTTTTACCGATCAGAAGAGGGCATCGTGCTGGTCACGCGCGCCATGCTGGCCAAACTGGCTGGCTGACCGCGAAAGCAACGAGCAAGACACACAGGCAATCGTCGCGGGGAACGCGAGCGATAACATAATAGGGGTCCAGGATGCAGGTTTTACATGTCTGTTCAGAACTTTTCCCGCTGCTGAAAACCGGCGGGTTGGCTGATGTTGTCGGCGCTTTGCCTCAGGCCCAAATTGCAGGTGGAACGGACGCGCGGGTGCTGATTCCCGCGTATCCGGATCTGCGTAAAGGGATCCCTGACACGGAGATTGTGGCGGAATTAAACACTTTTGCCGGGCCGGTCCGTTTATTATTTGGACAATTCAACGGAGTTGGCATTTATTTAATTGATGCACCGGGATTGTATGAGCGCCCTGGCAGCCCGTATCACGATACATCGCAGTTTGCTTATGTGGATAACTATCTGCGTTTTGCGCTACTTGGCTGGATGGGTGCCGAACTGGCAAGTGGGCTGGATACCTTCTGGCAACCCGATGTGGTGCATGCGCATGACTGGCACGCTGGCTTAACCTGCGCCTATATCGCCGCGCGTGGGCGTCCGGCGAAAACGGTGTTTACCGTGCATAACCTGGCGTATCAAGGATTGTTCAATGCGCGCCATCTGGATGAGATTCAGATCCCGCGCGCATTCTTTAACATGCATGGGCTGGAGTTCTACGGACAGATTTCCTATCTCAAAGCGGGTTTATTTTATGCCGATCATATTACGGCAGTCAGCCCGACTTATGCTCTGGAAATCACCCGACCCGAATTCGGTTACGGCATGGAATCGCTGCTTGAACAACGTCTGAAAGAGGGACGGCTGAGTGGCATCCTCAATGGCGTTGACCCCGGAATCTGGGACCCGGCACATGACTTGCTGCTGACGGCGCGTTACGACCGCGACACGCTGGAGAGCAAAGCCGAGAACAAGCGCCAACTGCAGATTGCCATGGGGCTAAAAATTGATGAGAAAGCGCCGGTGTTCTGTGTCATCAGCCGTCTGACGAAACAAAAGGGGCTGGATCTGGTGCTGGAAGCGTTGCCAGGATTACTGGCGCAGGGCGGCCAACTGGTGCTGCTGGGCCAGGGCGACGCGGAGTTACAACAAGGTTTTCTGGCCGCCGCGGCTGAGCATCCTGGCAGCGTAGGCGTGCAGATTGGCTATCATGAGGCGTTTTCGCACCGCATTGTTGGTGGTGCCGATGTGATCATGGTGCCGAGCCGTTTTGAGCCGTGTGGCCTCACACAGCTCTACGGTCTGAAATATGGCACGTTGCCGTTAGTACGCCGCACCGGTGGGCTGGCGGATACCGTGCAGGACAGTTCGCTGGAGAACCTCGCTGACGGGGTCGCAAGCGGTTTCAGTTTTGAAGACAGTAACGCCTGGTCGCTGCTGCGGGCGATTCGACGTGCTTTTGTTCTGTGGTCCCGTCCTTCGCTCTGGCGTTATGTTCAGCGCCAGGCCATGGGGATGGATTTTAGTTGGCAGGTGGCCGCACAAGCCTACCGCGATCTTTATCAACGTTTGCTGTAATCAGAGATTGGGATACTGGATATGAATGCACCTTTCACCTATGCCTCACCCACGCTAACGGTTGACGCACTGAAGCACTCAATCGCCTATAAACTGATGTTTACTATTGGTAAAGACCCCTCGATCGCCAATCAGCATGAGTGGCTCAACGCCGCACTGTTGGCGGTTCGCGACCGCATGGTGGAACGCTGGTTGCGCTCCAGCCGTGCACAGCTGTCACAGGATGTGCGCCAGGTCTATTACCTGTCGATGGAATTTCTCATGGGGCGCACGTTGGGCAATGCGTTGCTGGCGATGGGCATCTATGACGATCTCAATCAGGCGCTGGATGAGATGGGGCTCGACCTCAGTGAACTGATGGATGAGGAGAACGATCCCGGGCTGGGTAACGGCGGTCTGGGCCGTTTGGCCGCTTGCTTCCTGGATTCACTGGCGACGCTTGGCCTGCCAGGGCGCGGCTACGGCATCCGATATGACTACGGCATGTTTAAACAAAACATCGTTGACGGTCAGCAGCGTGAATCACCGGATTACTGGCTGGAATACGGTAACCCTTGGGAGTTCCAGCGCTTTAACACGCGCTATAAAGTGCGTTTTGGTGGCCGTTTGCAGCATGAAGGCGCGCGCGTGCGCTGGCTGGAAACCGAAGAGATTATTGCGGCTGCTTACGATCAGATCATCCCCGGATACGACACCGACGCCACCAATACTTTGCGCTTGTGGAGCGCCCAGGCCAGCAACGAGATCAACCTGGGTAAATTCAACCAAGGTGATTACTTTGCGGCGGTGGAGGACAAAAACCACTCAGAGAACGTGTCGCGCGTGCTCTATCCCGATGACTCTACCGATTCAGGCCGCGAACTCCGCCTGCGTCAGGAGTATTTCCTTGTGTCAGCCACGGTGCAGGACATCCTGAACCGCCACTGGCAGATGCATGAAACCTGGGACAATCTGGCAGATAAAATCGCCATCCACCTGAATGATACGCATCCGGTGCTGGCGATCCCCGAGTTGATGCGCTTGTTGATCGATGATCACAAGTTCACGTGGGACGATGCCTTTGAAGTGACCTGCCAGGTGTTCTCCTACACCAACCACACGCTGATGAGTGAAGCGCTGGAAACCTGGCCGGTGGATATGTTTGGCAAGATTCTGCCGCGTCACCTTAGCATCGTGTTTGAAATCAACGATTACTTCCTTAAAACCATCCAGGAGTATTACCCGGATGACTGGGATCTGATGGCGCGTATCTCGATTATTGATGAGAACAACGGCCGTAAGATCCGCATGGCCTGGCTGGCGGTGGTGGTGAGCCACAAAGTGAATGGGGTATCAGAGCTGCACTCCAACCTGATGGTGCAGTCACTGTTCGCCGATTTTGCGCGCCTGTTCCCCGGCCGTTTCTGCAATAAAACCAACGGCGTGACGCCGCGTCGTTGGCTGGCCTTGGCTAACCCGGCGCTGTCGGAGGTGCTGGATGACACCATCGGCCGCAACTGGCGTACCGATCTTAGCCAACTCAGCGAACTGACCCCGCACGTTGATTACCCGGCATTTATTGAGCAGATTAGTGATGCCAAGTTCGCCAACAAAAAGCGGTTAGCGGATTGGGTAGCGAAGAACATGGATATCGTGCTGGATCCGCACGCTTTGTTTGACGTGCAGATCAAACGTATTCACGAATACAAACGTCAACTGCTTAACGTGTTGCACGTTATCACTCGTTACAACCGTATCAAGGCCGATCCCACCGCAGACTGGGTGCCACGCGTGAATATCTTTGCCGGCAAAGCGGCTTCAGCCTATTACGTGGCGAAGCACATCATTCATCTGATCAACGATGTCGCCAATGTGATCAACAACGATCCGCAGGTGAAGAACAAGCTGAAAGTGGTGTTTATTCCCAATTACAGCGTGAGCCTGGCGCAGATCATTATTCCGGCGGCGGATCTCTCTGAACAAATCTCCACTGCAGGTACAGAAGCTTCCGGCACCAGTAATATGAAGTTCGCGCTCAATGGCGCATTAACCATTGGTACGCTGGATGGTGCTAACGTCGAGATGCGCGAGCACGTGGGTGCGGAGAATATCTTTATCTTTGGCAACACCACGCCGCAGGTTGAGAAACTGCGTCAGGATGGCTATAACCCGCGTAAGTACTACGAGGAAGATGCCGAACTGCATCAGGCACTGACACAAATCGCCAGCGGCGTGTTCAGTCCTGGGGATGTAGGGCGCTATCGCAATCTGTTTGATGCGCTGGTGAACTTCGGTGACCACTATCAATTGTTGGCCGATTACCGCAGCTATGTGGATACTCAGGATAAGGTGGACAAGCTTTATCGTCAGCCAGATGAGTGGCAGCGGTGTGCGGCGTTGAACATCGCTAATATGGGTTACTTCTCAGCGGACAGAACGATTCAGGAATACGCGGATGAGATTTGGCATATTTCGCCGGTGAGGTTGTAAACCCTAAATTAGCTACCTAAAGCGTCACATTTAGAATCCCCAAAATCATTTGAACGGCGGGAAGGCGGCAAGCGAACGAATCCCCGGGAGCTTACTTAAGTAAGTGACCGGGGTGAGAGAACGCAGCCAATGCACCCGCCGTTCAAAGGATGAAGGGGATTACTTCAACGTAATACTTTTAACGATCGCATCAGCATCGCTCTGCGCCTGCTGCTGATTGTCTGCTGGCAGAGTGATCTGCAGGGTCAGCAGTTTGCCATCTACCTTCGCCAGAATCACGGAAGACCAAGAGGTCTGATTGTTGGCAGAAATCACCGTATCCAGCTGCTGAGCTGGCTGGTCTTTCAGCGTAATGGCTTTGTTAGACACCACTTGCAGCTGCGGGTCGCGATTGCGTTGCTGCTGCTCCAGGCGCTGAGAGAGTGCATCCAGCGCTTCGTTGGTGGGATCGCCGGCAATCACGATAATCGCGCGCTGGCCGGTTTCATCGGCGTAGACGTGCATATTCGTAGATTCAGAGCCGAGTTTGCCGCTCTTATCAGACATGCCCGCAGGCAGATTGAAGCTCAACTTGCCGTCCATCAGATTGACGGTCTGAGCGGACTGACTGGCGCTGGCACCGTTGCTGCCTGCTGCCGCATCATCTTTCTTCTGGTCACAGGCCGCAAGACCCAACACCAACAGACCAATACCCGCATATTTCACTAAATTACGCATTCTTTTCCCTTTATTGATTCCAGTCTGGTGCTTTCCACCCGCTATAAAAACGGAATCGGCGGTTAAAAGCAACCGCCGTACTGTCAGGAAATCTTAGCGCGCTGCGGCGTTTCGTCTATGTGCAATTAGCCGAAATTCATCTGGCGCGGTGCAGAACGTTCAGCCAGGCGTTTCAACATGCTGTTAAGCAGTACACCGTATGCGGGCAGGAAGAAAATCATGCAGATCAGCACTTTGAAGCTGTAATCCACCATGGCAATCTCCACCCAGTGGGCTGCCATAAACGGGTCTGGGCTCTTATAAAAAGCGATGAAGAAGAAAGCCAGCGTATCGCTGATATTACCGAGGAACATGGCGGCTGCCGGGGCTATCCACCACTGCGGTAAACGACGCAAACGGTTAAAAACGTGGACATCCAGAATCTGACCCAGCGCATAAGCCATAAAGCTGGCGCTGGCAATACGGGCGACAAACAGGTTCACCTGCTCCAGTGAGGCCCAGCCCTGCCATTCACCTTGGTAAAACACGCAGGAGACCACATAGGAGATAAACAGTGCCGGGATCATCACCGCCAAAATAATGCGACGGGCTAAAGGCGCGCCAAAAATGCGCACGGTGAGATCGGTAGCGAGGAAAATAAACGGAAAGCTAAACGCGCCCCACGTGGTGTGGAAGCCGAAAATTGAGACCGGCAGCTGTACCAGGTAGTTACTGGAGGTGATCACCAGCAGATGGAATAGCGATAGCCAAAACAGCGCATGCATGCGCTGACGTGCAGAAAAATCAATCATGTAAGACCTTTTTAGTAATGGGGTGAGGGAACCCAACTATCCTCTTCATACTTCGCGTTGTAGCTGCGTTAGCTGCATTCGCGTACCCCAGTCACTTACTTGAGTAAGCTCCTGGGGATACACGCCCTTGCCGCCTTGCTAAAACGCGAATTATTTAGGGGATAGCGTAGTATCTGTTGAAAAAACGGCGGCGATTTTAGCGCGTTGCGCAATTTAAGCAATGGTTAATTTTAACGCAATCGTTATCGCCTTGCGCTGGAGATTAAGCGCGCTAGAATGAGCGCCCACCACGAACAAAGACAGAGAATCATGAGCGATCCTTTTTCTGCGCCGGACCACACGCTTGATGCTTTGGGGTTACGTTGCCCTGAGCCGGTGATGATGGTGCGCAAAACCGTACGCACCATGCAGACAGGTGAAACCCTGCTGATCATTGCTGACGATCCCGCCACCACGCGCGACATACCGGGATTTTGCCGCTTTATGGAACATCAGTTGCTGGCACAGCAAACGGAAACGCTGCCGTACCAGTATCTGATTCAGAAAGGCCAGGCTTAACGCTGACGCAGGAGCCGCAGTGCGTTAGCCGTGACTAACGCCGTGGCGCCGGAGTCTGCCAGCACCGCTAACCACAAACCGGTAAAGCCGAGCAGCGTGGTGATCAGGAAAATCCCCTTCAAGCCGAGCGCAATCGCAATGTTCTGACGAATAATGGCGCGCGTGCGGCGCGCCAGTAATACCGTGCGCGGTAGCAGCGTCAGGCGGTTTTGCGTTAAGGCTGCATCGGCGGCTTCCAGTGCCACATCGGTGCCGCTGCCCATCGCGATACCCAGCGTTGCCGCTTTCATTGCGGGCGCATCGTTAATGCCATCGCCGACCATCGCCAAAGACTGCGCTTCACCCAACTTGCGTACCGCCTCGACTTTATCGGCGGGCAGCAGCCCAGCGCGATAATCAATACTGAGTTCAGCCGCAATCGCCGCCGCGGCTCGCGGGTTATCGCCGGTCAGCATCAGGCTGTTGATACCTAACGCTTTCAACTGCGACACTGCCGTCTTCGCCTCTTCTCGCAGTTGATCCTGCAGGGCCAACGCGCCGAGGACTGTCTGCGCTTGCAACAGCAGCACCACCGTCTGGCCTTGCGCTTCTCGTTGCGCAATTAGCTGTTGCTGATCGTCAGTGAGAACATTGACATCGCGCGGGGCCAGTAGCTGATAACTCACTCCCTCAACCTGGGCGCGGATACCGCTTCCGGCCAATGCTTGTTGATGTTGTGCTTGCGGTAACGCCAGTTGGCGACGTTCGGCTTCACGCACAATCGCCAGCGCCAAAGGATGGCTGGAGCCTTGTTCAACGGCAGCCGCCAGTCCAAGCAGCGCGTTCTCTTGCTGTGTGCCGAAGACATCTATCTGTGTGACCTGTGGTTTGCCTGCGGTTAAAGTGCCGGTTTTATCGAAGGCCATGGTCTGGATGCGGCTCAGTCGCTCCAGTGCCGCACCGCCTTTGATCAGCGCACCCTGGCGTGCCGCGGCGGCTAAACCAGAGGTGATCGCCGCCGGTGTTGAAATCACCAGGGCACAGGGGCAACCGATCAGCAGCAACGTCAAACCTTTATAAATCCACGGCAGCCATGCAGCACCCGCCACCAATGGCGGTAAAAGCATCACCATTAGTGCCAGCAGCATAATGGCGGGGGTATAAATGCGGCTGAAGCGATCGATAAAGCGTTCAACCGGGGCGCGATGGGTTTCGGCCTCTTCAATCAGTTGCAGAATGCGGTCAATGGCACTTTGGCCCGGCTGGGAGATGACTTTCAGGGTCACCAGACGATCCACGCTGGTGGCACCTGCCATCACCGTTTCACCTGGCTGGCGCACAACCGGCACAGATTCACCGGTCAACGCGCTTTCATCAAAGCTGGCGCTGAGGTTCAGCAGTTCAGCATCGGCCGGTAAACGCCCACCGGCAGCGACTTCAATCCTGTCGCCGGGATGTAACTCTTCCAGCGCTACCTGCTCACGCTGCGCGCCATTCACACGGGTGGCGGTAGCAGGGCGCAGGGCCATCAAGGCGGTTACGCCCCGACGCGCACGGGTGGCGGCATAAGATTCCAGACGTTCACCCAGTTGGAACAGCATCAGCACCATGGCCGCTTCAGCGTGGGCGCCGATCAATAGCGCACCGGCGGCAGCGAGGGTCATCAGGGTTTCGATGCTAAAGGGCGAGCCGCCGCGCAGCAGTTTCCAGGCGCTGCGGGCAATCGGTGCCAGGCCAATCAGCGTGGTCACCACGAACAGGCGATCGCCCCACAGCGGTGAAACCTGGCTGAGCAGCCAACTGGCCAGCATCAGCAGTGCCAATAGCATCAGGCCAGCATTCTCGCGCCAGCGGTTGGGTGCGGCGGTCTGCGCTTGCGGATCGTTTGAGGTGAGCATGAAGCCGACATTTTTCACGGCTTGTTCTATGGCTGCGCGAATATCCTGGTCCGCATCCACCACCAGTTTTTCACTGGCAAAGATAACGCGTGCTGTGCTGACCTGCGGGATCTGCTTTACCGCGCTTTCAATTTTGCGCGCACAGCTAGGGCAATCCATCCCGGCGATTTGCCAGCGGAACTGATGGGAAGAGGAGCCGGGCCTGTCGCTTTCGGCGTCGCTTTCACCGCCTGGGCTGGCGCTGTCGTTGTCGCAGCAGCCGCAACCACTTTCCGGTGTGGCGGGCAGGGCGGCAGAGATTTTCAGCGTGGTGGGCGATGCGCTGCGAATGGCGCACAGCGGTTGAGGCTTGCTATGGGATTTCCCACAGCGGCAAGAATGAGTATGTGCGTGCATGTGACCTCCGGTATCAGGTGCGGGCCACTGCCCGCAACCTGAATGCTACACTCTGGAGTCCACTCCAGAGTCAAGCGTTAAAGGTCAGTATTTATTCAGTAGAGCCACAGCGAGCGCACAATCATAAAGTGACCGGCAAAGTAGCAGGCCGCAACAATGGCGCTATCAGCACTGAAACGGCGGCGATAATGACTGATAAACCAGACAATATTGGCTAACAGCAGCAGTCCTGCACCGACCAGCAGCGAGAAGCTGAAGTCAGTCGGGCGGAAGAAGTAGTTTTCCGCTGCCATCCAGTTCATCACCAGCGTCATGCCAATCAGCGTGCAGATCGGCCAACGCAAATCTTCGAGTTTTGACCAGATGATGCCAATCACCACGGCACCTATCACCAGCAGAGTCACCGGGATCGGCCAGAAGAAGCTCATAGTCATGTGCGCGGCAAAGCTGATGGTATACAGCAGGTGTGACAGGAAGAATGCGCCCAGCGCATAGAGCATCTGCTGGCGTGGCAATAATGTCAGCGCATCGCCAACCAATGTGGCGACCAGCCCAGCGAGGATCAAATAGTCGGTGGTGTTGAGCGTCGGCGCCTGCCAGGCCCAGGCCACCAGCAGCAGTAAGGTCACGGGTTTGAACAGCCAGCGCTGCCATTGCGGGCCACGGTATGAAGCATCAACGTAGAGCCAACCGGAAAAAAGTACGGCAAGAAAAGACCAAAGCATGTTTTCTCCCTTTTCTGAACACGCAGTCCAGAGTATTGAATTTTCCCAAAATCGCGATCCCAGTGTAAGTTACCGGCGGCGAATGTGACAATCGGTCAACTCTGGTTGTATGCTTTGTCGTCTTTAATTGTTCTATTATCAACGCAAAGCACGAGAGAAAACATGAGCAAACCACCGCTACTCTTTTTTATTGTTCTGGCGATTATTGCCGTTTTGGCGACCCGTCAGTTTATCAAGCAACGCCGTGAAACTGCGGTCAATGACGCTTCCCCGGTTCGTTCTCTGAGCGTGGAAGTCAAAACCAAACGTGAGTATCCGTCGCCCAATCGCCGTTCACGCCAGCGTGAAGAGATTGTGGCTGAAGACATGAAGTATGAAGCCCTGTTTCATCCGCTGAATGGTGCAAGTGACATCAAAGTGGTGGTCAGCGCCAATGATTATCATCAAATCGATAAGGGTGCGAAGGGGGAGTTGAAGATGAAGGGCAGTCGCTTTGTCAGCTTTACCCCAGCGCAATAAAATCGGCCGCGATGGCGGCCGATTTCTCTACATCTTAGGATAATGCTTCTTCTGCCACGCCAGCAGTTCAAACACGCCGAAAAAGAAAATCTTCGCCTGAGTTGCGCCACTGAGCTTCGGTGCTTCTTTGGGCTGCGTGGCGCGCAGTAAGACCAGCTGCAAGCCATGCATAATCACCATGAAGAACAAGGCAACGTGGACGAAGTAACGCAGCGGCGTCGGGAAAGGATGAACCAGATTCAGCAGTAGAAAAGCCCAGACGCAAATCATCAGTAAACGTCCCAGATTAAGCCACATCGTGCGTCTCCTGTTGGCGTTGATAAAGGCGATAGGCGACCTGTCCGGCAATCTTCTCGCGGTATAAATCCCAGTTGGCGGGTGCAACCGGCGTGCCATGCTCGACTTCACTCTCCACGTAAATTAGCGCGTTCTCTGCCAGCCAGCCGTTTTTTTCAAGCAGCGTCAATGTTTCCAGCAATAGTCCTTTACGGAACGGCGGGTCCACAAACACCACATCAAACGGCTCGCCCGGCTGATTCAGCCACTGCAAAGTGTTGGTCTGCACCACGGTCCCTTGGGTTGCACGCAGTGTTTGCAGGTTCTGCGACAGCTGTTGCGCCACCGCTCGTTCCATTTCAAGCAGCGTGGCTGAAGCGGCATAGCGTGACAGCGCTTCCAACCCGAGCGCGCCGCTACCGGCGAAGCAGTCGAGGCAGCGTGCTTCCTGAATATCGGGGGCCAGCCAGTTGAACAGGGTTTCGCGTACGCGATCGGTGGTCGGGCGTAAGCCAGCGCTGTCAGGCACCGGTAATTTGCGACCGCGCCACTGCCCGCCGATGATGCGGATTTGGCCAGCAGCGCCACTGCTGCGGGGTGATTTACTCATTTCGCTCACAACTCGTCATAATTTGTTGCGTAGTTTAACGGGCGCAGCAAGGAGAAGAAACGTAAAAAAGGGTGCTGTGGTGCGCTGGCTGGAAAGTGTTAGACTACTGAGTTGATATGGCGCGCGTAATTGCCTGATTTTTACGCGGCTCGTGCGTCAATAATTGAATTTTTTATCCCCTGGGAACAGCGTGCAACCGGGAATAAGCCATCGAGGAGTGTGGTTACACAATGGCAAAAGAGAAAAAACGCGGCTTTTTTTCCTGGCTAGGCTTTGGCAAAGAAGAAGAGACGCAACAGCCTGCGGAAGAGCAGCAAGCGCATGAGCCCATCGCTGAAGAGAGCGCATTAGCAAGCGCCGAAGCGCAGGCCGAAGAGACGGTTGCCGTCACTGAGCAGGTTGCCGAAGCGCAACAGGCACCAGTGGAAGAGCCTGTTGCCGAGCCGATTGTCGCTGCTGAAGAAGCGGTGCTGCCGGAAGTGGAAGTGCAACCCGACGTTGTGCCTGTCGAAGAAGAGCCGCAGGCCGAAACGCTAATTGTTGAAGCACCCATCGAGCCGGTGATCGAGCCGCAACAGCCTGTTATCGAAGCGCCGGTTGAGCCAGTGATTGAGCCGCAACAGCCTGTTATTGAAGCACCGGTTGAGCCAGAAGACGACGCGTTAAGCGACGAGGAGCTGGAAGCGCTGGCATTAGCGGAAACCTATGCCGAAGATGCAGAAGCGGAAGCGCAGGACACCGTCAGCGATCTGCCGCTGGCCGCGGCACCGATCGTCACGCAGGAGCAAGAGCGTCCAACCAAAGAAGGCTTCTTTGCCCGCCTGAAACGCAGCCTGGTGAAAACCCGTGAAAACCTGGGTTCTGGGTTTATCGGTCTGTTCCGTGGCAAAAAAATCGATGACGACCTGTTTGAAGAGCTGGAAGAACAGCTGCTGATCGCCGATGTCGGTGTGGAAACCACGCGCCGCATCATCGCCAATTTGACGCAGCAGGCGAATCGTAAGCAGCTGCGCGATGCAGAGGCCTTGTACGGCCTGCTGAAAGCTGAAATGGCCGGCATTCTGGAAAAAGTGGACGAGCCGCTGGATGTTAGCGGCAAAACGCCGTTTGTGATCCTGATGGTTGGCGTTAACGGCGTAGGCAAAACCACCACCATTGGTAAGCTGGCGCGTCAGTACCAGGCGCAAGGCAAATCAGTGATGCTGGCGGCAGGCGACACCTTCCGTGCAGCTGCTGTTGAGCAGTTGCAGGTGTGGGGCCAACGCAACAACATTCCGGTAGTGGCACAGCACACGGGCGCGGACTCCGCATCGGTGATTTTTGATGCCATTCAGGCCGCTAAATCACGTCAGGTGGATGTGCTGATCGCCGATACCGCAGGTCGCTTGCAGAACAAAGCGCACCTGATGGAAGAACTGAAGAAAATCACCCGTGTGATGAAGAAGTTGGATGAGGATGCGCCACACGAAGTGATGCTGACCCTCGACGCCAGCACCGGGCAAAATGCGGTAAGCCAGGCCAAACTGTTCCATGAAGCGGTGGGCTTAACCGGCATTACCTTGACCAAGCTTGACGGCACCGCGAAAGGTGGCGTGATCTTCTCGGTTGCCGATCAGTTCGGCATTCCGATTCGCTATATCGGTGTCGGGGAAGGCATCGAGGATTTACGGCCGTTCAAGGCCGAGGACTTTATTGAGGCACTGTTTGCCCGAGAGGAATGATTGGGATGATTCGCTTTGAAGAGGTCAGTAAGGCTTACCTGGGAGGACGTCAGGCGCTACAGGGGGTGGATTTTCATCTGCGTCCCGGTGAAATGGCGTTCCTGACCGGCCATTCCGGCGCGGGGAAAAGTACCTTACTGAAACTGATTTGTGGCATTGAGCGCCCGAGCGCCGGGCAGATCTGGTTTAGCGGCCACGATATTTCGCGTCTGCGTCACAGTGAAGTCCCTTTCCTGCGACGTCAGATCGGCATGATTTTCCAGGATCACCACTTGCTGATGGATCGTTCGGTCTACGACAACGTGGCTATCCCGCTGATTATCTCCGGTGCCAGCGGTGAGGACATTCGTCGTCGTGTGTCGGCGGCGCTGGATAAAGTTGGTCTGCTCGACAAAGCGAAAAGTTATCCTATCCAGCTCTCAGGCGGTGAACAGCAGCGTGTCGGCATTGCGCGTGCGGTGGTGAATAAGCCGGCGGTTTTGCTGGCAGATGAACCGACCGGTAACCTCGACAATGCGCTGTCAGAAGACATTCTGCGACTGTTTGAAGAGTTTAACCGCGTGGGTGTCACGGTGCTGATGGCAACGCATGACACCGGGCTGATTGCACGGCGGAATTACCGCCTGATGACGCTGAATCAGGGACGTCTGCACGGAGGCCACGATGGTCAATAAACGCAATAAACGCCCAGCAGCGCCGAAAGCGACGAAGCAACCTTCGAAAAGCAAGGCGTTAAAAGGTGGCTGGCAGGAGCAGTGGCGTTATGCGTGGCGCGGTACGTTATCGGATATGTATCGCCAGCCGCTGGCCACGCTGCTGACGGTGATGGTGATCGCCATCTCGCTGACGCTGCCGAGCGTTTGCTACATGGTGTGGAAAAACGTCAGCCAGGCGGCCACACAATGGTATCCCGCGCCGCAGCTTACCGTGTATCTCGACAAAGCGCTGGACGATAGCGCCGCCGAGAACGTCACCGCTGAACTGAAAAAGTTAGATGGCGTGGATAATGTCAACTATCTGACGCGTGAAGAAGCGCTGAATGAGTTCCGTAACTGGTCCGGCTTTGGCGGCTCAATGGACATGCTGGAGCAGAATCCGCTGCCTGCTGTGGCCATTATCACGCCGAAGCTCAATTTCCAGAATTCAGACACCATGGCCAATCTGCGCGATCGGGTCGCGAAAGTGCAGGGCGTTGATGAAGTGCGTATGGATGACAGCTGGTTTGCTCGCTTAGCCGCCTTAACCGGGCTGGTGGGGCAAATCGCCTCGATGATTGGCTTGCTGATGGTGGTCGCCGTGTTCCTGGTGATCGGCAACAGTGTGCGACTCAGCATTTTCGCCCGCCGCGATACCATTAACGTGCAAAAACTGATCGGTGCCACCGACGGCTTCATTCTGCGTCCATTCCTGTATGGCGGTGCGCTGCTCGGTTTCAGCGGCGCGGTGTTGTCTCTGATCCTCTCCGAGGTATTGGTATTGCGCTTGCAGTCCGTGGTGGCGCAGGTCGCCTCGGTGTTTGGCACCACCTTTGTTTTGGAAGGTTTTTCCTGGGACGAAGGACTGCTGCTGCTGCTGATCGCCGCCATTATCGGCTGGATTGCCGCGTGGTTAGCGACTGTACAACATTTACGCCGATTTACGCCGCAGTAACCAACAGCAACGTTTTTTGATATACTCTTCCTCTGCTGCCGACGATCTGGGAGCAGAGGACTCTTCCTGTTTATCCCGCCGTCATCTGTGTGTAAAATATTCACTGCTAATATTGAACTTGTGGATAACTTTGTCGTCCAAGTAGCACAGATTGCTTTTGGTTTTTTCGCGACGTTGACATAATGTAACGTCTGCGCAAGGAACTGTGCAGCAAGTCCATTGAATTTGTGAGGGTTTGAATGACCAAAGAAATGCAAACTTTAGCGATTGCGCCTCTGGGTAACCTGGAATCATACGTCCGGGCTGCCAATAACTGGCCGGTATTAACGGCAGAAGAGGAGAAAGCATTAGCGGAGAAACTGCATTACCAGGGCGATCTGGATGCAGCTAAGACGCTGATCCTGTCTCACCTGCGCTTTGTTGTTCATATTGCTCGTAACTACTCCGGTTACGGCCTGCCACAGGCTGACCTGATTCAGGAAGGTAACATTGGCCTGATGAAGGCGGTGCGTCGCTTCAACCCTGAAGTGGGCGTGCGCCTGGTGTCGTTTGCCGTGCACTGGATCAAAGCAGAAATTCACGAATACGTACTGCGTAACTGGCGTATCGTGAAAGTTGCGACCACGAAAGCACAGCGTAAGCTGTTCTTTAACTTGCGTAAAAGCAAGCAGCGTCTGGGCTGGTTTAACCAGGACGAAGTGGAAATGGTCGCGCGCGAGCTTGGCGTGAGCAGCAAAGATGTGCTCGAGATGGAATCTCGTATGGCCGCGCAGGATATGACCTTCGATATGTCTTCAGATGATGAAGCAGGCGAAGGCAAGCCGATGGCTCCGGTGCTGTATCTGCAGGATAAAACCTCTGACTTTGCTGATGGCATTGAAGAGGACAACTGGGATGCACACGCCGCAGATAAACTGAGCGATGCAATGCTGAGCCTCGATGAGCGTAGCCAGCACATCATCCGTGCCCGTTGGCTGGATGAAGAGAACAAAACCACGCTGCAGGAACTGGCCGATCAATACGGCGTCTCTGCTGAGCGCGTGCGTCAGTTAGAAAAGAACGCCATGAAGAAACTGCGTATGGCGATTGAAGCCTGATAAGTGTCAGGTGCAAAACGGGGCGACCAGCGGGTCGCCCTTTTTTTTGCTCGACACATCCGTAGCGGCGCTTGATTTGACAGTCGCCATAAATGGCGACCCTTCGGGAGATGGGTGTAGGGTGCGCATTAATGCACACCGGGTAAAAAACCGCTCATCACACGTTATTAACGCACCCAACCGTCCGCTTGCGCACGAAAACCACAGGCCCGCATAAACGCAGCGCGAATCTCCTGATCGCTCTCGCCGTCATCGGCCACCCACCAATTCGCGACCTCGCGGTTCTGCGCGATAGTGTCTTCCAGCAGATATTGCCCTACGCCACGACGGCGCGTGACCTCACGCACATTCAGTTGCGAAATCTTCCCCTGTGTCCCACTCATCTCCAGCTGTAACGCCGCTAGCAGGCGATCGTTAAAGCGGGCGGCGTACACACGCTGCGCCTCGCTTAATGCGGCTTCCAGTTGCGCAATATCGATCTGCGGCCAGACTTTAGCTAAATCCAACCGATCCTGTGGCGTCAGTGCGGTGATCCGCTGAATAGTGAGCTTCATTACCCTTACCTGTACTGGCAGAAAGGCCATAGTGTAGCGAATTTAGACAGTCAGCGTGCTGTCACTTTTTTGCGATGAAAATAGGTCAAATGCCAGCCTGTTTGCCAGGATTGTGGAGTAAGTCATCAATGATCGTTGAAAAAGCCAGCATAACACGCTGGGTAGCTGGCTAAATTACGGCCATAACAACCAGATGATTCTGCTGTTCAACGCGACTAATTCTAAATATGTCAGTTGATTTACAGAAGAAAGTTCCTGTTTAATAACCTGAAAAATAAAGCCTTATTACCAATAAATGCCAAAAAAGAGCGCTAACTCATTATTCTAAAATCAGTTTTCCTCTTTGACTGGCAGAAAATAAACCAATCACAACAGACACACGACACAACAGATGGGGAAGTACGCATGAAAATGAGTAAAGGACGCGCATTACTGGCGGGTTGCGTTGCGTTGGCACTGAGCCACGCGGCACTGGCTAAAGACATCAAAATTGCCATCGTTGGCGCAGCAACTGGCCCGGTTGCCCAGTACGGTGACATGCAGTTCACCGGTGCAGCGCAGGCGATCAAGGACATTAACGCCAAAGGCGGTGTTAATGGTGACAAACTGGTTGGCGTGGAATATGACGATGCCTGTGACCCGAAACAAGCGGTTGCAGTGGCCAACAAAGTGGTTAACGACGGCATCAAATACGTTATCGGCCACCTTTGCTCTTCTTCGACTCAGCCTGCTTCCGACATCTACAATGATGAAGGCATTCTGATGATCACCCCGGCTGCCACCGCTCCCGAGCTGACAGCGCGTGGCTATGCTGACGTACTGCGCACCACCGGTCTGGATTCGGATCAGGGTCCAACCGCAGCGACTTACATCCTGAATGAGATCAAACCAAAACGTATCGCTGTGGTGCACGACAAGCAGCAGTACGGTCAGGGTCTGGCAGAATCCGTGCAGAAAACCCTGAAAGCCAAAGGCGGCAACGTGGTGCTGTTTGAAGGTATCACCGCCGGTGACAAAGATTTCTCTACGCTGATTGCGCGTCTGAAGAAAGAGAACGTCGATTTCGTTTACTACGGCGGCTACTACCCAGAGCTGGGCCAGATTCTGCGCCAGGCGAAATCAGCAGGTCTGAACGCGGGCTTCATGGGCCCAGAAGGTGTAGGCAACGCATCACTGTCTAACATCGCGGGTGATGCCTCTGAAGGCCTGTATGTCACCTTGCCGAAGCGTTATGACCAGCTGCCAGAGAACAAGGCGATTGTTGAGGCGATCAAAGCCAACACTGCATCTAACCGCAAAGATCCAACCGGTCCGTTCGTCTGGACCACCTATGCCGCCATTCAGTCACTGGTGGCCGGTATCGAGCGCAGCAAGAGCGACGAGCCAGATGCGATTGCTAAGAACCTGAAAGAGGGCGCTGCGGTTCCAACCGTGATGGGTAACCTGAACTGGGATCAGAAAGGTGACCTGAAGGGCTTTGAATTTGGTGTCTTCAAATGGCACAAAGACGGTTCATCTACCGCCGTTAAGTAATTCCCAACCTTAAACAGATTGGCCCTCTCTTTTACCGGAGAGGGCTGGGAGAGGGACAGCGCGCACGGTTTTGATGACTCCCGCGTTTTTCCCTCACCCTAACCCTCTCCCAAAAGGAGCGGGGATTTTTAGTCCACATGCAGGTCCTCACTATGTCCGAGCAGTTTCTCTATTTCATTCAGCAGATGTTCAACGGGGTGACCCTCGGGAGCACCTACGCGCTGATCGCCATTGGTTACACCATGGTTTACGGCATCATCGGCATGATCAACTTCGCCCACGGCGAGGTGTATATGATCGGCAGCTATGTCTCCTTTATTGTGATTGCCGCCCTGATGATGATGGGCATCGATACCACGTGGCTGATGATTGCCGCGGGATTCGTGATGGCGGTCATTATCTCCAGCGCCTACGGCTGGAGCATCGAGCGCGTGGCCTACAAACCGGTGCGATCCTCGAAGCGCTTGATCGCACTGATCTCGGCTATCGGGATGTCGATCTTCCTGCAGAACTACGTCAGCCTGACGCAGGGCTCACGCGATCTGGCGCTGCCAAGCCTGATCACTGGCCAGTGGACGCTGGGCGAAAGCAACGGCTTTGCTGCGACACTTTCCACCATGCAACTGGTGATTTGGGTGGTGACGTTCCTGTCGATGCTGGCACTGACGTTGTTCATCCGCTATTCGCGCATGGGCCGCGCCTGTCGTGCCTGCGCAGAAGATTTGAAAATGGCCAGCCTGCTGGGTATCAACACCGACCGTGTTATCTCCCTGACCTTTATCATTGGTGCCGCGATGGCAGCGGTAGCCGGTGTGCTGCTGGGCCAGTTCTATGGATCCATCAACCCATTTATCGGCTTTATGGCCGGGATGAAAGCCTTCACCGCGGCGGTACTGGGCGGTATCGGCAGTATCCCTGGCGCGATGATTGGCGGTCTGGTACTGGGTATTGCTGAAGCACTGACGTCGGCTTATCTGTCAACGGAATACAAAGACGTGGTGTCGTTCGCCCTGTTGATTGTGGTGCTGTTGGTGATGCCAACCGGAATTCTGGGCCGTCCGGAGGTGGAGAAAGTATGAAGCGCCTCGGTCTGGTTAACGCCGTTATCTCCACGGTGATGTTGTTAGTGCTCGCCACCTTCTTTATGGGGGTTCGCCTCGATCTGGATGGCACCAAACTGGTGGTGGCCAACGCTGGCGCCGCGCGCTGGAACTGGATTTTCATCGGCTGTGCGGTGGTGTTTATCTTTCAGTTATTGCGTCCTCTGTTGCAGGGTAAGTTTAAACGCAGCGGCAAAGGTTTTGTTTTACCCAGTTTTGATGGCTCCAACGCCAAACAAAAAGGGCTGATGGCGCTGATTATCGCCGCAGCGGTGATTTGGCCGTTCCTCGTCTCGCGCGGCAGTGTGGATATCGCCACGCTGACGCTGATCTACGTGATGCTCGGTTTGGGCCTCAACGTGGTGGTCGGGCTTTCCGGTTTGCTGGTGCTGGGTTACGGCGGCTTTTACGCCATCGGTGCCTACACCTTTGCCTTGCTGAATCACTATTACGGTTTCGGTTTTTGGGAAAGCCTGCCGCTGGCAGGAATAGTAGCGGGTGCCTTTGGCCTGATGCTGGGCTTCCCGGTGCTGCGCCTGCGCGGGGACTATCTGGCGATTGTGACGCTCGGTTTCGGCGAGATCGTCCGTATTCTGCTGCTGAACAGCACCTCGCTCACTGGCGGGCCAAACGGTATCGCGCAGATTCCCAAGCCGAGCCTGTTTGGCATTGAATTTGGTCGTCGCGTCAGTGAAGGCGGTTGGACCACCTTCCATGAGCTGACGGGGCTGCAATACGATCCCAACCATCGTGTGATTTTCCTCTATCTGGTGGCGCTGCTGCTGGTGGTGGTGACGCTGTTTGTGATTAACCGCTTGCTGCGTATGCCGCTGGGTCGTGCCTGGGAAGCACTGCGTGAAGATGAAATTGCCTGTCGCTCGCTGGGCCTCAGCCCAACACGTATCAAGCTGACGGCATTCACCATCAGTGCCGTGTTCGCTGGTTTTGCCGGTACGCTGTTTGCCGCGCGTCAGGGTTTTGTCAGTCCGGAATCTTTCACCTTTGTTGAATCGGCCTTTGTACTGGCGATTGTGGTATTGGGCGGCATGGGCTCTCAGTTTGCGGTAATCCTTGCGGCGGTGCTGCTGGTGGTATCACGCGAGCTGATGCGTGATTTGAACGAGTACAGCATGCTGGTGCTCGGTGGTTTGATGGTGCTGATGATGATCTGGCGTCCGCAAGGCTTGTTGCCGATGAAGCGTCCACACCTGAAGTTAAAAAGCAGTAAACAAGGAGAGCAGGCATGAGTCAGCCTTTGTTAGCCGTTGAAGGCTTGATGATGCGCTTTGGCGGCCTGTTGGCCGTTAACAATGTGGCGCTGGAACTGCACCCTCAGGAAATCGTGTCACTGATTGGCCCAAACGGTGCCGGTAAAACCACGGTGTTTAACTGCCTGACTGGTTTTTACAAGCCGACCGGCGGCACCATCAAACTGCGCGACCAGCCATTACAGGGCTTACCGGGCCAGAAGATTGCGCGCATGGGCATCGTGCGTACTTTTCAGCACGTGCGTCTGTTCCGTGAAATGACGGTGATCGAAAACCTGTTGGTGGCGCAGCATCAGCATCTGAAAAGCGGCGTATTCTCCGGGCTGTTCAAGACGCCAGCGTTTCGCCGTGGCGAAAGTGAAGCCTTGGATCGTGCTGCCACTTGGCTGGAGCGCATTGGCTTACTGGATCTGGCTAACCGTCAGGCGGGTAACCTCGCTTACGGTCAACAGCGCCGCCTGGAGATTGCGCGCTGCATGGTGACACGTCCAGAAATCCTGATGCTGGATGAACCGGCCGCAGGACTTAACCCGCGTGAAACCCATGAGCTGGATGAACTGATTGCCGAACTGCGTGGCGAGCACAAGGTCTCGGTGTTGTTGATCGAACATGATATGAAGCTGGTGATGGGAATTTCTGACCGCATTTATGTGGTCAATCAGGGCACACCGCTGGCTAACGGCACGCCGGAAGAAGTGCGTAACAATCCGGATGTGATCCGTGCTTATTTAGGTGAGGCGTAATATGGCAAACCCAATTTTAACCTTGCAGGGTGTCAGTGCCCATTACGGCCCGATTCAGGCGCTGCATAACATCAATCTGCACATTAATCAGGGGGAAATCGTCACCCTGATTGGTGCCAACGGTGCGGGTAAAACCACGCTGCTCGGCACACTGTGTGGTGAGCCGCGCGCCACCAGCGGTACCGTGGTGTTTGATGGTAAAGAGATCACCGATTGGCAAACGGCCAAAATCATGCGTGAAGCGATTGCGATTGTGCCAGAAGGCCGCCGCGTGTTTTCGCGTATGACGGTGGAAGAGAACCTGGCGATGGGCGGTTTCTTTGCCACGCGTCAGCAGTATCAGGAGCGCATTGAACGTGTTTACCAGCTGTTCCCTCGGTTGGCCGAGCGTAAAGTGCAGCGTGCGGGCACCATGTCCGGTGGTGAGCAACAGATGCTGGCCATTGGCCGTGCGTTGATGAGCCAGCCGCGTTTACTGCTGCTCGACGAACCTTCTTTGGGCTTAGCGCCAATTATCATTCAGCAGATTTTCGACACTATCGAGCAACTGCGCAAAGAGGGCATGACCATCTTCCTGGTGGAGCAAAACGCCAACCAGGCACTGAAGTTGGCCGATCGCGGCTACGTGCTGGAGAACGGTCATGTGGTGCTGGAAGATAGCGGAGACGCGCTGCTGTCTAACGAAGCGGTACGTAGCGCTTATCTGGGTGCCTGACCTGGCTTACTTGCCAGCTTGCGGTTGGGCAGTGCTCGCCATCCTCACGTACTAAGAGTACGCTCCGGTGGCTGCGCGCTGTCTCGGTGCCTGACCTGGCTTACTTGCCAGCTTGCGGTTGGGCAGTGCTCGCCATCCTCACGTACTACGTGTACGCTCCGGTGGCTGCGCGCTGTCCGCCCGCAATCTGACTGCGCCGCCGACGGTCTGATAAAGGGTGCGTTTTTTATAAATCCGCACCACTTTAAACTTTCTAATACACGCAATACCTCGTCACATTCCCGTCATAATCCTGTTATTTTTCCGTCATTTCCCCGTGTCATGTTACTTCGCGAACAAAAAAATGCGTGATATCGCGCGTACCTAACAAGCACAGGAAAAAACTTATGTCCGCTTTTACGCTTCGTCCCCGCCTGATGAGTGTGTTGCTCGGTCTGGCGCTCAGCGGTAATGCGCTGGCTGCTACAGACATTCCTTTCTGGCACTCAATGGAAGGCGAGTTAGGCAAAGAAGTCGATTCTCTGGCACAACGTTTTAACCAGGCTCACCCAGAATACAAAATCGTACCGACTTACAAAGGTAACTATGAGCAGAGCCTGGCAGCGGGTATCGCTGCTGTGCGTACCGGTAAAGCCCCGGCTATTCTGCAGGTTTACGAAGTGGGTACGGCAACCATGATGGCGTCGAAAGCCATCGTTCCGGTGCATGACGTCTTCAAAGACGCGGGCGTGCAGATGGATCCAAAACAGTTCGTGCCAGCGGTTGCGGGTTACTACAGCGACAGCAAAGGCCAACTGATCTCTCAGCCGTTTAACAGCTCTACTCCGGTGCTGTACTACAACAAAGACGCCTTCAAGAAGGCGGGCCTGAACCCAGACCAGCCACCGAAAACCTGGCAGGAGCTGGCGAAAGATGCCGATGCCCTGCGTAAAGCCGGCATGACCTGTGGCTACGCCAGTGGCTGGCAGGGCTGGATTCAGATCGAAAACTTCAGCGCCTGGCATGCACTGCCGGTTGCCACCAAGAACAACGGCTTCGACGGGACCGATGCGGTGCTGGAGTTCAACAAGTCGGTGCAGGTGCGTCACATCCAAATGCTCGAAGACATGAACAAGAAGGGTGATTTCACCTACTTCGGCCGTAAAGATGAGTCCACTGCCAAGTTCTATAACGGCGATTGCGGCATCACCACCGCGTCTTCAGGTTCACTGGCGGATATCAAACACTACGCGAAGTTCAACTTCGGCGTAGGCATGATGCCATACGACTCATCCGTGCCAGACGCACCGCAGAACGCCATTATCGGCGGCGCGAGCCTGTGGGTGATGAAAGGCAAAGATGCCAACACTTACAAAGGCGTAGCGGAGTTTATGAAGTTCCTGGCACAGCCAGAGATCGCCGCAGAGTGGCACCAGAAGACCGGTTATCTGCCGATCACCACTGCAGCGTATGAGCTGACCAAACAGCAGGGTTTCTACGATAAGAACCCAGGTGCGGACATTGCCACGCGTCAGATGCTGAACAAAGATCCACTGCCGTTCACCAAAGGCATGCGTCTGGGCAACATGCCACAGATTCGTACCATCGTGGACGAGGAGCTGGAAGGCGTGTGGACTGGTAAACAGGCACCACAAGCTGCACTGGATAACGCAGTGAAGCGCGGAAATGAACTGCTGCGTCGTTTTGAACAGCAAGTGAAGTAATTCCGTTGTCTCGGGGCTGGCGCGTGGCGTCAGCCCCGATTTCTCTTTGGCGAGTCTGTTATGTCCTCATCACGCCCCGTTTTTCGCTCCCGTTTTCTGCCTTATTTACTGGTCGCACCGCAGCTGGTGATCACCGCTATTTTCTTCCTGTGGCCGGCCGGTGAAGCGCTGTGGTATTCGTTGCAAAGCATCGATCCCTTTGGCATTTCCAGCACCTTTGTCGGTCTGGATAATTTCAAGCGCTTGTTCAGCGACAGCTATTATCTCGACTCTTTCTGGACCACCATTGAGTTCAGCGCACTGGTCACGGTGTGCGGTATGACTTTCTCGCTGCTGCTGGCGGCGCTGGTTGATTACGTGGTGCGTCTGAAAAAGCTGTATCAAACCTTATTGCTGCTGCCCTACGCCGTTGCGCCCGTGGTGGCCGCCGTGCTGTGGATGTTCCTGTTCAACCCCGGCCTCGGCCTGTTCAGCCACCTGCTGAACCAGATTGGCTACAACTGGAACTACGCGCAAAACAGCGGTCAGGCGATGTTCCTGATCGTACTGGCCTCTATCTGGCAGCAGATGAGCTACAACTTCCTGTTCTTCTTCGCCGCGCTGCAGTCGATTCCAAAATCGCTGGTGGAAGCGGCGGCGATTGACGGTGCCGGACCGGTGCGCCGTTTCTTCAACCTGTCACTGCCGCTGATTACGCCAGTGAGTTTCTTCCTGCTGGTGGTCAACCTGGTGTATGCCTTCTTCGATACTTTCCCGGTGATCGATGCCGCCACGGGCGGTGGTCCGGTGCAGGCCACCACCACGCTGATTTACAAAATCTACCGTGAAGGCTTTACCGGGTTGGATCTCTCATCCTCTGCCGCCCAGTCGGTGGTGCTGATGCTGCTGGTGATTGGCCTAACCATCCTGCAATTCCGCTTTGTCGAGCGTAAGGTGCAATACCAATGATTGAAAATCGACGCGGGCTGGATATCTTCAGCCATACCTTGCTGGTGCTCGGCGTGCTGACCATTCTCTTCCCGCTTTACGTGGCGATTGTGGCGGCAACGCTGGATAACGAAGCGGTGTATCAGGTGCCGATGACGCTGGTGCCGGGTACGCACCTGTGGGACAACATCTCACGCATCTGGACCCAAGGGGTTAACGGCAGCGGTCCGGCATTTGGCATGATGATGATGAACAGCCTGATCATGGCGCTTGGCATCACCGTGGGCAAAATTGCGGTGTCGATGCTCTCCGCGTTCGCGCTGGTGTGGTTCCGCTTTCCGCTGCGCACGCTGTTCTTCTGGTTGATTTTCATCACGCTGATGCTGCCGGTTGAAGTGCGTATCTTCCCCACGGTAGAAGTGATTTCAAACCTGCACATGCTCGACAGCTACAGTGGCTTAACGCTGCCGTTGATGGCCTCCGCTACCGCCACCTTCCTGTTCCGCCAGTTCTTTATGTCACTGCCGGACGAACTGATTGAGGCGGCACGTATTGATGGCGCCAGCCCGATGCGTTTCTTCTGGGACATCGTGTTACCGCTATCCAAAACCAATCTCGCCGCCCTGTTCGTGATCACCTTTATCTACGGCTGGAACCAGTATCTGTGGCCGCTGTTGATCATCAACGATCCTTCACTCAGCACCGCAGTAGCCGGGGTGAAAAGTATGATCAACACCAGCGGCGGCCCTACGCAGTGGAATGAAGTGATGGCGGCAATGTTATTAACCCTGATCCCACCGGTGGTGGTGGTACTCGTGATGCAACGTGCCTTTGTACGTGGCCTGGTGGAGAGTGATAAATAAATGGCAGGCGTAACCCTTCAGACCGTCACCAAATCGTATGACGGCAAAAATCAGATCATCCAGCCACTCAACATCACCATCAATGATGGCGAATTTATGGTGATGGTCGGCCCTTCCGGCTGCGGTAAATCAACGCTGCTGCGCATGGTGGCAGGCCTGGAACGTGTGACCTCTGGCGATATCTATATCGACGACAAACGCGTGACCAACATGGAACCGAAAGATCGTGGCATCGCCATGGTGTTCCAGAACTACGCGCTCTATCCGCACATGACGGTGGGCGAAAACATGGCGTATGGCCTGAAAATTCGCGGCATGGGCAAAGAGCAGATTGATCAACGTGTGATGGAAGCGGCACGCAGTCTGGAGCTGGATCACCTGCTGGCGCGTCGTCCACGTGAGCTTTCCGGTGGTCAGCGTCAGCGTGTGGCGATGGGCCGCGCCATCGTGCGTGAACCGGCGGTATTCCTGTTTGATGAACCGCTGTCGAACCTTGACGCACGCCTGCGTGTGCAGATGCGTCTTGAGCTGCAACAGCTGCATCGTCGTCTGAAAACCACCAGCCTGTACGTGACACACGATCAGGTAGAAGCGATGACGCTGGCGCAGCGCGTCATGGTGATGAACAAAGGCGTCGTGGAGCAAGTCGGCACGCCAGTAGAAGTGTATGAACGCCCCGCCAGCCAGTTTGTCGCTTCCTTCATTGGTGCGCCAGCGATGAACCTGCTGCCAGGCCAGATCAACAGCGATGGCACCCGCTTTACCCTGGATGCGCTCAACAGCCTGCCGCTGGGCGAAAGCAAAGCCAAATGGGCAAACCGCCCACTGACGCTGGGCATCCGTCCTGAGCATCTGGTGCTTAGCACGCAAGCCGCTGGGGGAATCCCGCTGGTGGTGGATACACTGGAGATGCTGGGGGCGGATAACCTCGCACACGGTCGCATTGGCAATACGCGACTGGTGGTGCGTTTGCCGCACAGCGAGCGTCCGACATCGGGCAGCACCCTGTGGCTACATCTGCCGCCAGATGCGTTACACTTCTTCGATTCTACCCATGGAAAGCGTCTGGAATGAGTGCAGAAAATTGGCCCTACCCACAGATCGTCGCGCATCGCGGCGGCGGTAAACTGGCCCCGGAAAATACCCTCGCGGCGATTGATGTCGGCGCGCAGTACGGTCATACCATGATCGAGTTTGATGCCAAGCTGTCCGAGGATAAGCAGGTGTTCCTGCTGCATGACGACACGCTGGACCGCACCAGCAACGGCTGGGGAGTAGCAGGCGATCTGTCATGGAGTAAGTTGTCGCAGCTCGATGCGGGGAGCTGGTACAGCCGCGAGTATGAGGGCGAACCCCTGGCACTGCTGCGTGATGTGGCGGAACGCTGTCGTCAGCATCAGATGATGGCGAACATCGAGATCAAACCCACCACGGGCAAAGAGCAGGAAACCGGACGTGATGTGGCATTAGCGGCGCGCGAACTATGGCAGGGGCAAACGGCTCCGCTGTTGTCTTCCTTCTCTTATGACGCACTGGAAGCGGCGATGCAGGCGGTGCCTGAACTGCCTCGCGGATTGCTGCTGGATGAATGGCACGATGACTGGTTGACGCTGACGTCGGCGCTGGACTGTGTTTCCATCCATCTGAATCACAAACTGTTGGATGCCGAGCGCACCGCGCAGTTGAAAGCCGGCGGATTGCACATCCTGGTGTACACCGTGAATCAGCCCGCGCGAGCGCGCGAGCTGTTAAGCTGGGGTGTCGACGCCATCTGCACCGATCGCATCGACATTATCGGTCCGGACTTCCGTTAATTCCCGCTCTGCTGGCCCGGCTGCTGCTGAATCACGCGCTGCTGGGCACTGTCCCGCCGTTCCTGCATTTTGCGCTGCAATTCCTGATTTTGCTGCTGCTGATCCTGACGCAGTTTTTGCTGCTGTTGTTGCTGCTGGACCTGCATTTGCGTCTGCATCCGTTGCTGGCTCGGGTTGTAGCCGGGTTTGTAAGGCTCGCTGTTGTTATTCAGCATATTCGCCATGCCGCTCAGTGGCAGCAACGCGGCAATCACAATTAGCCATTTTTTCATGGTATTCCTCCATTAATGCAGCCTGCTGTGTGAGGGATTGGCTGCATCCATAAGTTTATGCGATGTCACAAAGTCCATCACCAGGAGTGCACCGAATTTGGCTTACTGCTACAGTTTTCTATCGTGTTTGCAAACACTTGCATCAGTTCATAACAAATGTAAACAACTGAAAAGGATGATAGCAGGATGAGAAAACAGGGCAGCATGCGCCAGATTGGCTGGGCGTTACTCATGAGTTTTATCGTGGTGCAGGGCGCACAGGCCGCGCCTGCCAGCGCTCCGCCGGTCTCCTATGGCGTAGATAGCGATACGTTCCACCCGGTGAAGGCGAAGCACGGCATGGTGGCGTCCGTGGATGCGATAGCAACGGAAGTGGGCGTCGATATTCTTAAGCAGGGCGGTAACGCCGTGGATGCGGCGGTAGCGGTTGGATTTGCGCTGGCCGTGACGCATCCGCAGGCCGGCAACCTGGGCGGCGGCGGATTTATGATGCTGCGTACCGCATCTGGCCGCACGACCGCTATCGACTTCCGTGAAATGGCTCCGGCCCGTGCCTCGCGCGATATGTTCCTCGATAAACAGGGCAACGCCGATCCGAAGTTATCGCTGACTTCGCACTTAGCCTCTGGCACGCCGGGCACCGTGGCGGGATTTGCGCTCGCCGCACAGAAATATGGCACCTTGCCATTGAGCAAACTGTTGGCTCCGGCAATTAAACTGGCGCGTGACGGCATTATCGTCAACGATGCGCTGGCTGATGACCTGGCGACCTACGGCAAAGAGACCCTCATCAACCACGACAACAGCCGTGCGATCTTCTACAAAGCGGATGGTCAGCCTTATCAGAAAGGCGATCGTCTGGTGCAGAAGAACCTCGCGCACAGCCTGCAACTGATCGCTCAGCAGGGGCCAGATGCCTTCTATAAAGGCAAAATCGCCGATGAGATCGCGGGCGAAATGGCGCAGCACGGTGGTTTAATCGGTAAGCCGGATCTGGCCGCCTATCGCGCTGTGGAGCGCAAACCCGTGAGTGGTACCTATCGTGGCTATGAGGTGTTCTCCATGCCACCGCCATCTTCAGGCGGCATTCACATCGTGCAGATCCTCAATATCCTGGAAAACTTCGATCTGGCGAAGTGGGGCTTTGGCAGCGCCGATGCGATGCAGGTAATGGCGGAAGCGGAGAAATATGCCTATGCCGATCGCTCGGAGTATCTGGGTGACCCTGATTTTGTCAAAGTGCCGCAGCAGGCGTTGACCAGCAAAGCCTACGCCAAAACCCTGGCGCAGCAGATCGACGTCAACAAAGCGCGCCCTTCCAGTGAAATCAAACCGGGTAAGCTGGAACCTTACGAAAGCAACCAAACCACGCACTTCTCGGTGGTGGATAAAGACGGCAATGCGGTGGCGGTGACTTATACGCTGAATACCTACTTCGGTAGCGGCATTGTTGCCGGGCAGAGCGGCATCCTGATGAACAACGAAATGGATGATTTCTCCGCCAAACCGGGTACGCCAAACGTGTATGGCTTAGTGGGCGGTGAGGCCAATGCGGTGCAACCGGCCAAGCGTCCGCTGTCATCGATGTCACCGACGATTGTGGCGAAAGACGGGAAAACCTGGCTGGTGACCGGCAGCCCAGGTGGCAGCCGTATTATTACCACCGTGCTGCAAATGGTGGTGAACAGCATCGATTTCGGTATGAACGTGGCGGAAGCCACTAACGCGCCGCGCTTCCATCATCAGTGGTTGCCGGATCAGTTGCGCGTGGAGAAAGGCTTCAGCCCGGATACGCTGCGCTTGCTGGAGGCCAAAGGTCAGCATGTGAAAGTATTACCTGCGATGGGTAGTACACAAAGCATTATGATCGGGCCGGATGGCATGCGTTATGGCGCGTCCGATCCGCGTTCGGTGGATGATTTGAGTGCGGGGTATTAGAAAAGTGGGGTCGCCACTAATGGCGACCCTTTTATAGGGTGCGCATTGATGCGCACCTGGATTTATTTCAATCGCGCCATGTAATGCGTATCAATCATTTCGCCATCGCGTATGGCAAAATGCTTCGCGGTGCCTTCAATCTCGAAGCCAAACTTCTGATACAAGCCAATCGCTTTGTGGTTATCAGCAAACACCGTCAGCTCAATGCGCGTCACCTGCAGCCAGTTGTCGCACAGGTCAATCATCGCCGCCATCAGCGCGGAACCCACGCCACGACGGTGAAAAGCCGGATCGACACCCATGCCAATCGATGCCACGTGGCGACGGCGCGCCACGGTGATTCCATCTAGCGTGAGTTGCCCTACCACTTGTTCATCAATGCAGGCCACCAGGCGGTGCTGACCAGGGCGCAGATCATTTAGGCGCTCCTGCCACAGCACAGGTGACTGATAAGGAAGATGCAGTGTGCCAGCCTGGGTCTCTGGCTGGCTATAAAGGCGGGTTAAGGCTGCAGCATCTTCGGGGATTGCATGACGAACAGTGACTTGACTCATAAGGCGACTCCTTGTGCAAAGTGAATAAAATCCCCTTTAACATCAAGGAATTCTCGCAACGCGTCAATCAAAAATAAATCACAAAAAGAGTTTACAGACGCGAATGATAATGATTATTATTGTCATGCGAACTCGGGAACGTCTCCTGACAACCGGGTAAGCACGACATTGCTCACATTGCTTCCAGTGTTTCTTAGCCAGCTCGGGTGCTGGCTTTTTTTTTGCCTCTTAAATGGTGTACCAGGTTGCCGCCCCAGGCCCGACCGGGAGATTGAACACAAATACCCACACCACGAACAGCAACGTCCAGCCAATCATAAACACCACGGAATAGGGCAGCATAATGGCCACTAAGGTGCCGATGCCCATATCACGACGATAGCGCGCCGCCACGGCCATAATTAAGCCGAAATAGCTCATCATTGGTGTGATCAAATTGGTGACGGAATCACCAATACGATAAGCCGCCTGGATCACCTCCGGTGCGAAACCGACCAGCATCAACATCGGAACGAAGATCGGCGCGGTGACTGCCCACTGCGCAGAGGCGGAGCCAATCATCAGGTTGATGAAACCGCATATCATGATGAAGCACACAAACAGCAATGGAGCGCTCATATCCAGCGAAGAGAGCAGGTTAGCGCCTTTCACCGCCACCACGGTGCCGAAGTTGCTCCAGTTAAAGAAGGCGACAAACTGGGCGGCAAAGAATACCAGCACGATATACATGCCCATGCTGCTCATGCTGGTGGACATGGCATTGATCACGTCGCGGTCGCTGCGCATATTGCCCATCATGCGGCCGTAGACGTAGCCGGGAATGGCGAAGAATACGAAGATAAATACCACGATGCCTTTGAGGAAAGGCGAGCCCGCCAGTGTGCCCGTTTTAGGGTTCAGTAACACGCCATAGCCCGGTATAACCGTCAGCGCCAGTAGCAGCGTTACCCCTAATACCGTCCAGCCTGCGCCTTTCAGTGCGCGGCGTTCAGCGGGAGAGAGTTCACCCATGTCACCGCGTACGGCGTCACCTTCACTATCCTGATATTGCCCCAACTTGGGCTCGACAATGCTGTTGGTGATCCAGGTACCTAATATTGAGATAAAGAAGGTGCTGGCAAACATAAAGTACCAGTTCACCTCTGGCCCAACGCTGTAAGTGGGGTCGATAATTTGCGCGGCGCTTTGGGTAATTCCTGACAGCAGTGGATCAATGGTTCCCAGCAATAAGTTGGCGCTGTACCCCCCGGAAACCCCGGCGAAAGCGGCGGCCAGCCCGGCCAGCGGATGTCGTCCCAGTGAGTGGAAAATCATTGCTGCTAAAGGGATCAGCACCACGTAGCCGAGTTCAGATGCGGTGTTAGAGACGATACCCGCGAACACCACCGTGAACGTGATCAGCTTTTTCGGCGCGTTGAACACCAAAGCACACATTGCGGCTGACAGCAGGCCTGATTGCTCGGCAATGCCGACACCCAGCAGCGCGACCAGTACCGTGCCCAAAGGCGCAAAGCCAGTGAAATTGGTCACCAGATTGCTCACGATACGTTGCAGACCCTCCGCGTTCATCAGGCTCACCACATGAATCATGCCATCTGCAGTGCGCCCCGCCGCACCTGCTGGCCGGGGATCCAGTACGCTCACGCCAAAGGAGGCCGCAATCGCTGATGTGACAACAATAATCAGTGAAAACAGAGCAAATAAAGTGATGGGGTGAGGGAGTAAATTGCCGAGCCATTCAACGGTATTTAAGAATCGCTCAATGGGACGCCGTGGCGTTGTATTGACGTGATCCGTCATGATCCTATCCTTTTTAAATCATTAAGGCGTGCATGTTAATGAAAGGATAAAAAACGCAAAGACGATAAAACCGAGCAATCATGACGTTAAAAGCGAGTATTGAATTTATGTTATTGTTAAATATCAATATTTATTTAATATAAATCTGATATTCAAAGATTTTACAGATGGTTTTATCGTTAATAATGTGACTTAAAGCATGACTTGCCTGATTTTTGTTCTGGAGTGTATATAAGTTGTTTTTTTGCGAGCGTATCCCTCATCTTCGCACCGGATTGTTAGCCTGCTGGGTACGCAAATCATTTTCATATTATTTGAACAGAGAGATGAAGTTTTTCAGCTATCAATAGATTCACCTCAGGTACAAACTGTAAAAAACATTGAGGAGAATTGAACATGATCTACGTACGCAAAGCTGAAGAACGCGGCCACGCCAATCACGGTTGGCTCGATAGCTGGCACACTTTTTCCTTCGCGGATTATTACGACGCCAACTTTATGGGCTTCTCTGCCCTGCGCGTTATCAATGAAGATGTGATCGATGGCGGCCAGGGTTTTGGTACCCATCCGCACAAAGACATGGAAATTCTGACCTATGTGCTCTCGGGCACGGTTGAGCATCAGGACAGCATGGGCAATAAAGAGCAGATCCCGGCGGGTGAGTTTCAGATCATGAGTGCGGGCACCGGCGTGCGTCATTCGGAATACAACGCCAGCGCCAGCGATCCGCTGCATCTTTATCAGATCTGGATCATTCCAGAGCGCAAAGGGATCGAGCCACGCTATGCGCAGCGCCGCTTTGCTGATGTCAAAGGCCGCCAGTTTGTGCTGTCACCGGATGAGCGCGAAGGTTCGCTGAAAGTGTTCCAGGATATGACCTTGTCGCGTTGGGTGTTTGCCGAAGGTGAAACGGATGACGTGGCTATCGAAGCCGGTCGCCGCGTATGGATTCAGGTAGTGAAGGGCTTGGTGAGCGTGAACGGCGAGCAGGTCGGCACCAGTGATGCACTGGCGATCTGGGATGAAAGCGTGCTGACGCTGACAGCCGACAGCGATGCCGAGATTCTGCTCTTTGATTTGCCGCCGGTATAAACCCCGCGCAATAAATTGCGCCGCTATGGATTTCATGTGATCGGTAGCGGCGCGATTCATCGCGCGGTTTTGCCATTGCCGCTCCACAGCCTGAAAATGACAAAAAAATGATAGACTCATCGTATCTCTGACCTCAGGCGCATATGATGAAGAAGAAAAGACCGGTATTACAGGACGTTGCCGATCGCGTCGGCATCACAAAAATGACCGTCAGCCGCTATCTGCGTAACCCCGATCAGGTCTCTGTGGCACTGCGTGATAAGATCGCCGTGGCGCTTGATGAACTGGGTTACATCCCCAACCGTGCCCCCGATATGCTCTCTAACGCCACCAGCCGGGCAATTGGTGTGTTACTGCCTTCGCTTACCAACCAAGTTTTCGCCGACGTACTGCGCGGCATCGAAACCGTCACCGATGAAGCCGGTTATCAAACGCTGGTGGCGCACTTTGGCTATAACCCACAGAAAGAAGAGCTACAGCTACGATCGCTGCTGGGTTGGAACATTGATGGCGTGATCCTCACCGAGCGCACCCACACTCCGGGCACGTTGCGTATGCTGGAAGTGGCGGGCATCCCGGTGATTGAAATGATGGATTGCGTCACGCCATGCCTCGATATGGCAGTGGGTTTTGATAACGTCGAAGCCGCGCGTCAGATGACGCATGCTATTCTGAAAAAAGGCCACTCTCACACCGTCTACCTTGGTGCACGCCTTGATGAACGTACCCTGCAAAAACAGCAGGGCTACGAGCAAGCGATGCGTGAAGCGGGATTAACCCCGCACAGTGTGATGATGGAAGATGCCTCGTCATTCAGCGCCGGAGCGCAGTTGCTGCGTGAAGCGCAGAAGCGCCATCCCAAAACCGACAGTCTGTTCTGTACCAACGATGACCTGGCCGTGGGGGCGATGTTTGAGTGCCAGCGTCAGGGATTACGCGTGCCTGAGCAGATGGCGATTGCCGGTTTCCATGGCCACGATATTACGCAAGTGGTCACGCCGCGCCTTGCCACGGTGCTGACGCCGCGTGAACGTATGGGACGTGAATCAGCGGCGATGCTGCTGGCGCGGATTGGCGGCGATACCAGCGTGACTGAGCCACTGGATGTCGGATTCGAAATTGCTGAAGGTGGCAGCATCTGATTTTGGCGATTATTTGAGTCAGTTCACACTTTCGTGCTTTTCCGCCTAACAAGGGTTGCCAGTCCTGCAGTGGGCTCCGACAATGATAATCAAATTTGTTATCGGTAACATTGGCAGGGTAACTGCCGGAGCGCAAAACAATGACTACGCCATCTCCATCGCACCACGTCTTTATCCTGATGGGCGTTTCCGGCAGCGGAAAGTCTGCTGTCGCTAACCAGGTTTCTCATCAGCTGAGCACCGCCTTCCTTGATGGAGATTTCCTCCATCCGCGCAGCAACATCATGAAAATGGCCGACGGTCATCCGCTGGACGATAACGATCGTCAGCCGTGGTTGCAGGCACTGAATGATGCCGCGTTCGCCATGCAGCGCACCCAGGCCATTTCCATCATTGTTTGCTCGGCGCTGAAAAAGTCCTATCGCGACATCCTGCGCCAGGGTAATCAGAATCTGAAATTCATCTATCTGAAAGGTGATTTTGAGACCATCGAATCCCGTCTGAAAGCGCGTAAAGGTCACTTCTTTAAGCCGCAGATGCTGGTCACGCAGTTTGAAACCTTGCAAGAACCTGGGGCCGACGAGCCCGATGTACTGGTGGTTGATATTAATCATGCACTGGATGAAGTCGTTGCGGCCACGGTTGCGACCATTGAGGAAGCAATCAACAAGGGTTAGTGATGAGTACCGCAACGCTGGTGTTAACCGCAGCAGGCTCCGTCCTGCTGCTGCTGTTTTTGGTGATGAAAGCGCGTATGCACGCCTTTGTCGCCCTGATGTTAGTCTCGATTGGTGCCGGTCTGTTCTCTGGCATGCCGCTGGATAAAATTGCCGACACCATGCAAAAAGGCATGGGGGGAACGCTCGGGTTTCTCGCCATCGTGGTGGCGCTGGGCGCGATGTTTGGCAAAATCCTGCATGAAACCGGCGCGGTCGATCAGATTGCTATCCGGATGCTGAAAGCCTTTGGTGAAAACCGTGCGCACTACGCGATGGGGATTGCCGGATTGATCTGTGCGCTGCCGCTGTTCTTTGAAGTGGCGGTGGTATTGCTGATCAGCATCGCTTTTGCGGTGGCACGGCGTACCCAAGGCAATCTGGTTAAGCTGGTGATTCCGCTGTTTGCCGGTGTGGCGGCCTCGGCGGCCTTTCTCCTGCCGGGACCCGCACCGATGCTGCTGGCTTCACAGATGCACGCGGATTTTGGCTGGATGATCCTACTCGGTCTGTGTGCGGCAATTCCGGGCATGCTGATTGCAGGCCCGCTGTTTGGTAACTTCATTGCCCGCCATGTCAGCTTCAGTGCGCCGCCAGAAGACCATCAACCAGAAGTGGAAGAGGGCAAGTTGCCGTCGTTTGGCTTCAGCCTGGCACTGATTCTGTTCCCATTGTTGCTGGTAGGCCTGAAAACCATTGGTGCGCGCTTTACCACGCCGGATTCACGCTTGTATGAGTGGCTGGAGTTTATCGGCCATCCGTTCACCGCCATCCTGCTGGCGTGCCTGGTGGCGATTTATGGTCTGGCCTATCGTCAGGGCATGGATAAAGAGAAGGTGATGCAAGTGTGCGGCAGCGCGCTGCAACCGGCGGGGATTATTCTGCTGGTGATTGGTGCGGGCGGCGTGTTTAAGCAGGTGCTGGTGGATTCTGGCGTGGGCCCGGTATTGGGCCACGCGCTGACCGGTGCCGGGATGCCGATTGCGCTGGCGTGCTTTATTCTTTCTGGCGCGATCCGTGTGATTCAGGGTTCTGCAACCGTTGCCTGTTTAACCACGGTCGGTTTAGTGATGCCGGTGATTGAGCCGCTGCACTACAGCGGCGCGCAGCTGGCGGCACTGTCGATCTGTATCGGCGGCGGTTCAATCATTATCAGCCACGTGAACGATGCCGGTTTCTGGCTGTTTGGCCGTTTTACCGGGGCAACCGAAGGTGAAACGCTGAAGACCTGGACGCTGATGGAAACCATCCTTGGCACCACCGGTGCGATTGTTGGGATGATCGCGTTTAGTTTGTTGTCGTAATTTATCCAGGTGCGCATCAATGCGCACCTTACAAAACCGTGTGGTCGCCATTTATGGCGACCAGCCAATCGGCGGCGCGCCCTTTCAATCCTCTTCCCGCTCATCATCTGGCTGGTCCAGCACCGTATACGCCACCGCGCAGAACAGCGAATTCAGGCGCTTCATATCCCCTAATAACCCCAGATGCAGCGAACTGGTCTCAATACTCTGCACGTTCTGCTGATGCAAGCGTTCCACGTGCGCATGTGAGAAGCGGCGGATCAAAATGCGGAAACGGTGCTTGGAACGACGCAGGCGTTTCGCGCTGGTGATGTCCTTGGATAAAAACACCGACAAGCTGAGGCGAAGGTTATTCACCACCTGCTCTTGTAAGGTATTCAACTCTTCCAAACCTTCCATCGAGAAGGCGCGGCGGGCGTGCAGAGATTTATCCGCCACGTCCGCGCACATGCGTTCAATGATATCGCCTGCCTGTTCGAGATTTAGCGCCATCTCAATGATCTCCGCCCAGCGGCGGGAGTCTTCCTCTGCGAGGTCTTCTTTTGGCATGCGCGCCAGATAAAGTTTGATCGCGGTATACAGCACATCGACATCATCATCCAGTCGCCGCACGGCGCGCTCTTCACGCAATTCGCCGTGTACCACCTTATTGAACGACTCCATCATTTGTTCCACCACATCACCAATACGCAGGGTTTCACGTGAGGCGTTAGCCAGCGCCAGCGCGGGGGTATCCAGTGCGCTACTGTCGAGGTGCTTCGGTTTCAACTGCGTACCATTTTCGGGGTCGTCTGCGATCATCCGTCGGCACAGTCGCGCCATTGGTTCGGCAAACGGCACCATAATCAGACAGCGAATCAGGTTGTAGAAGACGTGGAAGAAGATCACCAACTCTTCGTCATTGACCGGCAGTTTATCCAGCACATCGGCGACATAATTCACCAACGGCAAAATCGCCAGGCTGCCAATCAACTTAAACAGCAGGCTGCCAAGCGCGACACGCTTGCCTGCGGCATTTGAGCCACTGGCGTTAATCATCGCCAGTAAGCCGCTGCCGAGATTGGCCCCAATCACCAGACAGAGCGCGACTTTGAAAGAGATCACGCCTGCCGCCGTGAGTGTCGCGGTAATCAGCACTGCAGCGAGGCTGGAATAACTGATGATGGCAAACACCGCACCGATCAGTGCATCCAGCATGATGTCGCCGGTCAGCGTAGAGAACAGCACCTGTACGCCAGCCGCTTGGGTGATGGGCTTGGCAGCGGCGACAATCAGTTGCAGCGCCAGCAATATCAGCCCCAGGCCAATCGCCGCGCGGCCCATTTGCCCGGCACGCGTCTGTTTACGACTGAGGAAAAACACCACGCCAAAGAAGATAAACAGCGGCGAGAGCCAGGAGAGATCGAAGGTCAGTATGCGCGCCATAATGGCGGTACCGACATCCGCGCCGAGCACCACCACCAGCGCGGGGGTGAGACTCACCAGATTCTGCGCCACAAACGAGGTGACAAGTAAGGTGGTGGCGTTGCTGCTTTGCACCAGCGCGGTAACGCCAATGCCCGCGAGGAACGCCATCGGCTTCCTTTCCACGCTGCGGCTGAGTACGCGCCGTAAATCGGCACCGTAAACGCGCATAATGCCGGTACGCACAATGTGCGTGCCCCACACCAGCAGGGCCACGGCAGATAAGAGATTGAGTAGGGTTAACACGTTGACTGGCTCCTCTTCCGTCAGGCTGTAATCAAACGGTTAGCCGCCTGACGGTGAGCGCAACCGGGACAAACTTCTGCCGCGTTGCGTTGCCAATTTTTCGTTAAATTTAAGCGACCTGGCGCAACGTCGACATCTCTAACTGTAGACCAATTTGCATGCCAGCAGGGTGCAAATCTGCCACGCTGCGGTTCAGCACATCGACCGATAACTCGACATTGTTCGCTAATACACGGTAGCGGATCACGTTACCCAGCAGACTGTGGCTGATAATGGTGGCCGGAATACCCTCCTGCGGTGCACTCAAGCGGATCGACTCTGGACGAATCGCCACCTGGCTGCTAAAGGTCTGCCCGGTGAGTTGTGTCGCCTGTTCGGCACTCAGCAGGTTGTAGTTACCGATAAAACCGGCCGCAAACAGGTCGGCAGGCTGAGTGTAGAGCGCTTCAGCATTGCCGTTTTGCACGATTTTGCCACGGTTCATCAACACGATACGGTCCGACAGCGTCAGCGCTTCTTCCTGATCGTGGGTGACGAAAATAGTGGTGAGCTTTAGCTCTTGCTGAATATGGCGAATCTGTTCGCGCAGATGGCGGCGAATACGGGCATCGAGCGCGGAAAGCGGTTCGTCCAGCAACAACAGGCGCGGGCGCGTCACCAGCGAACGCGCGAGGGCCACGCGCTGGCATTGACCGCCGGAAAGTTGATGGGGATAGCGGCGGGCGAAATCGGTGAGTTCCACCAGCGCCAGCGCTTCCATCACGCGTTTTTGAATATCGCCGCTGGCCAGCTTTTGCATTTTCAGGCCGAACGCCACGTTTTTCTCGACCGTCATATTGGGGAACAGCGCGTAGCTCTGGAACACCATACCGATGGTGCGCTTCTGCGGCGGCAACGGCACGATATCCTGGCCCTGCAACAGAATTTTCCCACTATCCACATCGGTTAACCCGGCGATGCAGCGCAGCAGCGTGGATTTGCCGCAGCCGCTGGGGCCGAGCAAGGTCACAAACTCGCCTTCCTCGGCGCTGAAATCGATATTTTCAAAGATGCTGGTAGGGCCGTAGCTTTTGTTCAGCTGGGTGACGTTCAGATAACTCATGGTCAGCCTCGTTCAGGATTGAGGGCATTCGCCAGCCAGGTGACCAGCAGGACGACAGCAAAATAGGAGATCACCAACGCACTGGTGAAGTGGCCGCTGCCATTGCGCATGTTATAGAGATAAACCTGCAAGGTTTCATAGCGGGTGCCGACTAACAGGTTAGCGAATACAAACTCACCTATCAGGAAAGAGAACGACAGCAGCACCGCAATGAACACCCCTTTGCGCAGGTTGGGTAGCACCACAAACAGAGCCGCCTGCCAGGTGCTGGCACCCAGCAGGTGTGACGCATCAATCAGCTCTTTCAGGTTGATGGCCTGCATGTTGTTGGCAATGGCGCGATAGATAAACGGCAGGGCAATGGTGAAGTAGCAGCCAATCAAAATCCACGGCGTGCCGGTGAGCATTAACGGCGACGATGAGTAAAGCTGCAGTAAACCCACTGACGACACCACCGGCGGCACGGCAAAGGGCATCAGTATCAGCACGTTCATTACCGCATCCAGCTTTGGATAGTAGTAAGCGATTACAAACATCGCAGGCAGCACCAGCACTAATGAGAACAGCAAAGCGCCGAAGCAAATCAACAGCGAATGGCCGAGTGCCGTCAGGAAGCGAGGATCGCTCCACAGCGCCGTCAGCCACTTCAGGGTAAAGCCCTGCGGCAGAATGGTGTCGCTCCAGTCAGTGGAGATGCCATACAGCAGCGTCGCCAGCAGCGGCGCGGCAAGGATGATCAGCAGTAGCCAGATTATCAGGCGATGGTAAATTTTTTCCGCGCGAGACACGTTCTACTCCTGTGATTTCGCGTTGAGATAGCTGCGGCGCACCAGATACTGCTGCACCACGGTAATCAGCGCCATGATCAGCACCAGTAGCATCGCCAGCGCCCCGCCGGTATTCGGGTCGAGTGAGATATCCCCTGACACCAGGGCGGCGATACGGACCGGTACGACGTTAAAGTTGCCGGTGGTCAGCGCATAAATGGTGGCGTAGGCACCCAGCGCGTTGGCCAGCAGAATGACGAACGTACCCAGCAGCGCAGGGAAAAGAATCGGTAAACCGATATGCCACCAGTAGCGCCAGCGGCTGGCACCGAGCAACGCAGCCGACTCTTCCCAGTCTTTGCGCAATCCATCAAAAGCGGGATAGAGCAGCAGAATGCCGAGCGGGATCTGGAACCAGGTGTACACCAGCACCATGCCGTCACGGGAAAACAGTTTAAACCCTTCCAGCATGCCGTAATGGCGCAGCAGCAGCGTCAGGCAGCCGTTCATACCCAGCAAAATGACAAAGGCAAACGCCAGCGGTACGCCGGCGAAGTTGCTGGTCATGTTGGTGAAAGACATCAGGAAGCGTTGAAAACGGCCTTCGCCCAGTTGATGCAGCGAATACCCGGCAATCAGCGAAATCAGCAGGCCGTAAATACTCGACCAGATGGAGATATCCAGCGACAGGCGAAACGCCTGCAGATAAAACGGTGAGGTGAGGATATCGCTATAGTTATCAATGCCCCAGCGCTCATTCATGTCGCTCCAGAAGCTGTTGATGGCAATCCACAGCAACGGGGCGAGCTGGAATGCGACCCAAAAAATCGCGAACGGGATGAGCAACAGCGAGGCGAGGGTTTTGCCCTTCATTATTGCGGCTCCGCCAGCAGGCCACGGCATACCGGTTTATCGTGTGGGGCGCCAAGCAAGGTACAAACGATTCCGCACAACTCGGTCTGCTGCGGTTTGAGGTCGGGTTGGCGTGAGAAACCTGCGCCAAACACAAACAGCGGCACCTGCGTCTCTTCCGGCAGAATCCCGCCGTGCGAGCGGTCATCGTTCATGCCGTGATCGGCGGTAACAATCACCTGATAGCCTGCAGCCAGCCAGCCCGGCATCCATTGCGATAAGTAGCCATCGGCCATGCGTGCGCGGTTGCGATATTGCGGCGATGACAGGCTGTGCTTGTGGCCGGCATCGTCAATGTTCATCGGGTGAATCAGTAAGAAGTCGGGATCGTGATTAAGACGCAAACTCTCGGCATCTTCAAACAGGTGCGAGTCGGGATAACCGTCGTCCCAGTAGAAATGGCCGTACTGAATCGGCAGTTCAGGCGCGAGGGTGTGGCGATCGCGCGCGGCATTAAACGGAGATTGATTGTAAAGCTCACTCACCCAGTGATACGCCGCTGCGGCCGTGGTTAAACCGGCGGCACGTGCGTAGTGGAAGATGCTGCGCTGGTTGCTTAAACGGTTAACGCCGTTATGAATAATCCCGCTCTGCACCGGTGGAATCCCGGTAAGTATGCATTCATACAGCGGACGTGACAGCGAAGGCAGCTCGCAGGTTAAAGTGTAATATTGGCCGTTACCCTGTTTGCACTCCGCAAACAGATAGCCCATCGCATGCTGCGCCACCTGATTGCTTAGCCCATCCAGTACTACCAGGATTGTTTTCATTCCCGTTCCTTACCCGGTGCGCATTAATGCGCACCCTACGAAAACCACGCTGGATCGTCGTAGGGTTGCCATTTATGGCGACCGAAATACGCTTAACTGACATGGATTACGCCATTGATGGCGCCCATGCAACCTGGTGCGCACGAATGCGCACCCTAATGTCTTACTGCTTCATATTAATGATGACGTTCTCTTGCCACAGACGCGGCAGCATTTTGGAGGTCTTATCCCAGGCGGCCTGGTCTTTGATCGGACGGGCATTTTTATACTCAGATTGCGGCAGCAGCTTGGCCTGCACGTCTGGCGGCAAGGTCAAATGCTCGGCACGAATCGGGCGCGCATACCCTTTTGCCAGGTTAATCTGGCCTTCATCGGACAGGATATATTCACGCGTCAGCTTGGCGGCGTTCGGGTGTTTGGCGTATTTGTTGATGATGGTGGTATAACCGGAAATCACGGAACCATCGGACGGGATCACCACTTCGTAGCGATTTTTGTCGATCTGATCGCGGTAGTTCAGACCGTTAAAGTCCCATACCACGGCAACCTGAATCTCGCCTTTCTCAATGTTGGCAATCACCGGATCGGTCACGCCTAAGCGGCCTTCTTTCGCCAGCTCACCGAAGAAATTCAGCGCCGGTTTCAGGTTCTTCTCATCACCGCCCATCGCATAGTTAGCGGCCAGTACGCCGTTAGCCGCCTGAGCAGCCACGCCGACGTCACCGATAGTAACCACATACTTACCTTTCTTCAGATCGGCCCAGCTGTGCGGGGCATCTTTCACCTGCTGCTTGTCGATCAGGAAAGCGATGGTGCCGGTGTAAGCCAGCATCCAGTTACCTTCGCTGTCTTTTGCCCAGCTCGGGATCTGATCCCAGTGGGTAGGCTTATAGGGTTGTGCCAAACCTTTAGTGACCGCGATAGGGCCAAAGGCCGCGCCCACATCACCGATATCGGCGCTGGCGTTCTCTTTCTCTGCATCAAATTTCGCCAACTCCTGCGCAGACGACATATCAGTGTCGCTGTGCTTCAGGCCATATTTGCTGCTGATGTCATTCCATGTGTCTTTCCAGTTTGCCCAGCTGTCTGGCATACCCACGCTGTTGACTTGGCCTTCGGCACGCGCGGCTTTTTCCAGCGCGGCAAGGTCGTTATCGGCAGCGTGCGCGGCGGGCAGCGCAAGCAGTACGGCACTGGCTACTACTGAAGAGATAAACGCTTTCATCTCGGTTGCTCCGGGTGTAAGTTGTGGGACGTCTTGGTCTAGTCCAGCAAGAACCGAGCCAATTTAGCCCGATCAGATGAAGGTTTTATGACCATGGTGGTGAAATGTGGTGTAACGCGCAGCTCCACATGCGGATACAGCGCGCTAAAGCGTGGGATATGCTTGTCATATTGTAGTCATCGAACTGTCATAGTGCAGATGTTGCACTAATAAGAGGCTGAAAAAATGTCGTCGAAAACGGCGGACGTGATTGCCGCAGCACTGAGCGAACGTATTGAAAACGGTGAATTTGCCAGCGGACGCCTGCCGGCAGAGCGGAGCTTAAGTGAACAATACTCAACGACGCGCATCACTCTGCGTGAAGCGCTGGGCTTGCTGGAAGCGCAGGGCGTTATCTATCGCGAACTGCGTCGCGGCTGGTTTCTGGCGCCCCCACGCCTGGTGTATAACCCGGCTCATCACAGCCATTTTCACGCGATGGCGGTAGAGCAGGGACGCGTGGCGACCACCGAAGTGATTGAAGCGCGGGAAGTGCCTGCACAGCTGGCTATCGCGCGGCATTTAAATCTGCTGGAGGGCGACAAGGTTTACCGTATCCGCCGTTTAAGACGCATTGATGGCCGCGCGGTGTTGTACGTTGAGCATTACCTCAATCCGGCATTTTTCCCCGGTCTACTGGATGAAGACCTCACGCGTTCGCTTACTGACCTTTACGATCAGCGTTACGGCATTCGTTACGGCGGCGCGCGTTTTACCATTCTTCCAGGACCGCTACCTGCACGAGCGGCACCCGCGCTGAATGTGGCCAGCGGGACGCCGGGCTTGCTGATCACCCGCATCAACCGCGATCGGCAGCGCAGGGTGATCGATTGCGATTGTGAGTACTGGCGCTATGACGCGCTCTGTGTGGATGTTGATGTGTAGCATATTGTGATTTCGATCACACTACAGCATGATAGCGCCAGAGAGTTCTCGTACGATAAGGCGCAAAAAATGACAACAAAATCAGCACCGGGGCAGCTTATTGCTTCGGTATTGCAGTGGGTTCTGAATATTGGCCTGGTGATTCTGGCCATCATCCTCGTGGTGTTTTTGGGGAAAGAGACGATTCATTTAGCCACGGTACTGTTCAGCACCGGTGAGCAGGCCTCTTCTTACCTGCTGATTGAAGGTATCGTCATCTATTTTCTCTATTTCGAATTTATCGCGCTGATCGTGAAGTATTTCCAGTCGGGTTATCACTTCCCGCTGCGTTATTTCATCTATATCGGTATCACCGCGATTATCCGCCTGATCATCGTTGACCATAAAAATCCGTTCGATACGCTCTACTATTCGGCGGCGATCCTGATTCTGGTGATCACATTGTGGCTGGCGAACAGTAATCGCTTAAAGCGCGAATAACATCTTCTTCCTGACGTGGCACAACCAACAGTGCCACGTCGGTTTCTCTGCGTTAAACTAGGGCAACTTTTTTTCCGGAGATGTCCTGATGTCGCATCAAGCGCTGCGCCAGTTACGCGCACTGCACTGGCTGCCAGCCTCTTCCCCCTTACTCTCGCCCCCATTACTTGACTGGTTGCTGGAAGAAGACTCGATGACGCGTCGTTTCGAGCAACATTGCCAGAAAGTCACGGTTGAACTGATCCGCGAAAGCTTTATCCATGCCGACGAGATGGCGCAAGAAGCGGAGTTCCTGCCTGCCGACGAACGATTTTGGCTGCGTGAGATCGTGCTCTGCGGTGATGGTGAGCCTTGGTTAATTGGCCGTACGGTGGTGCCTGAAAGCACGCTGAATGGCCCCGAACTGATGCTGCAAAACCTCGGTACGCGTCCGCTGGGGCGCTATTTGTTTGCTTCCTCAACTCTTAGCCGTGATTTTATCGATCCCGGTCAGGTAGAGGATTTATGGGGACGCCGTTCTCGCCTGCGTTTGTCGGGCAAACCGCTGATGTTAACTGAACTGTTTTTACCGGCGTCGCCGCTGTATCGCGCGCTGGAGCAAGGATAAAGGACTGTGGAAAAAACCTTAACCATGACCAAATGGCAGGCCTATCGCCGCCTGATGCGCATAGATAAGCCGATTGGCACCCTGTTGCTGATGTGGCCAACGATGTGGGCACTGTGGCTGTCAGGCATGGCTGTGCCGCCGTTGTCTGTGCTGGTGGTGTTTGTGCTGGGCGTATTTGTCATGCGTGCTGCGGGATGTGTCATTAATGACTACGCTGACCGCAAAGTTGACGGCCACGTTAAGCGCACGGCTTCGAGGCCGCTGGCGAGTGGCGCGGTGACGGAGAAAGAGGCCAAGATACTGTTCGTGTTGCTCGGTCTGTTGGCGTTTGCGCTGGTACTGACCATGAATCGCATGACGATTCTGCTGTCATTTGGCGGCCTGGCGTTAGCGTGGGTTTATCCGTTTATGAAGCGCTTTACCCATTTACCGCAGGTGGTGCTGGGCGCGGCCTTTGGCTGGGCAATCCCTATGGGATGGGCGGCAGTTAGTGAGTCCTTACCACTTGTTTGTTGGCTGGTGTTCTTTGCGAACATATGCTGGACAGTGGCCTATGACACCCAATACGCGATGGTCGATCGTGATGATGACCTGAAGATTGGCGTGAAATCTACGGCGATTCTGTTTGGGCGTTACGACAAGCTGATCATTGGCTTGTTGCAGTTGGCGACGCTGGGCCTGATGGCGCTGGTGGGTTGGATGCTGAGTCTGAATGGCGCGTTTTATTGGTCATTGTTGCTGGCGGGTGGTTTGTTTGTGCATCAACAAAAGCTGATTGCCCAGCGCGAGCGCGATCCCTGCTTCCAGGCGTTCCTGAATAACAACTATGTGGGGTTGGTGATGTTTATCGGGGTGTTGCTGAATACCCAGCCGTTTATTGATCTGTTTTGATGTAGAGGCGCACCCAGGTGCGCCTCTAACAGGCATTACTCGTGAGTGACCGCGCTTTCAATGGTCAGACGCACATCGCTGGTAACCAGCTCTGCCAGCATCTGCCACATGACATGAGTACGCTCTGCGTCGGCATCACCCGAATCACTGATATACCCTTCGTCACGCAGTGACAGCACTAAGGTCGTAAAGACCGCTTTATCGAAGAACTCCGGTGCGTTAATGCCGTGCAATACTGAAAGACGTTGAGCCAAAGTACGGCTCTCTTTCTCCAGCGTACCGCGGTTAATCGTCGGCTTGGCACTCAGAATGGCAAAGGTAATCGCAAAACGTTGTAAGGTTTCGCGGATACCGGCTGCCAGCAACTGCAGTGAACGGTGACGCGCAGGGTTCATGCGTAGCTGACCTTCCTGCAAGGTAATCAGACCCTGTCGCGCCATTTCAGCACTGAGTGCGTTCAACAGTGCTGGTAGCTCGGCGTTATCCCAGCGCAGGAACAGTTCACTCTTCAGCATCGGATAGACCAGGCTGACCTGACGCAGCAGTTCCGCTTCATCGACTTCGCGATGCTGCTGCACGATGGCGGCAATCAGCGATGGCATCACCAGCATGTGATGGATGTTGTTGCGATAGTAGGTCATCAACACCGCTTGTTCGCGCGGCAGGATAATGATGTCGCCAATGCTGTCCTTTTCGGTTTCAAACTTGTTCATGCCCATGGCATGGTCAAGCAGCGCTTCGGCGCTCATGTCCGGGACCGTTGCTTCCGGCGAATACGGCACATTACGCAGCAGCTGGGTATAGCACTCGAGCTGTTCGATCAACTGTTCGCGGGTGAGCGAGCGCTGACGCGATGCCAGCAGTGCCGTGACACACAGGTTCATGGCATTGGCGGCACCGGCTTCGTTGATGCGCACCATTAAACGCGCCGCGATATCATTCACGGTAGGTGTCATCCAGGCTGGACGCAGTGGCTCAATCGGATCGATCGCATCACGCCATTCCGGCACGTTTTTGTTCAGGTAGTTCATCAGCGGCAGAGGTTCGCCGAAGTTGACATAACCTTGACCAAGATTGCGCAATTTACGCAAACCGCGCACCATCTGCAGGAAGCTCTCTTTTTCCTTAGCCGCACCGCGCAGCTCTTTCGCGTAAGTGCCTACCTCCATCACATGTTCATAGCCGATATAGATCGGCACGAAGGTGATAGGGCGGCTTCCACCGCGCAGCATGGCCTGCAAGGTCATCGACAGGGTGCCGGTTTTGGGATCGAGCAAGCGACCGGTGCGTGAACGTCCACCTTCTACGAAATATTCAACCGAATATCCGCGGCTGAACAGTTCGCCCAGATATTCGCGGAATACCGTGGAGTAAAGCTTGTTGCCCTTGAAGGTACGGCGAATGAAGAAAGCGCCAAGGCGACGGAAAATCGGGCCCGCAGGCCAGAAGTTCAGGTTAATACCGGCTGCAATGTGCGGGGGCACCAGGCCCTGGTGATACAGCACATAAGAGAGCAGCAGGTAGTCCATGTGGCTGCGGTGGCAGGGCACATAGACAATCTCATGGCCGTCTTGTGCCAGCTGACGCACACGTTCGCCACCATTGACGTTGATGCCCTGATAGAGACGACTCCACAGCCAGCCCATCACACGATCGGTGACGCGAATAGCTTCATAGGAGAAGTCTGCAGCCACTTCTTCCATCATCTCGATAGCGTTCTGTTGAGCTTTCTCATGGGAAATCTTTTTGCTGCGCGCTTCGTCTTCCACTGCTTTTTCAATCGCTTTGGATTGCAGCAGTTTGTTGAACAGATCCTGACGTGCGGGCAAGCGTGGGCCCACCGCCGCAAGGCGTTGGCGTGCAAAGTGAATGCGGGCCACGCGCGCCAGTTTCTGTGCAATAGACTTATCGGTACCGTGTTCCGTTGCCATCTGGCGCAGGGAAACGGTCGGCGAGAAGCGCACAAAACTGTCACGGCCGTGCCACAGAATGGCGAAGAACTTCTCTATACCATTCATCATGCGCAGATGCGGCGTGGCTTCACCCTGGATTTCGCGTCCTGGTGCGCGACCAAACATCACCGAAACCGGCAACATTTGAACGTCGAGATCAGGGTTACTGCGGTGCAAATCGAGGTAATCGTGAAACAGCTTCACGGACTCTGGATTGGCCACGAAATAGGGGATAACGCGCGGACCATCGTGAATAAACACGTGGCGCGGCAGCAGAGTACCATCGATCTCTAAGGGAGCCAGGGGATCCGGCAGATCATGTTTCAGACATTGCGCCCGCAGTGTGAGTAAGTCTGCCTTTGAATCATAAGGCAAAACGTACATCACCGGACGTGTCGGATCGATCCCATGTTCGGAGACAGGATCGGTCGGAATGACCTTACCTTTAACCAAAATTGAGAGTGGTAAATTCAATAATTTGTAATAAAGTTTACGCCAACCTGACATAGACAACTTAAAGCCTCTTGTTAGCAAAGCGCGGCAAGCATACCAGAAAGTGCAGCGAAGATCTGTGGTGACACCACCTCAGGCTGCCGAGAAATTGACGTCAAAACCAATCAAGGGTTCCACCAGCATGGCAAATAATGTCACCGGTTTTCAAAGAATAGTGAATGCAGCCGGTTATTCCTGGCAGGGGCTACGCGCCGCCTGGCAGAATGAAGCGGCATTCCGACAGGAAACGATCGCCGCAGTGATCGCCGTTATCGTGGCCTGCTGGCTGGATATCGATGCCATTTCTCGTGTGCTGATGATTGGCTCAGTGGTGCTGGTGATCATTATTGAAATTGTTAACAGCGCCATCGAAGCGGTGGTTGATCGCATCGGCGAAGAGCGGCATCCGCTGGCAGGACGCGCAAAAGATATGGGTTCAGCGGCGGTTTTACTGGCTATCTTGCTGGCCCTGTTCGTCTGGATCACACTGCTCTGGTCCCATTTGCGATAGCCATTCCAGATTCACCGCGCTGCGCTAATTCGCCGCTGTTTTGGTTTTCATTTCGCCAATACCTGTATATACTCACAGCGACTGTATAAACAACCAGGGGGCGGGATGAAAGCGTTAACAGCAAGGCAGCAACAGGTCTATGATCTGATTCGCGACCATATTAACCAGACGGGCATGCCGCCAACGCGTGCGGAAATTGCTTCGCAACTGGGATTTCGCTCGCCCAATGCTGCTGAAGAGCATCTGAAAGCGCTGGCGCGTAAAGGTGTTATCGAAATTGTTTCGGGTGCTTCACGCGGTATTCGTCTGCTGATGGAAGAAGAAGTCAGCGAAGGTTTACCGCTGATTGGCCGCGTAGCCGCCGGTGAGCCGCTGCTCGCGCAGGAACACATCGAAGCGCACTATCAGGTTGATGCAAACCTGTTCAAACCCAACGCAGATTTCCTGTTACGCGTAAGCGGAATGTCGATGAAAGATATCGGGATTATGGATGGCGATCTGCTCGCGGTGCATAAGACTCAGGAAGTGCGTAATGGCCAGGTCGTGGTGGCGCGTATTGATGATGAAGTCACCGTAAAACGCTGGAAAAAGCAGGGCGCTATTGTACATCTGCTGCCCGAAAATACCGATTTCCAGCCGATCGTGGTCGATACGCGTGAACAGTCTCTGACCGTTGAAGGTCTGGCTGTGGGCATCGTGCGTAACGGTGAATGGCTCTAATCTCTTTTTGAATTCCCCCGCTGCGGTAGTGCTTATCGCAGTATGAAGTGCTGATTCCTTGCGTCGGACATTTTTGGGTTCAACGTGAGGAATCAGGCTGATCATCGCAACAACGGAACGGGCGGATGCGGCTGTTTTCCTCTTCAGACAAAGCACTCTGGCGGCTGGCGCTGCCGATGATCCTCTCCAATATTACGGTCCCGCTGCTCGGTGTGGTTGATACGGCGGTGATTGGTCATCTCGATAGTCCCATTTATCTGGGCGGCGTGGCTGTCGGTACTACAGCGACCAGCTTCATCTTTATGCTGCTGCTTTTTCTGCGTATGAGCACCACTGGGCTGACGGCCCAGGCCTTTGGCGCCAATGACAAAACCGCACTGGCGCGCGCGTTGATACAACCCTTATTGATTGCCTTGGTTGCAGGTTTGTCGTTTGCACTGCTTCGTACCCCTGCGAGCAATCTCGCGGCAACATTGATGGGCGGCAGCCCAGAAGTGCAGCAGCAGGCGCAAATATTTATCGAAATACGCTGGCTGAGCGCGCCGGCCACGCTGGCCAATTTGGTGATTCTTGGCTGGCTGCTAGGCGTGCAGTATGCCAGGGCGCCCATGGTGCTGCTGATCGTTGGGAACCTGGTCAATATCCTGCTCGATTTACTCTTCGTCCTGAAACTGCACTGGGGCGTGGCGGGAGCTGCGGCAGCAACCGCATTGGCAGAGTATGTGACGCTGGGAGTCGGTTTATGGATGGTCGCGCGCGTGCTCAGGTTGCGCGGTATCCATTTTACGCTGCTTAAGCAAAGTTGGCGTGGCGATGCTGCGAGGCTGTTCCGGCTCAATCGCGACATTATGCTGCGTTCGCTGATGGTACAAATTTGCTTTGCCTCTCTCACTCTGTTGGGCGCGCGCATCGGGCCAGACGTGGTGGCAGTCAACGCGGTGTTGCTGATGTTCCTCACCTTTACTGCCTACGCGCTGGATGGCTTTGCTTATGCCGTCGAAGCATGTTCAGGAGAGGCTGTCGGGGCAAAAGATCGCAGCCGATTATTACTTATCTGGCATGCAGCCTGCCGTCAGGCGGGGATTGTCGCGTTAATGTTTGCCCTGATTTACGCCTTTACTGGTCCATATATTGTCGCGCTGCTCACTTCTCTGGAGCCACTGCGTGAAATGGCCGATCGCTATTTAGTCTGGCAAGTGATTCTGCCGTTGGTCGGCGTCTGGTGCTATCTGCTGGATGGCATGTTTATTGGTGCCACGCGCGGACGCGAAATGCGCAACAGCATGGTGATGGCAGCGGTGGGTTATGGCGTTGCTCTGCTATCACTCCCCTGGTTGGGGAACCATGGCTTATGGCTGGCGGTAACGGTGTTTCTTACGTTGCGAGGCGTAACGCTGTGGTGGGTGTGGCGTCGTCACTGGCAGCGTGACACCTGGTTCAGTGCGGGATAAGCGAAGCGTAACCTACAGATTATTCTGTATTTTTTTGCGCAATCCACGCTGGATACTATAATTATCTCAAACGGCGCAAATGAGTAGCGCGTTGTGTAGATGTTTCCTTGCTTTCATAGGGGATCATCTTATCTCACTCAGGATGAAGTGGAGGATTATGATGAACAAAGACGAAGCGAGCGGTAACTGGAAGCAGTTCAAAGGGAAGATGAAAGAGAAATGGGGCAAGCTGACGGATGACGATATGACCGTCATTGAAGGTAAACGCGATCAGCTTGTCGGCAAAATTCAGGAACGTTATGGCTATGCGAAAGAGCAAGCCGAAACGGAAGTCAAAGACTGGGAAAGTCACAATAAAGACTACCGTTGGTAAGCAGCCGCTTTAAGGATGATGCTCCTACCCCGCCGATCACCCGTCGGCACGGCACAAGGAAGTGCCAATTACCCTTTTCTTACCTTCTTTTTACTCTCAATTTCATGGTCATGATCGCAACTATCATGGTGCTTACACGCGGCGACTTCTGCACAATTTTCACACAGTCCATGCGCTTCGATGACAGTGTGACGCAGTGAAAAACCTGCCTGATCGGCCAAGCCCGCGATGATTTTTTCCACCCCATGAGCATGTTTCTCACTGACAGCTGCACAGCCGTCACACACCAGCATAACTGAGGTATGGGCGGGTTCGTCAAAATGATGGCACACCACATAGCTGTTATTAGATTCAACGCGGTGAATAAACCCTTGTTCTAACAGGAAATCCAGTGCACGGTAAATCGTTGGCGGTTTAGCCTGCGGTTCACTAATGCGCAGTTGATCCAACAGGTCATAGGCACTGATCGAACCATTTTGCTCGGCCATCAGACGCAGCACTTCAGCGCGTTGAGTGGTCAGGCGCACGCCGCGATCAAGGCAAAGTGATTCTGCTTGAGTCAGCAGTTGTGCGGGCGTGAGGTTTGACATAAACATTCTCCAGGTTGCAGGCGATGTTATTTTATCACACAAACTTTTACCCTGCTGTGATTGCTTTTTGTTCTTATGTCTTCTAAGAAAACCCTGATAATCAATGAATTAACTTCACCATTTTGTAACTCTTATCCATTCCAGCAATTTCACACTCCCTATTAGATCAGCCAGATAGCATAAAAACCGTCCTGATTTTGCTTTGCAACTCACCGGGTTAGCGTCTAAGGTTCAAAAGGTCTTAAGTAATTTCTGGTATCAATTTACGTATTGTTCATTTTTCTGCATAACAAAACAGCAGAATGGTGCCTACGCAGCCAATTCTGTGAATAGCAGTGCTATTTCCTTTTAATTCACAGCAATGATGCGTTAGCCAGGGTTCAGAATAGCGGCTAACTAAACTGTTTCGTTTCTGAGTGATTCAGCGACATTTCAAAGGTGATGGCAGGCTCATGGTGAAGACAATATTCAGGCACAAAAAAGTTGCTTATCTTGTTGGTTTGAATGCGGTATTTCTTTCTTCTTCAGCTCTGGCAGCAGGTACATGGTATGACGCACGCAACGATGCGATGGGGGGAACGGGCGTCGCCTCATCCACCTGGAGTTCGGCGGTGCTGGCCAACCCGGCATTGATGACCAAAGCCAAACCTGAAGATAACGTCAGCATTATTTTCCCTTCGGCGGGCGTTCAGGTTACCGATAAAGACAAATTAATTAACAAAGTCGATGACATCAGCGACAGCGTCGATCGCTACAAAGACGTGATTGATAATCTGACGTTTGCCGATTATCTGCGAGGCTATCCGGAATTGAAGGCTGCCGCCGGGGATATGGCCAATCAGCTGGATGATTTAAAGGGTGATAAAGCCCATGGCACCGCGGGTGTGGCCTTTGCGGTTACCGTGCCGAATGAGACGCTGCCTTTTGCGTTTATCACCAAAGCCTACGGTACGGCACATGTGCAAGCCAATGTTGCCCAGAGTGATATCACTTATCTGCGCGGTGTCGCAGACGGCACGGTGATTCCTTTGCCAGGCGACCAGGATAAATTAACGTCCAGCGGTAACGGTTTAGCGGCATTAGTCACCGACTACGGCGTTGCGCTGGCCCATGAGTTCAACGTTGCCGGTCATCCGGTTTCAGTAGGCGTCACGCCGAAACTGCAGAAAACCTGGTTGTACAACTACACCGCCAGTATTTATAACTTCGATAAAAGTAACATCAATAACAGTCAGTACCGCAGCTCTGACACTGGCTTCAACATTGATGCCGGTGTCGCAACCGATTTTGGCGACCACTGGACAGTGGGTGTCACCGGTCAGAACCTGATTTCTCGTGATATTGATACGAAAACGGTGGAAGGCTATCGCGATACCTACCAAATCCGTCCGTTGGTCACGTCGGGCGTGGCCTGGAATTACGGTGCGTTCACGCTGGCTGGCGATGTCGATTTGACGGAAACCAAACGCTTTAAGTCTGAAGAGAGCAGCCAGTATGCGGGCGTGGGTGCTGAATATCGCGTGCTGGAGTGGCTGGCCTTACGTGCGGGTTATCGTGCGGATATGAAATCTAACGACACTAACGTCTTTACTGCCGGTCTGGGTGTGTCACCGTTTAACAACACGGTTCATCTGGATCTCGCCGGTTCGGTGGGTGATGACAATACCTGGGGCGGCATGTTGCAGCTCGGATTTAACTTCTAAAACCCGTAATAACGGGCGGCTGTGTCGCCCGTTATTACTGTGGTATCATTGCGCAGATTGTCATCACTTAACTCACTCCGGATTTGCTGCGCTTCATGACCGATACTTTCTCTTCGCAACGTTTTTCCATCGCCCCGATGCTGGACTGGACCGACCGCCACTGTCGTTATTTTCACCGCAAGTTAAGCGGCGATACACTGCTGTACACCGAAATGGTGACCACGGGCGCTATCATTCACGGCAAAGGTGATTATCTCGCTTACAGTGAAGAGGAACATCCGCTCGCATTGCAGTTAGGTGGCAGCGATCCTGCAGCATTGGCGCAGTGCGCAAAACTCGCAGAGGAACGGGGTTACGATGAGATCAATCTCAACGTTGGTTGCCCTTCCGATCGCGTCCAGAACGGCCGTTTTGGTGCCTGCCTGATGGCTGATGCGGCATTGGTCGCTGATTGTATTAAGGCCATGCGCGATGTGGTGAGCATTCCGGTGACGGTCAAAACGCGCATCGGTATTGATGAGCAAGACAGTTATGCATTCCTGTGTGATTTCGTCGGCACCGTGGCGGATAAGGGAAATTGTGACACCTTTATTATTCATGCCCGCAAAGCCTGGCTTTCGGGGCTGAGCCCGAAAGAGAATCGTGAAATCCCACCGCTCGACTATCCGCGCGTTTACCAACTGAAGCGTGATTTCCCCGGGCTGACCATGGCCATCAATGGCGGCATTAAAACCCTGGAAGAAGCAAAAGCGCATTTGCAGCATATGGATGGTGTGATGATGGGCCGCGAAGCCTATCAAAACCCCGGCATTCTGGCGCAGGTGGATCGTGAGCTGTTTGGTCGTGACAGTGCGCTGGTGGATTCGGTTGCCGTGGTGCGTTCGATGTATCCTTACATCGAAGCAGAACTCAGCAAGGGAACCTATCTTGGTCACGTCACTCGTCATATGCTGGGCCTGTTCCAGGGCATTCCGGGCGCACGTCAGTGGCGTCGTCATTTAAGTGAAAATGCGCATAAACCGGGTGCGGATGTTCGTGTGCTGGAAGCGGCACTAGCCTTAGTGGCAGATAAGATCCCTCAGGAAGCGTGATCTCAGGCTACCTGACATCGTAGGGGCGGCCTTCAGGCCGCGTCCTGCGGGCTCTCCTGGCATACTCGTTCCGTTCAGCGCTGCGGAATGCTTGCCCCGGAGTAGCCACAGCCTGCACATCAGCTATTGGCGGTTTTTATCACGCCACTAATTAGTGAATTTCATCACTATCTTTTTACTTTACTCCCAAGCATTCCTCACTTTTCAACACTTTACTTAAATTTCTAATTTGGCACGCATCTTGTAATGCACACTGTGTTAATTACACAGGAGAGCCTTCGTGGAAATTTTATTTGTTATCGGCTTTTTTCTGATGCTGCTGTTGACCGGCGTCTCATTGCTGGGTGTCATCGCGGCATTGATCGTCGCCACCGTCGTTATGTTCCTGGGCGGATTGTTTGCACTTGTTATCAAGTTGTTGCCATGGTTGGTGCTGGCAGTGGTCGCCGTCTGGCTTTACCGCGCATTTACTACACCAAGTGGTGAAGCTAAATTGAACAGACTGAAAAGAAAAATCAGTCACTTAGACAGGAATGGCTGGCGCTAAATGCGGGGGCGATCACAGAGTGAATAATTGCTTAGTACGAATCTGCATTTAAACATATTTTTTACTTATGTTTTCTGTCAGGATGCGTAAAGTAATTCAAACGAATTCATCGCCGCTGACCCTACACCAGCGCGAACTATAAAAAGAAAGAAAAAAAGGGCTTCCTTCGGGAAGCCCTTAACTTTTAGGGGATCAGTAAACTTGAGCCCTGTGTGGCGCGGCTTTCCAGCACCTGATGCGCGCGTACGGCATCGCTCAAGGCAAACTTCTGCTCATCGGGTACTTTTAACTGAATGGCGCGGCTGGCAATCAGTGAGAAGAGTTCATTGCTGGCGCTGTCGAGCTCCTGACGGTTAGTGATGTATCCAAACAGCGAAGGGCGCGTAACAAACAGCGATCCCTTCTTGTTCAGAATGCCGAGATCGACACCGGTTACTGGCCCTGACGCATTGCCAAAACTCACCATCAAGCCATGACGGCGCAGGCTATCGAGCGACGGTTCCCAGGTATCTTTCCCGACGGAGTCATACACCACGCCCACTTTCTCGCCGTTGGTCAACTCACCAACGCGTTGGGCAATATTTTCATCACGGTAGTTAATCGTCGCCCATGCGCCGGCATCTTTGGCAATTTTCGCTTTTTCAGCTGACCCGACGGTGCCAATCAAATGCGCACCCAGCGCTTTCGCCCACTGGCAGGCAATCAAACCCACCCCACCGGCCGCCGCGTGGAACAGAAAGATCTCATCCGCTTTCACTTTATAGGTCTGGCGCAGCAGATACTGCACGGTTAGCCCCTTGAGGAATGAGGCGGCGCCCTGCTCGAAGCTGATGCTGTCTGGCAAGATCACCAGGCGATCTTCCGCCACATTATGCAGCTCGCTATAGGCACCCAGCGTGGCCTGGCAATACACCACCCGGTCGCCGGGCTTAAAACGTGTCACGGCAGAGCCCACGCGTTTGACTACGCCCGCCGCTTCGGTGCCAAGGCCGGAGGGAAACGCGCCCACCGGATAGAGTCCGCTGCGTACATAGGTGTCTATGTAGTTGATGCCAATCGCCTTATTCTCGACCTGAACTTCATGCTCGCTGGGATCGGCCAGCTCAAAATCGACCCATTGCAATACCTCCGGGCCACCGTGTTGGTTGAACTGAATACGCTTTGCCATTCTGACTCCTGTGATTGTTCATCCTGGGACGGTATACTTGCGCGTCCCTTTCACGATCGGTAATGCATTCACTATGGCAGGAAATAAACCCACCAACAAATCCAACGAAACCCGCGATCGGCAGCTGGAAGGCGTGAAAATGCCGCCGCATTCCATAGAAGCGGAGCAGTCGGTGCTCGGTGGGTTGATGCTGGATAACGAGCGCTGGGATAACGTTTCTGAGCGCGTCGTGGCGGAGGATTTCTTCAACCGCTCGCACCGCATGATCTTCTCTGAAATGCAGCGCCTGCTGGAAATGGGCCAGCCGATTGATCTGATCACCTTATCCGAATCCTTGGAAACATTGGGTGAGCTGGAGATGGCGGGCGGCTTTGCCTATCTGGCTGAATTAGCGAAAAACACCCCAAGTGCCGCGAACATCGGTGCCTATGCGGATATCGTACGTGAACGTGCGGTGGTGCGCGAAATGATCTCGGTGGCGAATCAAATTGCCGATGCGGGTTATGATCCTCAAGGCCGCAGCAGCGAAGATCTACTCGATTTCGCTGAATCCAACGTCTTCAAAATCGCCGAACAGCGCGCGAATAAAGATGAAGGCCCGCAGAACATTGAGCAGATTCTGGAAGCTACGGTATCGCGTATTGAGGCGCTGGTGTCGACGCCGCACGATGGCGTCACCGGAGTCGATACTGGCTATCAGGACCTGAATAAAAAAACCGCCGGTCTACAGGGCTCGGATCTGATTATCGTTGCCGCGCGTCCGTCGATGGGTAAAACCACCTTCGCCATGAATCTGTGCGAAAACGCAGCAATGCTGCAAGACAAGCCGGTATTAATCTTCAGTCTTGAGATGCCCAGCGAACAATTGATGATGCGTATGCTGGCTTCACTGTCACGCGTGGACCAGACCCGTATTCGAACCGGTCAGTTGGAAGATGAAGACTGGGCGCGTATCTCCGCTACCATGGGGATCCTGCTTGAGAAGAAGAACATGTATATCGATGATTCTTCTGGTCTGACACCAACGGAGGTCCGTTCACGTGCACGCCGTGTGTTCCGTGAAAATGGCGGTCTGAGCTTGATCATGATCGACTACCTGCAATTGATGCGCGTGCCGTCGCTGTCGGATAACCGTACGCTGGAGATTGCGGAGATTTCACGTTCGTTGAAAGCCCTGGCGAAAGAGTTGAATGTGCCGGTGGTGGCACTGTCGCAGCTTAACCGCTCTCTGGAGCAGCGCGCGGACAAACGTCCGGTAAACTCCGATCTGCGTGAATCCGGATCGATCGAGCAGGATGCCGACTTGATCATGTTCATCTACCGCGACGAGGTTTATCACGAAAACAGCGATCTAAAAGGCATCGCGGAGATCATTCTCGGTAAACAGCGAAACGGGCCGATCGGCACCGTACGATTGACCTTTAACGGTCAGTGGTCCCGCTTTGATAACTATGCTGGACCGTCTTACGACGACGAATAATCCTTTCATACCCGTTGCATGCACGATTTGTGCATGCAATTCACGTCATCAGAAAATAGTGTTGGACAACCCCGGCTTTAATCAGGTTATCTGTACCAAAGCGCCCCTTAATACGCTGTGGAAGCAGAATGACTCAGGTAGACGATTACGACCTTAAGATATTGACACTATTACAATCTAACGGCCGCCTCACCAATCAGGAACTCAGTGATTTAGTCGGTCTTTCGGCGTCCCAATGTTCACGCCGCCGCATCAACCTTGAACAGGCAAACCTTATCCTCGGTTATCACGCGCGGCTCTCGCCGGACGCAGTAGGGCTGGGCATGGTGGGTTTGATTGAAGTGCGTTTGAAAAATCACACACCTGATTATGAAGCGAGTTTTCATCGCATGGTGGAGGAGGAAGCCGCCATTGTTGATGCCTTCAAAACCACCGGTGATGCCGATTATCTGCTGAAAGTTGCCGTCGCTGATTTGGCGTCACTCAGCGCATTGATCAGCCAATTAGTGGCGGGCCATCAGAGCGTGGCGCATGTGAAGACTTCCGTAGTTTTAAACCGATTAAAAGAGAACGGTTTGATGATGATCCCTGAGCACAAAACGCGCCAAAAAAGTGCATGATGTGCTAATCTGGTGCAATATTTGGCTGAAACATGCGAAAAACGCGCACCAGAAACAGATTTGTGCATGAATTGATTACCGACTCGTTAGTTGATGTACAAAAACCTGCAATAAAAGCGCCTTAGTTATCAATTGGATAATCGCTGGCACCACATAGGTGGCGACTAGACGTCGCCTATGTGGTGCGTTTTTTGCATTTGAACCGCATCATTTGCACTGAGATTAATCCATGGATAACGTCGTTCAACCTACCAAAGTTCCCCATTCGCTGATTGAAGATGCGCTGGCCATTGTGCTCGGCACATTAATGGTCTCATTTGGCGTGATTATGCTGAAGCAGGCGGGGGCGCTGACGGGCAGCTCCGCAGGCATTGCCTTTTTAATCAGCTATCTGACACCGCTCTCCTTCGGCAGCGCGTTTTTCCTGATCAATCTGCCGTTTTACTGGCTGGCGGTGCGCCGTATGGGATGGGAATTCACCCTCAAAACCTTCTGCGCCGTTGGACTGGTTTCGCTGTTTACGCATTTACATCCGCTATTCATTCATTTTTCTGCGCTAAATCCCTTTTATGCGGCATTGTTCGGTAACGTGGTGATGGGTATTGGGTTTATAGTGTTGTTTCGTCACAAAGCCAGCCTGGGTGGTATCAACATTTTGGCGCTCTGGCTGCAAGACCGCGTCGGTCTGCGCGCGGGCAAATTGCAAATGGCGGTGGATACCTGCGTGGTACTCGCTTCACTGTTTGTGGTGTCGCTGCCGATGCTGGTGGCCTCTATCGCGGGCGCGGTGATCCTCAATCTCATCATCGCAATGAATCACCGTCCTGGCCGTTACATGGTTTGATGACGCCTCTTTACCGACTTTTTATGACCAATCATGGAGATCTGCACCGTGTTTCAAAACGTTGATGCTTATGCTGGCGATCCGATTCTGTCGCTGATGGAAACCTTCAAACAGGATCCGCGCGATAATAAAGTGAATCTGAGCATCGGCCTCTATTACAACGAGGCGGGCATCATTCCTCAGTTGCAGGCCGTTGCTGCAGCTGAAGAGCGCCTGCAGGCGCAGCCGCATCAGGCTTCGCTCTATCTGCCGATGGAAGGCTTGGGACCCTACCGTAACGCCATTGCCCCGCTACTGTTTGGTAAAGAACATCCAATGCTGAAAGCGGGGCGTATTGCTTCGATTCAGACGCTCGGTGGTTCAGGTGCCTTGAAAGTGGGTGCGGATTTCCTTAAGCGTTATTTCCCGCATTCCAAAGTGTGGGTGAGTGATCCAACGTGGGAAAACCACGTAGCGATCTTCAACGGTGCCGGTTTCGAGGTGAACACCTATCCGTGGTATGACGCAGAAACCAACGGTGTGAAGTTCGATGCCTTCATTGCCAAACTGAAGACACTGCCAAAGCAGTCTATCGTGTTGCTGCACCCATGCTGCCACAACCCGACGGGCGCAGATTTGACTGACGCACAGTGGGATGAAACCACCGAAGTGCTGAAGGCGCAGGAGCTGATTCCATTCCTCGATATCGCCTATCAGGGCTTTGGTGCGGGTATGGAGCAAGATGCTTATGCCATCCGCGCAATTGCCGCTGCGGGCCTGCCTGCACTGGTCAGCAACTCGTTCTCGAAAATCTTCTCGCTGTACGGCGAACGTGTTGGCGGCTTGTCGATTGTGTGCGAAAGCGCAGAAGAGTCTGCACGCGTGCTGGGTCAGTTGAAAGCCACCGTGCGTCGTAACTACTCCAGCCCACCAAACTTCGGTGCTCAGGTAGTTTCCTGCGTGCTGAACGACGAAGCTCTGCTGAACAACTGGCTGGCAGAAGTGGAAGCGATGCGTCTGCGTATCATCGAAATGCGTCAGGCACTGGTTAACGTGCTGAGCACTAAGCTGCCGGGGAAAAACTTCGATTACCTGCTGAAGCAGCGCGGTATGTTCAGCTACACCGGTCTGAGCGCGCAGCAGGTTGATCGCCTGCGTGATGAGTTCGGCGTCTACCTGATCGCCAGCGGCCGTATGTGCGTTGCCGGCCTTAACAGCCGTAACGTTAATCAGGTCGCTGAAGCCTTTGCTGCCGTGATGTAAACACACCTCGCAGCAAGATAAGAACCGCCATGCCTTCGGGCTGGCGGTTTTTTTATCGCCCTAATCTGCCGAGCTGACCTTTACCTTTTGGCGACATGCTGCACACTTAAACGGTGTGATGACGTTAAGATTCTGGCAGGCGGAATGCGCGCAGTTATCTGCCCATCGATGAAAGGGAGTACAGCATGAACACTTCGGATTTACTGACTTTTTGTATGAGCAAACCGGGCGCGGAGCAAACCTATAAAAATGAATGGGATGCCACGCAAATCAAAAGCGAGGGTGTACTATTTGCCATGGTGCATGATGCAAAAGGGCGTCCGGCGCTGTCGTTAAAAACCTCGCCTGCACTGGCCGATTTGTTGCGAGAGGAGCACAGTGATGTGTTTCCGAGCGAGCACCTGAATAAGACGCACTGGAGTACATTGTGGCTGGATGGTTCACTGAAGGATTCGCAGATCTATTATCTGGTCGATGCTTCCTGGCAACAGGCTGACGCCACACGCGCGGCGGGCGTCAGCCATGATGAAGATTCGCGCTAATTAAGCCGCAGATTCTTCACGCAGGGTGTTGATATCAATCACGAAGCGGTATTTCACGTCGCTTTTCAGCATACGTTCGTAGGCTTCGTTAATCTGGTTCATGGCGATCAGCTCGATGTCTGAAGTGATACCGTGCTTACCGCAGAAATCCAGCATCTCCTGAGTTTCAGCGATGCCACCAATCAGTGAACCGGCAATGCTGCGACGTTTGAAGATCAGGTTAAACACCTGTGGTGCCGGGTGATCGTGCTCTGGTGCGCCAACCAGTGTCATGTTGCCATCGCGTTTCAGCAGAGCAATAAACGGGTTGAGATCGTGCTGAGCGGCAACGGTGTTAAGGATGAAATCAAAGCTGTTGTTGTGCTGCGCCATTTGTTCGGCATCTTTTGAAATCACCACTTCATCGGCGCCGAGACGTTTGCCATTCTCAATTTTTGACGGAGAGGTGGTGAATAGCACGACATGCGCGCCCATGGCATGGGCAAGTTTCACGCCCATATGACCCAGGCCGCCGAGACCGACAATACCGACTTTCTTACCTGGGCCAACATTCCAGTGGCGTAGCGGAGAATAGGTGGTGATACCGGCGCACAGCAGGGGTGCAACACCGGCGAGGTCGAGGTTTTCCGGCACACGCAGCACGAAACTCTCATCAACGACCATGCTGGTGGAGTAGCCGCCGTAAGTGATGGCGCCGGTTTCACGGTCTTCGCCATTGTAGGTGCCAACAAAGCCGTTTTCGCAATACTGCTCCAGTCCTTCCTGGCAGCTTGGACAGCTGCGGCAGGAGTCAACTAAACAGCCAACACCGACCAAATCGCCCACTTTATATTTGTGGGTGTGCGCGCCAACTGCGGTCACGCGTCCAACAATTTCATGGCCTGGCACTACTGGGAAAATGGTGTTTTTCCATTCATTGCGCGCAGTATGCAGGTCGGAGTGGCAAACGCCACAGTACAACACTTCAATCTGCACATCATGAGCGCGCAGCTCGCGCGGCTTATAGTCGAACGGGGCGAGTTTAGATTTCGCGTCCTGTGCGGCATAGGCATGCGTAATATTCATGGTGTCTCCAATCGGGTGTGTCGTGAGTTTATTGCGGGATCCCGTTCAGTGAGCTGAAGGGATAAAGGCGCGTTGGGTTGCGCTAAAAAGGAACGGTATAAGGATAGTCAGCGGGGGAGAAAGCGTATATGCCTGAAGTTGTCTGATTCTTGCCTGTTTCTGCATTTAAACGTGCAATCTGGCAAAAGAAAACCGTAGCGGCGCAATTTATTGCGCATGTCTAAGCAACGTTGTTGCTCAAAGACGCGCGATAAATCGCGCCGCTACAGGTGGTGTGACGTGCTAAAAATTACTTCTTTAACATCGGCTTAAGGAAGCGCGCGGTGTGGGATTTCTCACATTCGGCAACCGTTTCAGGTGTGCCCGAAACCAGAATTTCCCCGCCGCCACTGCCGCCTTCAGGACCGAGATCAACAATCCAGTCAGCGGTTTTGATCACATCAAGGTTGTGCTCAATCACCACAATGGTATTGCCCTGATCGCGCAACTGATGCAGTACTTCCAGTAGCTGCTGGATATCGGCGAAGTGCAGGCCGGTGGTCGGTTCATCCAGGATGTAAAGCGTCTGCCCGGTGCCGCGCTTCGACAGCTCACGCGCCAGCTTAACGCGCTGGGCTTCACCACCGGAGAGCGTGGTAGCCGACTGACCGAGGCGAATATATGACAGACCCACATCCATCAGCGTTTGCAGCTTACGCGCCAGCGCGGGTACTGCATCAAAGAACTCACGTGCTTCTTCGATGGTCATATCCAGCACTTCGTGAATGCCTTTGCCTTTGTATTTAATCTCCAGCGTTTCACGGTTATAGCGTTTGCCCTTGCACTGATCGCAAGGCACGTAAACATCTGGCAGGAAGTGCATCTCGACTTTGATTACGCCATCGCCCTGACAGGCTTCACAGCGCCCGCCACGCACGTTAAAGCTGAAACGCCCCGGATTGTAACCACGCGAACGCGCTTCCGGCACGCCGGCAAACAGTTCACGTACCGGCGTGAAAATGCCGGTGTAGGTGGCCGGGTTAGAGCGCGGTGTGCGACCGATTGGGCTCTGATCGATATCGATGACTTTATCGAAGTGCTCCAGACCGGCGATCTCACGATACGGGGCAACTTCAGTGGTGGTGGCACCATTGAGCTGACGCTGAGCAATCGGGAACAAGGTATCGTTGATCAGCGTTGATTTACCCGAGCCCGACACGCCAGTGATACAGGTAAACAGGCCTACCGGAATCGTCAGCGTCACATCTTTCAGGTTATTGCCACGTGCGCCGGTCAGCTTAAGGACTTTGGCGGGATCACCCTTCACGCGTTGTTGGGGAATCGCGATTTCGCGTTTGCCACTCAAATATTGGCCGGTCAATGAGGCTTCGTTTGCCATAATCGCATTCACATCACCCTCGGCCACCACCTGACCACCGTGGACGCCCGCGCCAGGGCCGATATCAATCACATGGTCTGCCGCGCGGATTGCATCCTCATCATGCTCCACCACAATCACAGTGTTACCCAGATCGCGCAGATGAATCAGCGTCCCGAGCAGACGCTCATTATCACGCTGATGCAGACCAATCGATGGCTCATCCAGCACGTACATCACGCCCACCAGACCCGCACCGATTTGGCTAGCCAGACGAATACGCTGTGCCTCACCACCGGATAAGGTCTCCGCGGAACGTGACATGGAGAGGTAATTCAGACCGACGTTGACCAGGAAACTCAGGCGATCGCCGATCTCTTTCAAAATTTTCTCAGCGATTTGCGCGCGCTGGCCGCTGAGCTTGAGGTTACGGAAGAAGTCGGTTGCGTGACCGATGCTCATCTCTGAGATGGTCGGCAAGTTGGTGTTCTCTACAAACACATGACGCGCTTCACGACGCAGACGTGTGCCTTCACAGCTGGTGCAGGAGCGGTTGCTGATGAATTTCGCCAGCTCTTCGCGCACAGCATTGGATTCTGTCTCTTTGTAACGGCGCTCCATATTGTGCAACACACCTTCAAACGGATGACGACGTACTGAGGTGTCGCCGCGATCGTTGATGTATTTGAATTCGATATTCTCTTTGCCGGAGCCGTATAAAATCACCTCGCGCGCTTTGTCGCTCAGGCTGTTAAACGGCGCTTCGACATCGAAATCGAGGTGCTCTGCTAATGAGCGCAGCATCTGGAAGTAATAGAAGTTGCGGCGGTCCCAGCCACGAATCGCGCCCCCCGCCAGTGACAGTTCGGCGTTTTGCACCACACGATCGGGATCGAAGTATTGCTGCACACCCAAACCATCGCAGGTTGGGCACGCACCGGCTGGGTTGTTGAACGAGAACAGGCGCGGTTCCAGTTCACTCATGCTATAGCCACAAATCGGGCAGGCAAAGTTAGCAGAGAACAGCATCTCTTCAGCGCTACTGTCATCCATATCCGCCACAATCGCGGTGCCGCCGCTCAGTGCCAGCGTGGTCTCAAAGGATTCCGCCAGACGCGTCGCCAGATCGTCACGCACGCGGAAGCGGTCAATCACCACTTCAATGGTGTGTTTCTTCTGCAGTTCCAGCTTCGGCGGATCAGACAGATCGCACACTTCACCGTCGATACGGGCGCGGATATAACCCTGAGCCGCGAGGTTTTCCAGCGTTTTGGTGTGCTCGCCTTTGCGATCTTTCACCACGGGCGCCAGCAGCATCAGGCGGCGGCCCTCTTCCTGCGCCAACACTTGATCAACCATCTGGCTCACGGTTTGTGCTGCCAGTGTCACATCGTGATCGGGGCAACGTGGTTCACCGACACGGGCAAACAGCAGACGCAGATAGTCATGGATTTCGGTAATGGTACCGACCGTTGAACGCGGGTTGTGCGAAGTTGATTTCTGTTCAATAGAAATGGCGGGCGAAAGACCTTCAATATGGTCAACGTCCGGTTTCTCCATCAATGAAAGAAACTGACGTGCATAAGCCGAGAGTGATTCAACATAGCGGCGCTGACCTTCGGCATACAGCGTATCAAACGCCAGCGAAGACTTCCCGGAACCCGACAGACCGGTGACCACAATCAGCTTATCGCGAGGGATGATCAGGTTGATATTCTTCAAATTATGGGTGCGCGCACCGCGGACTTCGATCTTATCCATTCACCTTTCCCGGATTGAACAACACTCGCCATGCCTTGCCAGCACGACCAGCAGAAACGCATCATTATGGCACAAAAAATAAACTGAATAAATATCCAGTGTTTTTGCTATTCTGTGTGCCGAAGAAAAATTGGGAGCCTGCTCTGAAGTGGGCACCGTCATTGTGACGTGATACAATTTTTGGCTTAGACTTTTAGCATCAACTCATCGGGAGACAGCAACATGGCCAGTCGTGGCGTAAACAAAGTGATTCTAGTCGGGAATCTGGGTCAGGATCCGGAAGTGCGCTACATGCCAAATGGTGGCGCGGTAGCCAACATTACGCTGGCCACGTCGGAAAGCTGGCGCGACAAGACCACCGGTGAAAACAAAGAGATCACCGAGTGGCATCGTGTGGTGCTGTTCGGCAAGCTTGCCGAAGTCGCGGGCGAGTACCTTCGTAAAGGTTCTCAGGTTTACATCGAAGGCCAACTGCGTACCCGTAAATGGCAGGATCAGAGCGGCCAGGAAAAATACACCACTGAAGTGGTGGTGAACGTTGGCGGCACCATGCAGATGCTGGGTGGACGTCAGCAGGGCGCGAACGCCGGTGGCGCACCAATGGGAGGCCAGGGCGGCGGCAATAACAACGGTTGGGGCCAGCCACAACAACCTCAGCAGCAGCCTCAGGGCGGCAACCAGTTCAGCGGCGGCGCACAGCAGCGTCCGCAGCAGCAGAGTGCACCGGCGAACAATGAACCGCCAATGGACTTTGACGACGACATTCCTTTCTAGGATTTACCTAAGAACATTTAGTCATGAATCTTCTATCAAGCCCCTGTTAATACAGGGGCTTTTTTGTGTCTGATATCTTTATTTAAGCGGAGATTAGAGCGCATCTCACCCGTTAATGGTGATAACTAAAATAGTGACAAAAACGCCGGTTATTTTGTTAATCGACGATCAAAATGGAACGGTAACGTCACAACACTCTTGAGATAGTGCTGAAAATTCACATCAGAAGGGTTCAGAATTGCATTATTTTCCATTGGGATAATCGTTGATGGCAGTACCAACGCTGCCCCTTCGCCAGACCGCAACCATCCGGTACCCAACTCCATCGTTGATAATGGAGCCGGATCGCTTCGCCAGTTAGTAGGTAAGTGCTCTGATGCCACACAGGCAACCTGATCATCAGGGATTTCGATACTGAACAAAGTGTACTCTTCCAGAATCGCTTCATTGGAAATATGCACCAGTACTTCTAACGCGGCCAAAGAAATGGAAGAAGCAACATAGATGGCGGGATATCCTTTATGATTCCAGCGCCCCCCATAAAGCTTGGCCCCATAGCCTGTCCAGGCTTCGGCAGCATATTGTGTTTTTGTCAGGCGATAAAAAATCACGAAAACACACCATGCTCCAACCGGCCAATCAGATCGAGCACATCCAGCGCGCCACTTTCGGTAGCCAGCAGCGTAATGGGCGCGATATTCCCTAAGCCTTTAACAGGGCGGCTTAGCCATTGCGTAGCTTCTTCTTTGTGGCCGCCAAACAGTTGCACTGCAGCATCCATTACACGTACGAAGCGTGCAATGCGCTCACTTTCATCTGGAGACAGGCTTTTTCCTGCACTTTTACGGCGAGCGATATTTCTTTCATTAATACCAGCGTATTTCATCACGTCGGCACGGGTCATGGCTGACCAGTGACGAATATCCTCAATGACCGCAACAGGCAAACCTGCTTCCAGCATGCGGGTTAATTCCAATCCGCGCGGTGGAAGCCCCGCATAGCGCCAGAGCGCATTATCTAAAGACTCACGTCCTGGAATGTAAGCTCGCATTGAAATCTCCTTAGCTGACAAGTGTCATATTCTATTATTGACAATTGTCGGAAGTTTTCAATAGCTGAACCTCTAATGCGGTCGCCACTCTCGCAGCAGTTCTGCGGTATCACGCACCAGCACCGGGTTGCCGGGCAGGATGAGATCGGCCCAGACTTCATTGTGCTGATTGATTTGCTGCTGCGCGGTCACGTAAGTGCGGTCTGCGGTGGTGTGTGCATCGGCAGCGACGGTGATGCGATAACCCAGACTTGCGCCTACTTTAATGGTGGTATCGACACAATAATCGGTGGCGCAGCCGCAAATCACGAAGCTCTTAATGTCATGCTGATCAAGCACAGCGGCAAAGTCGGTTTGCCAGAAACTGTCACAGGCAGTTTTGTTCACATAGCGCGCATTGTCGGGCTGCTGTAACTCCGGAATAATCTGCCAGCCCTCGGTGTCTACTTCCATTCCTGGCCCAACGTGTTGGATAAAAATGACCTGGTCGGCTGCAGCCGTTAACTGATTGATGCGGGCACAGCGCCCTTCACGATCGAAACGCGGCGTTTCCAGCACGCCGTTTTGCATATCCACCACCACAACCACTCGATTTGCCATCACGTCCTCCTTTATATGCAGGGCTCCAGTATCGCGACCAATCCGTGTACAGGTAAAGCAAAACTGCTTTGCATTTCCCTTCCCAGCCGCGCATGCTTATTGAGCTGTTTTTACTGGAGGTGTGGCCGTGAAGGTGGTTCCCGAAATTTTTCCTGATAAGTGCGACCAGGCACAATTTCAGCAATTTGCTGAATTGCCTGGCATTGAACTGTATCAGGCTCACATCTCCCGTTATGCCTTTGAGCCGCACACCCATGAAGCCTTTGGCATTGGCACCATTGAGTCCGGCGCACAACGTTTCCGCTATCGCGGAACGCATTACACGGCGCCGCAACACTCGCTGGTGATGATGAACCCAGATGAGTTACACACGGGGGAGTCGGCCTGCGAAGAGGGCTGGCGTTATCGCATGATTTACATTGATCCGCAGGAGATGGATCGGCTCACCGGCGATCGTGACTGGTGGTTTAGCGAAGCATTGCGCACGGATGTGCGTCTGGCGCAGCCCTTTTCCCAGCGGCTATCGCAGATGTGGCAGGCAACCAGTGCGCTGGAGCGTGAAAGCCTGTTACTGGAACTGCTTGAGTTGCTGCGTCCACTGGCACATCAAGGCAAAGCCAGGCCCGCAGAAGGTGCGCATCGTTTCGATGTGGTGAAAGCGTATCTGCGAGAAAATCTGGCGGAGCCGGTGCGTCTGGAAGAGCTGGCCACGCTGGCTGCCTTGTCGCCCTGGCACTTCCTGCGCAGTTTTAAACAACACTTCCATGTCACGCCCCATCAAATGCTGATGGCATTTCGTTTGTTCGAGGCTAAACAGCGACTGGCTCAAGGCGAGAGTGCGGCCTCCGTGGCAGCGGCGGTAGGATTGACCGACCAGGCGCATCTCACGCGAGCCTTCGCCCATCGCTACGGCATCACGCCAGGACGTTTTCAAAAGCAAGTCTTCCCCTCACGCTAACCGCAATCTGCTACAAGCCTTTATTATCGGTTTGCGTCACACTGCTGTCGCATTGTGATAAAGGAAGAACGTATGTTGGCTGGGATTGTATTTGCTTTAGCGGCTGGACTGATGTGGGGGCTGATTTTCGTTGGCCCTTTGCTGATACCGGACTATCCAGGAACCTTACAATCGGCCGGGCGCTATGTGGCGTTTGGTCTGGTGGTGCTGCCGCTGGCGTGGCTGGACCGTCGTCGTTTGCGCCTGCTGGCACGCAAAGACTGGCTGGAAGCGCTGAAACTGTCGTTAATCGGCAATTTGCTCTATTACGCGTTTCTCGCCAGTGCGATTCAGCGCACCGGTGCACCTATATCGACCATGATCATCGGCACGCTGCCGGTAGTGATCACCGTGACGGCCAATCTCTGTTACGGCCATCTGGAGGGACGGCTTTCCTGGCGTAAGCTCTTACCGGCCTTATTGATTATCGCTGCGGGTTTGGCGTGCGTGAATGCTGCAGAACTGCAGATGCAGGGGCCGGATGTTGACTGGTCGCGTTATCTCACCGGTCTGCTGTTGGCCGTATTAGCGGTGGCGTGCTGGACCTGGTATCCGTTGCGGAATGGTATCTGGCTGCGTGCTCATCCGCAGCATAAGCCCGGAAGTTGGGCGACTGCGCAGGGCCTGGTCACCTTACCGTTAGCGTTGGTGTTCTATTTATTGGTTTGTGGTCAGCTTTACTGGCAGCAACCGGACTTCACGTTACCCTTTGGACCACAGCCAGCGCGCTATCTGTTGCTGATGCTAGCGATTGGCCTGATTTGCTCCTGGCTCGGAACGCTGTGCTGGAATGCGGCGAGCCAGCGCGTGCCCACCGTGATCATGGGGCCGCTTATCGTATTCGAAACCTTAGCCGGATTACTGTGGACCTTCCTGTGGCGACAAAGTTGGCCGCCGCTGTTGACCGGTATTGGCATTGGTTGCCTGATTGTCGGCGTGATTTACGCGATGCGCATTAAACCGCAGCCGGTGGTCAAACCGATCTGAAACGAATGATTTTCGCTGCTGAAGTGATTGCTCAGCAGCGCTTTCTTCAGTGTTTTTAAGAATTTGACCAGTCGGTTTTGTGCGCTGAAATGGCGTTTATCCCCTCTCATATCGTCGTCTTATAACAATTCCCCTCAATTTCACCGCTGTTTGCCCCCTGGTTTGACATAACGAAGCGGTACGACAAGCACTCGCGCGGCTTCTCTGTCGCAGGTTTTAGCGATGATTTACCCCTTAGAGGTGGGCTAAAAGGCCCTGATGAGGGGCATAAAAGTGTGTATAGGATGCATTTTACTTGCGTTTTGGCACTGAAAATCCCGCTGGAAAGCCACTGTTTGTTCAAGGGATAACACCAGAGTTCAGAAACACCCGCCAGAAGCCTGATAAAAATTGATTAAACACAGCGATGAATTATGGGGTGATATTTTACGCGAGTTGCCATTTTTTACTGTAATTGTTTAGGCATGATAACGTTTTCGATCTGGATGAATCCTGGTACTGATACATGGGATAACCTATGGCGATAATCGAGAAGATGATCATTGCGTGAGGCAATAGATCCAATTTAAAGAAGAGGTGATGTGCGAGCAGTGACACTCTGTTGTTCATGAATGCTTAACAGAATTATCTGCATTCAGGGCTGAGTATTAATATTGATAAAGTAATATTCGAAGGGCCAATCTCACCGAAATGAGATTGGCCCTCGTCTAAATGGCTTGAATAGCGAGACTTTTGCTGATGTGAATCAATTTTACCGCAAAAAAGGAAGCAATTCCGCGATGATAATCATCAGGAAAAAATGGTGCGAATTGTTATGTTGCGAACGCCGAATTAAATGATCTTCATCTCTTCTGGTAAGAACAAATCTCAGCATTAAGTCAAATAACAACGGTCTTAATGTCGTTAGTGATTATCGGACCCTGAAGGATAGTGGTAAACGCTACGGCTAATATCCAGCAAGCGACAGCTGCGACGGGTACCGATGTCGAAGGTGGTTTGCAGGAAGTTAACGGCCTGACGTTTTTCATTGGTGGTGAAGAAGTTTTTCAGTACGCTTTGCAGCATCTCCTTGTCGGAACTCAACGACTGCAACTCGCGGGAAAGGTTCTGCAGCTTATCCTCCAATTCTTTGATTTTTCTACCTTCTTCGGAAGAAAGTCCGGAGAACTTTTTCTTCCAACTATAGAAGGTAGCCTCTGAGATGCCTAGCTCCTCACAAATCTCCCTGACTTTCACTCCTGTTTCAGAAGCTTTAATGGCATTTGTGATTTGCTCTTCGCTATATCGTGACTTTCTCATAAATGCTCTTACCTTTCTTATCAATTAGTGGATGAGAATAACTGTATTAATATCTGGTACTGCAAAAAGAGTATTAATGCAGTATTAAAGTGCGCGATTAGAATTGCGAGGGTTAAATTAAGTTATTTAGAATAAATATCATCATGGGATAAATCTTATTTTATTCTGAATGCCATTGAACGCCTTCCTGGCTTTGGGTTTTTGATATAGATTCATTCCATCCCAAATGCAGAAAAATACTACAATCATTGGAAATTCGGCATAACCTGTTCGTGAAAATCACAGGGTGTGCCAGTAAACTTTTTCTCTGAATTCAGGTTGAAATCGTTTACATCCACAGAGATTCGCACCAGGTTTAATCGGAATTATCCTGAATTCATTCAACGAATGCTGACGTGAATCTCATTTTTCGGACCAGTTTGGTTTGAAGTTATTAATTTAAGTCAGGCCCACTGAGCGCTTGTTAATTCATTTCAAGGACGTTGTACCGAAAGGCAGTTGCTGTAAGTAATACTAAGGATCAGTCAATGAAATTGAGCGTAATGTCTAATGCCGCCTGGATGATGTCTGAGAAGCTCGTCTCGGTGTTCGGCGTCATCTTTGTGACCTCCTACGTGGCGAAATCCTTTGGCCCGACCATCTTTGGCCAAATGGCGTTTTCTACTTCGTTGTTTTCGATGGTGCAAACCGTGGCGATTTTTGGCACGGAAACCATCCTCTTTAAACGCATCAGCAAAAGTGCACCGAAAGGCCTGCGCCTGATGAGCGTGGCGCGCAATATGCGGTTAGTGTTGCTGCTGCTCACCTCGATCCCCGTGTTGATTTGGGTGTGGTACAACATGCAGGAAAACTTCCTCGCGTTTGCCCTGGCCTCGTTTATTTCATCGGTGTTTGTCACTCAGGATACCTTCAGCGTGTATAACAACGCGCGGCTGGCCTCACGGTTGAATACTGTTGCAAACTCTGTCGGCCTGCTGCTGGGCTTTGCCTTGAGTTTCACCATCGCCTGGCTGCATCTCAATCCGCTATGGCTGACTCTCTCTATTGTGGCCGTTACGCTGGTGCCCTACGTCATTAAGCGTTTCAACTTCTATCGGGAAAACCAGGACCTGGCACCGCCACAGGAGAAACGCAATACCTATCTGCGCTATCTGCTGTATGCCGGATTGCCGCTGGCTATCTCCAGCATCTTTATTTCTGTGCAGGTTAAAGCGGCGCAGATGTTCCTTGCGGGGATTGCCTCAGCACGCGATCTCGGCTTGTTTGCTGCGGCAAATACTATCTCGGCCTCCTGGATTTTTATTCCAGTCGCCATCATCACTTCCTGTTTCTCGGAGATATTCCGGGAGCGCGGAGCAGCCGCCATTAAGCTCACTGCGCGGCTGAACGGATATGTCATGGGTGTTTCATTGTTGTTGTTAGCGGTGATCGCGCTGTATGGCGAAAAAATCATCATCGCTTTGTATGGTCACGAGTACACACAGTCAGGAAGTCTCATTACGTTACTGTCGTTAGCAACCTGCTTTTCGGCAATGGGAACCGTGGCGTATCGCTACATGGTGAAAGAGGGCGGGTTCAACTATCTGCTGAAGAAGATTGTCTGCCTGATGGTGATCAGCTTGCCGCTGTCGTGGTGGCTGATTCAGGGCTACGGCATTATGGGCGCCGCCTGGAGCGTCTTCATCTCTGAACTCCTGTCCCTCACCGTAATGAATTACTTCTTCAATAACGGCGTCATTCAGAAGATTCAAGTTTCCTCACTCAACTACAAAACCTACAAATGAGGTCCGATATGCTCAAGTTGAAAGATGAACTCAGAAGAAGTGTGCAGTATTTCATCAAGAAGATGCCCTGGGCTTACCAGGATCGCATCTACTATTTTCACAAGTTCCGCAAACTGCCGAACCTGCGCCAGCCTAAAGTCTTCAATGAAAAAGTGCTGTACCGTAAATTCGTGTTTGGTGACTACCAGATTTACGGGCGTTTATCGGATAAATACTCCGTACGCGAGTACATCGCCGAGAAGGTGGGTAGCGAATACTTGATCCCGCTGGTGTATGAGACCAGCGATCCTCACTCGCTGCATACGCTGCCTAGCTGGAAGAACACGGTTATCAAACCGAATCATGCTTCCAACATGGTAGAGATTCTGCTGGAAGAGCCGGATGCGTTGAAGAAGCAGCAGATTATCAGCGACTGCCATCGCTGGTTGAAAACCGACTTTGCCAATGAGGCGCGTGAGATCCACTATCGCTACATCAAGCCACGTATTTTGGTGGAGAAGTACATTGGTGATGGTAAAACGGCGCCGATTGATTATAAGTTCCACATGTTCAACAAGCGTGACGGCAACTTTGAGTATGTGTTGCAGGTGATCTACAACCGATGTAACCCCTTACTGTCGATGAACTTTTACGTTAACAACCTCAATGAGGCGTATCACAAAATCCGTGATACCGGCCTGGATGTGTCTCCACAGCTGGCACAGCTTCAGCATGCTTTAGCGTTAAGCAAAACGCTGGCAAGTGACTTCGATTACGTGCGCGTAGACTGGTACATCGATGGTGAACAGATTTACTTTGGTGAGCTGACGTTCACGCCGGGGGCGGGATTAGTGACCGGCCTGGATCGTGGGTTAAACCAGATGATGGGTGATATGTGGATTCAAGATCGCCGCGGTACGCAGAGACCGGGTGTCACGGTTCCGGAAGTGTCGCTTCCCGCCGTTTTGAAGAAAATTTGAGAATCACACAGCAAAATAAAAAACCCCGCTTAGCGGGGTTTTTTATTGGCAGCGATTACGGCATCGGCCAATCAGCAGGCGTCTGGCTCATCACCTGAATAAAGGCGTTCTTTGAAATTTCCATGAAGTTGTGCAGATTTTCCATGCTCAAGGTAATGCCCAGTAAGCCAGTAACGAACCAGCAGGACATGCCAACACCAATGCCGCCGCACATCAATGCCATCACGTGATGACTGTTTTGGCGCAATCTAATTTTCATGGTGCTCGCGAAGAACATCATAACGGCGCTAAGCAGTTCCCAACGCATGACGATTAAGCTGGTAGTTAAAGTAGCCATCTGCAACAAACCTCTTCAAATCAGTAATATCCCTGACATTCTTGGACATCACTGGCGGCAAAGAAGGAGGGTCAGGGAGGCCCTTCTGGCCGTCTTACTACGCATGTAAACTGTGACTTGGCTCACATTATATCACTCGATTTGAAAGTTTGAACAAAATTTATACCTGGTATGGTAGAAAGATTTTTATCGAAGCGGGGGAATGAGTGAAAACAAGGAGATGGGTAAAGGTGCGCCCGCTAAGGGCGCGTAGAGGGGTTAGCGGACCGGGCAGCACTCGCCGGTAGTACGCTGGGCAAAACTGTTCATGCTTTCACTGCAATCAAAACTCAGCAGGCGAGGGCGCTGGATCATCGCCTGGCGGCGCATATTGTGGCGATAAGCGGTTGGTGTCTGCGAAAACTGACGGCGAAACACGCGCGAGAAAGTCTGCTGTGAGTCGTAACCATACTGCATCGCAATATCGAACACCGGACGTTGCGTCTGGCGCAGAGCTTCAGCTGCCAGCGTCAAACGGCGCTCGCGAATATAGCCACCCAGCGTTTGTTTCGTCACGGTACGGAACATACGCTGCAGGTGCCATTTTGAGTAGCCTGATTTTGCTGCGACTTCATCGATCGACAGCGCCTTATCCAGATTCTCATCGATCCAGTGAGTCAGTGAATGAATGATTTCCTGTTGCATCATAGTCTCATCCTTCTGAAGGTTGTTTTACCTGGTTTGAAATTCGAACTTTTGTTGGGGTGCGAGTATAATTCCTCAAGTTAACTTGAGGTAAAGGCCCTAAATGAAAAAAGAACGCAATTACCCAAAGCCCGTTTTGACACCCGGAGAAGTGGCGAAACGCAGTGGCGTGGCAGTGTCAGCGCTGCATTTCTATGAAACCAAAGGGTTAATTTTTAGCTCACGCAATGGCGGTAATCAGCGACGCTACAGTCGCGATGTGCTGAGACGCGTGGCGATTATCAAGATCGCGCAGCGCATTGGCATTCCACTGGCGACAGTGAGTGACAGTTTGATGCACGTACCGGCGAATAAACGCATGTCAACGCAGGAGTGGGATGCGTTGACGCAGCACTGGCGCGAAGAGCTGGACAAACGCATTGAGACGCTGACGCGCCTGCGCAACGATCTTGACGGCTGCATTGGCTGTGGCTGTTTGTCGATGCGGGATTGTCCGCTGCGCAACCCCGGAGACCGTCTGGCGCAGCAAGGGTCTGGTGCGGTGTTACTCGATCCCGAACAGGATGAGCCAAAAAGTTGATCCGCTATACTTGCCGAAACACTTTCGTCGGCAAGGAAAAGCGCATGATCACCGTTCACCATCTGGAAAATTCCCGTTCGCACCGTGTGTTATGGCTGCTGGAAGAGCTGTCTGTGGCCTATCAAATCAAGCGTTATCAGCGTGAAAAGAGCTTGCTGGCACCGGAAGCGTTGAAGAAAGTGCACCCGCTGGGTAAGTCGCCGGTGATCACAGACGGTAATCGCGTGATTGCGGAATCAGGTGCGATTCTGGAGTACCTGCAGCAAAAATATGACAGTGAGCATTTGTTGGTACTGACCGACGAGGATGAGCAGATTCAGGCGCGCTACTGGCTGCATTATGCCGAAGGTTCACTGATGCCGCTGTTGCTGATGAAACTGGTTTTTGGGCAGTTAGGGAAAAGGCCCGTGCCGTGGCTGTTACGTCCCGCAGGTGCCGCGCTGAGCAAGGGCATCCAGAAAGCCTGGCTGAATAAACAGCTGCAACTGCATGGTAGCGTCATTGAGCAACATCTCAGTCAACATCGCTATTTCGCGGGCTCCCGCTTTAGTATTGCGGATGTACAAATGAGCTTCCCGCTGCTGGCCCTGCAGACGCGGGGATCACAACAAGAGATGCCCGCTATCACACGCTGGTTAGAGGAGATGCAGCAGCGCGCCGCCTGGCAACGTGCGGTTGAGCAGGGCGGCCCGATTGCATTGGCATAGCTGCCGCTCTTGTAGCGGGCGGCCTTTAGGGAGCCCCTCGCCGCCCAATATCGCCATCAGGCGTGCCCCTACCGAATAATCCGGAGCCGCGCAATTTATTGCGCGATAACGTTTTTTCGTCGAATTCTCTCAGGTTACCCAATCAAAACCGGACGCTTTGTCCTGCCTTGTTATCGATTAGTAGTTGAAAACCCCATAGCAAACGCCAGATAATCGTTTGCCTTTTTCCGTGTCCCCCTTAACGACCTGGAATACGCGGCCACGTAAACGTTTGCCTCTTTTCTCACTGAGAAGCCTTCACCAGGGTGATGTGCAAACGCGGGCCGTGGGGCTTATTACATCTTAAAAAACGCAGAGGATTGACTATGTCTGGCGAATCACGCCCGGCCAGTGGAAAACTGGACGCTTGGTTTAACATTTCAGCACGTGGCAGCAGCGTGCGCCAGGAAGTACTGGCAGGATTGACCACCTTTTTAGCCATGGTCTACTCCGTCATCGTGGTGCCTGGCATGCTCGGCAAAGCGGGTTTCTCGCCGACAGCCGTGTTCGTTGCCACCTGCCTGGTCGCCAGTTTTGGATCGATCATTATGGGCTTGTGGGCCAATCTGCCGATGGCGATTGGTTGCGCTATCTCGCTCACCGCTTTTACTGCGTTCAGCCTGGTGCTGGGGCAGCATATCAGCGTGCCGGTTGCGTTGGGCGCTGTGTTCCTGATGGGCTTTTTGTTCACCTTAATTTCGGTGACGGGCATTCGTGCATGGATTTTACGTAACCTGCCGATGGGCGTTGCGCACGGTACGGGCGTCGGTATCGGCTTGTTCCTGCTGTTGATCGCCGCCGACGGGATTGGTTTAGTGGTGAAAAACCCGGCACCGGGCTTACCGGTTGCGCTTGGCCACTTCACCTCGTTTCCGGTGATCATGGCGTTGATTGGTCTGGCCGCGATCTTTGGTCTGGAAAAACGTCGTGTTCCCGGTGGCATTTTACTGACCATCGTGGCGATTTCCGTGGTGGGTTTGATTTTCGATCCCGCAGTGACCTATCAAGGGTTGTTTGCCATGCCAAGCCTGAAAGATGCCAATGGCCAGTCCGCCATGTTTAGCCTTGATATCATGGGAGCGCTGCAACCAGTGGTGCTGCCGAGCGTGCTGGCACTGGTAATGACGGCAGTATTCGACGCCACCGGCACCATTCGCGCGGTCGCGGGCCAGGCCAATCTGTTGGACAAAGATGGGCAGATCATTAACGGCGGTCGCGCATTAACGACTGACTCCGTCAGCAGCCTGTTTGCAGGGTTAGTCGGTGCTTCGCCAGCGGCGGTGTACATCGAATCGGCCGCAGGTACCGCAGCCGGGGGCAAAACCGGCCTGACGGCCATTGTGGTTGGCCTGCTGTTCCTGCTGATTCTGTTTATGTCTCCACTGGCCTATCTGGTGCCGGCCTATGCAACGGCACCGGCACTGATGTACGTGGGCCTGTTGATGCTGAGCAACGTGGCAAAAATCGACTTCAATGATTTTGTCGATGCGATGTCGGGTTTGGTGACGGCCGTCTTTATCGTATTGACCTGCAACATCGTCACCGGCATTATGCTGGGCTTCGGTTCCCTGGTGATTGGTCGCGTGTTTGCCGGTGAGTGGCGCAAACTGAATGTGGGCACGGTAGTGATTGCCATTGCGCTGGTGGCATTCTACGCCGGTGGCTGGGCCATCTGACTTTTAAATACGCTTAATTCCAGATAAGTCTCTTTCTGGTCCACGCCGCACGCAGGGTTGCCCCTTCGGGCGGCGTTTTGTTTTACACTTTCCCTCGCAACAACATCGCTTGAATAAATACGATTCGCCTAAGGAAAGCATGGAAATCTTCTTTACCATTCTCATTATGACGCTGGTGGTGTCACTCTCCGGCGTTGCGGCACGCATACTGCCGTTCCAAATCCCGCTGCCACTGGTACAAATTGCCGCAGGTGCACTGCTGGCTGTACCTAGCTTTGGTCTGCACGTGGATTTTGACCCTGAACTGTTCCTCGTGCTGTTCATTCCGCCGCTGCTGTTTGCCGATGGCTGGAAAACGCCGATTAACGAATTTCTTCATCACGGACGCGAAATCATCGGCCTGGCGCTGGTGTTAGTGCTGATTACCGTAGTAGGGATCGGTTACCTGATTTACTGGCTGGTGCCGGGTATCCCGCTGATCCCGGCGTTCGCGCTGGCGGCGGTCCTGTCACCCACCGATGCCGTGGCGCTCTCCGGCATTGTGGGGGAAGGGCGCATCCCGAAAAAAATCATGTCGATTGTGCAGGGCGAAGCCTTGATGAACGACGCGTCTGGCCTGGTCTCGCTGAAATTTGCTGTCGCTGTTGCGATGGGCACCATGGTGTTTACCTGGGGTGGTGCCAGCGTTGAGTTTCTGAAAGTGGCCGTCGGCGGCCTGATTGCGGGTGTGGCCGTCTGTTGGTTGTATGGCCGTTCCCTGCGCTTACTGAGCCGCTGGAGCGGTGACGATCCGGCTACGCAAACGGTACTGCTGCTGTTACTGCCGTTCGCCTCTTATCTGATCGCTGAACACCTTGGCGTGTCCGGTATCCTGGCTGCAGTGGCGGCGGGTATGACTATCACCCGTTCTGGCATTATCCGTCAGGCACCGTTAGCCATGCGTCTGCGCGCCAACAGCGTATGGCAGATGCTGGAGTTCGTGTTCAACGGCATGGTGTTCCTGATGCTGGGTCTGCAATTGCCTGACATCCTTGAAACCTCGGTGGCGCAGGCGAATGCCGATCCCAATGTAGAACTCTGGATGTTGTTCACCGATGTCGCGCTGGTGTATGTCGCATTGATGTTAGTGCGCTTTGGCTGGTTGTGGATCATGCAGCGCACCAGCTTGCGTTTCCTGAAGAAGAAGCCGCTGGAGTTCTCTAACTACTCGCTGCGTGAGCTGTTGATTGCCTCCTTCGCGGGCGTGCGCGGAGCAATTACGCTGGCCGGTGTGTTGTCGATTCCGCTGTTCCTCAGCAATGGTGAACCTTTCCCTGCACGCTATGAGCTGGTATTTATCGCCACAGGCGTAATCCTGTTCTCGCTGTTTGTTGGCGTCATTCTGTTGCCGATTCTGCTGCGCGGGATGGAAAGCACCGACAAATCCGGGCACCGTCGTGAAGTCCAGTTTGCACGGGCAGCGATGGCGAATGTGGCCATTGAAAGCCTGCACAAAATGGAGCAGCGACTGGAAAACGATACCGAAGAGAATATCGATCCTGAACTGCTGAAAGAGGTCAGTCTGCGGGTGATCGGCAACTTACGCCGCCGGGTGGTGGGTAAGGATGAGGTCGAGCAGGCCCTGTTTGCTGAGAACCTGGAGCGCCGCTTCCGCCTGAACGCGCTGCGCGCTGAGCGCGCCGAGGTCTACCACTTGCGTGCCACGCAGGAGATCTCTAATGAGACGATGCAGAAACTGCTGCGCGATCTCGACCTACTGGAAGCACTGCTGATAGAGAAAGAAGAGTAGCCTCGCGAGTGGCCGCCATTGATGGCGTCATCTCGCGTGTGCGGTGATGGATTCGGTCGCCATAAATGGCGCCCCTACGAAGGACTGTAGGGTGCGCATTTTTGCGCACTTGGCCAAATACCGCGCAATCGTGATGACGCATTTATGCGCATCTGGTCGAGAATTTCTTGGTTATACCGATAACCTCGGCGGATTATCCGGCCAATGCTCGCGGCAGCACTCAATCCACGCTTGCGCACTGCGCGACAGATAACTGCCTTCACGCCAAATCAATCCCAGACTCCACTGCAACTCCGATTCCAGCGGCAGCCACAGCAGCGACTGCTTATCCAGCCGCTGGCAAATCGGTTCCGGCAGAATCGCCAGCCCCATCTCTGCCTGTACCATCGCGGCAAGGAAATCCCACTGCGCGCTGCGCACCGCAATCTGCGGCGTCAGTCTCTGGCGCTGAAACGCCTTCATTAACTGGCGATTGAGCGAGAACTCTTCGTTGAGGATCAACAGCGGATGAGCCGCCAGTTCCGCCAGACCCAGACTGCTGCGATTCAGCCATTGCGCGTTACGCGGCAGCAGCACGCAAAGCGGGTGGCGCATTAATTCCAGTGTCTTCAGCGGTAAATCGGTATCCACTGGCAGCGCCGTGAGTGCAATATCCAGTCCACCATTCAGTACCGCTTGCTGTACGGTTAATCCACCAGACTCCACAATTTTAAGTTGTACGCCGGGATAGCGGCGGCGAAAGGCGGAAATTGAACCGGCGATTTGCATGCCGACCATCGGTGGGATGCCTAAGCGCAGTTCACCGGTTTTCAGCTCATTGATGTCACCGATTTGTGCTTCAAGCTGATGAAACTCCTGCAGAATGGCGAGCCCACGCTGATAGACCGCCTGACCACTATCGGTCAGATGCAGCTTCCGCCCGTCACGCAGCAGCAGTGTGCAACCGAGTTCCTCTTCCAACTGGCGCAGCATTTTGCTGATAGTGGGCTGCGTGACATACAGCTTTTCCGCCGCACGGGTGAAGCTTTGCTGGCGTACCACTTCGGTGAAATAGCGCAGGGCACGGACGTCCATAAAGCATTCCTTTTTGGCATAGTTTGAATAATTTTAATTCATTTTATTCACAGTTTGGTGCGGATTTATACTACGTCCAACATTTAAACCCGTGGAGAAAGAGAAATGGCGCTTGCATTGAGTCCGCGCAGAACGGACATCCTGCAACGTGTGTTCGTGCCATTGCAGTTGGTGCTGTATATCGGCCTGTTTATCGCCAGCGACAAACTGGTGAGTTGGCTGCATCTGCCACTGCCCGCCAATGTGGTGGGCATGGTGTTACTGCTGCTGCTGATCATGACACGCATCGTGCCGCTGCGCTGGGTGAAAGCCGGGGCGAACTGGCTATTGGCGGAAATGCTGCTGTTCTTTATTCCTGCGGTGGTGGCGGTGGTGAATTACAGTGATTTGTTGCGTACTGAAGGCTGGCGTATCTGCGTGGTGATTGCAGTCAGTACTCTGCTGGTGCTGGCGGCCACGTCACTGGTGGTGGATCGCTTATATCGATTTGAACTGGCGCGTGCAGCGCGTAAGCAGGCGCATCATGGCTGATTTCATCATTAGCGTGCTGTGTCTGGTGTTGACGCTGCTGGTTTATTTCCTCAACAAACGACTCTATCGCCGCAAACAGACCTTATTGCTGATGCCGCTGGTGATGACGCCGGTAGTGCTGGTAGCGCTGCTGCTGCTCACGCATGTCAGCTGGAAGGATTACATCGCCGAGAGCCACTGGCTGATCTGGCTGTTGGGCCCCGCAACCCTGGCATTTGCCGTGCCGGTGTATGAGAACCTGGAGATCATTAAGCGCCACTGGCTGTCGTTAAGTGTTGGCGTGCTTACCGCGACGCTGGTGGCGGTGTGCAGTTCGGTGTGGCTGGCGCGTCTGCTGATGCTACCGGAAACCATCCAGCGTAGTCTGGCGGTACGCTCAATAACCACGCCGTTTGCGCTGGCAGCAGCCTTGCCGATTGGCGGTCAACCGGACTTGGTGGCGCTGTTTGTGGTGATCACCGGGGTGTTTGGTATGGCGGTGGGTGATGTGCTGTTTCTGCGCATCGCGATCAAGCAAGGTGTGGCGAAAGGCGCTGGTTTTGGTGCCGCCTCACACGGCGCGGGCACCGCACGTGCTTATCAATTAGGTCAGCAAGAGGGCGTGGTTTCAAGCCTGGTGATGATGCTGTCCGGTGTTGTGACGGTCATTCTGGCTCCACTGTTGAGCCATTTGCTGTGGGCGGCATAATGGCGATTTTTTGCGCATTGTCATTGATTTTTACGTAAAGCTTTCCAAATAAAGTTGTCTCCTGCTCTCAGGCTGCTACCCTTTGCGCCGACTTATTTGTCCTTCATGGAGTGGAATCATATGTTTAAGCAACTTGTTACTGGAAGCGTATTGGGTCTGGCACTGCTGAGCAGCGGCGCGCAGGCCATCGAGGGCAGTGTTGACGTGGGTGAGCACAGCACCAACCTGAACCTTGGCCTCGGTACAACCTCACCTGGCCTGTTCCTGAAAGGCAACTGGCTGCGCAGCGATCATGACGGCAGCACTTACGGTGCGGGCTTGGGTTACAACATCGATGTGGGCGATTTCCGCATTGCGCCAACCGCCAAAGCTCTGTTTACCCATCCTGAAGATGGTCGTGACGGTTTCACCGTCGCTCTGGGTGCCGGTGCACAGTACAACTTCAACAGCATGTGGGGCCTGTACGGCGAATACTACTATGCGCCAGAAGCGTTCTCTGATCGTCTGGATAGCTATAAAGAAGCATCCGGCGGCCTGAGCTTCACCCCGATTTCACTGCTGAACCTGCGTGTGGGTTACCAGTACATCGAGCTGAACAACAAAGGCGACCGTAAAGACAACGTGCTGGTCGATGGCCCGTACGTGGGCGCGTCACTGCGTTTCTAAGTTGTCGTTGAGATGCGTAGCGGCGCAATTTATTGCGCGTCTGTTACCTGGTGCGCATTGATGCGCACCAGGTTAATCACTGCACTTTCTTAATGCGCTTTCCCCTGCGAAATCCCCACTCCCGTCTGTGAACGAATAAACTGTCCGCGGAAGCGTGCACGCTCCTGCGCACCCTGTTCAGAATGATCGGTAATCGAGAACAGCCAGGTGCCCACAAACGCTGCAATCATGGAGAACAGCGCCGGATACTCATACGGATAAACCGGCTTGGCGTGCCCCAGTACCTGTACCCAAATGGTCGGTCCGAGGATCATCAGTACCACCGCCGTGATCAGCCCCAGCCAGCCACCCACCATTGCGCCGCGCGTAGTCAGCTTTGACCAGTACATCGACAGCAAAATGATCGGGAAGTTACAGCTGGCCGCAATCGAGAACGCCAGACCGACCATAAAGGCGATATTCTGTTTCTCAAAGGCAATGCCCAGCACAATTGCCACCACACCAAGCACCAGCACGGTAATCTTCGATACCCGCAGTTCGTCTCGTTCGGTCGCCTGACCTTTACGGATCACGCTGGCGTAAAGATCGTGCGAAACCGCCGAAGCCCCCGCCAACGTCAGACCCGCCACCACCGCCAGAATCGTGGCGAAGGCCACTGCCGAGATAAAGCCGAGGAACAGACTGCCGCCGACCGCGTTCGCCAGATGGACCGCCGCCATATTGGTGCCGCCAATCAGTACACCGCTGGCATCTTTAAAGGCGGGATTCGCTCCCACCAGCAGAATGGCGCCAAAGCCGATAATAAAGGTCAGGAAGTAGAAGTAACCCATAAAGCCGGTGGCCCAGAACACGCTTTTACGCGCTTCACGCGCATCCGCCACGGTGAAGAAACGCATCAAAATATGCGGTAAACCGGCGGTGCCGAACATCAGCCCCAGGCCAAGCGACAGTGCTGAGATCGGATCTTTCACCAAACCACCGGGTTGCATAATCGCCGCGCCTTTCGGGTGGACGGCCATGGCTTCGGTGAACAGCGTATTGAAGCTAAATCCGGTGGCTTTCATCACCATAATGGCCATAAAACTGGCGCCAAACAGCAGCAATACCGCTTTGATGATCTGCACCCATGTGGTGGCCAGCATGCCGCCAAACAGCACATACATCACCATCAAAATACCGACCAGCACCACCGCGATGTGGTAATCCAGACCAAACAACAACTGGATGAGTTTGCCCGCGCCAACCATCTGCGCAATCAGGTACAGCGCCACCACAACTAATGAGCCACAGGCGGAGAGGGTACGAATCGGTTTTTGCTGTAAGCGATACGAAGCCACATCGGCGAAGGTGTAGCGCCCAAGGTTACGCAAGCGTTCTGCGATTAAGAACAGAATCATCGGCCAGCCAACAAGGAAGCCAAGTGAGTAGATCAGCCCGTCGTAGCCAGAGGTATACACCAAGGCGGAAATGCCAAGGAAGGATGCCGCAGACATAAAGTCACCGGCCATCGCCAGGCCGTTCTGGAAGCCGGTGATGTTGCCCCCCGCGGTGTAGTAATCGCTGCGTGAGCGAGTGCGTTTTGAGGCCCAGTAGGTGATGCCGAGTGTTGCTGCGACAAACACCACGAACATGATGATGGCTTCATAGTTGGTCGCCTGTTTTTGCACCGCACCGGTAATGGCATCGGCGGCAAATACGCTGGCGGGCACAATCGCTAATAACGCGGAAAACAGGCGCTTCATGATTTCACCTCGCTCAGGATCTGCTTCGTCAGGCGGTCGAACTCGCCATTGGCACGCAAGACATAAATGCCCGTCAGCACGAATGACACCACGATTAAGCCGACACCAATCGGGATGCCGCGCGTGACATTGGTTCCTTCGTGTAGCGGCGTACCCAGCCAGCCGGGGGCGAAGGCAATCAGCAAAATAAAGCCGACGTATAACACCAACATGATGATACTGAGCAGCAGCGCAAAGGACTGGCGTTTGTGCACCAGTTCCTGAAAACGCGGATTGCTCTCGATTTGTTGCCAGACTGCTTCCTGTTGATTTAGTGCTTCGTTCATCACAGTTTCTCCAGAGGAAAGGCAGGCAGATAACTCACGGTTAAGTGATTTATCTTTCTGAATTTTATAATTATGTAAGGTTGTGCGATGGTGAAAAGCGTACGACGTAAGGAGGGGGTGACGGAGAGTAGCCTGCCGTGGACAGGCTGACACTCTCCGTCGCGTCGATGCCGGTTAAGGCATGGTGATGGATTGTTTCTCCTCCAGCAATTTCTCAACCACGCCCGGATCGGCCAGCGTTGAGGTATCGCCGAGATTACTGGTATCGCCTGCGGCGATTTTGCGCAGAATACGACGCATAATCTTGCCGGAGCGGGTTTTCGGCAGCGAGTCAGTCCAGTGCAAGACATCCGGCGTGGCAATCGGGCCAATCTCTTTACGTACCCAGTTGCGCACTTCGGTATACAGCTCTGGCGACGGCTCTTCGCCGTGGTTCAGCGTAATATAAGCATAGATTGCCTGGCCTTTAATGCTGTGGGGAATACCCACCACGGCAGCTTCTGCAATCTTCGGATGTGACACCAGCGCCGATTCAATCTCAGCGGTACCGAGACGGTGGCCAGAGACGTTCAACACGTCATCGACGCGGCCCGTAATCCAGTAATAGCCATCTTCATCACGGCGTGCGCCGTCACCGCTGAAGTAGCGATTTTTGAAGGTGGAGAAGTAGGTTTGTTCAAAGCGCTCGTGATCGCCAAACAGCGTACGCGCCTGACCTGGCCAGGAGTCGTTGATCACCAGGTTGCCTTCTGTGGCGCCTTCCAGCGGATTGCCTTCGTTATCCACCAGCGCGGGCTGTACGCCAAAGAACGGCTTGGTCGCGGAGCCGGCTTTCAGCTCAATCGCACCTGGCAGTGGGGTAATCATGAAGCCACCGGTTTCGGTCTGCCACCAGGTATCCACGATCGGGCAACGGCTGTCGCCAATCTTTTTGTAATACCACTCCCAGGCTTCCGGGTTAATCGGCTCACCCACCGATCCCATGATGCGCAGGCTGCTGCGGCTGGTACCTTCAATCGCTTTATCGCCTTCGGCCATCAGGGCGCGAATGGCGGTTGGCGCGGTATACAGCAGCGTCACTTTATGTTTGTCGACCACTTCCGCCATGCGGCTCGGTTTCGGCCAGTTTGGCACGCCTTCAAACATCAGGGTGGTGGCACCGCACGCTAACGGGCCGTAAATCAAATAGCTGTGACCGGTGATCCAGCCCACATCGGCGGTGCACCAGTACACATCATCTGGATGGTAATCAAACACATATTTGAAGGTGCTGGCCGCGTACACCAGATAGCCGCCAGTGGTGTGTAGTACCCCTTTGGGCTTACCGGTGGAACCAGAGGTATAAAGGATAAACAGCGGATGCTCGGCTTCGACCGCCACTGGTTCGTGCTGATCGCTGGCCTTGGCCACCAGATCATGCCACCACAGATCGCGTCCTTCGCGCCAGCCGGTGTCTTTACCGGTGCGCTTAAACACCACCACGTTTTTCACGCTGGTGACGCTTGGGTTATTTAGCGCATCGTCGACGTTTTTCTTCAGTGGAATGCTGCGTCCTGCGCGCACCCCTTCATCGGCAGTGATCACCAGTTTGGCGTTGGAATCGACCACGCGACCGGCGACCGCTTCGGGTGAGAAGCCACCGAAGATAACCGAATGCACGGCACCGATGCGCGCACACGCCAGCATCGCCACTGCCGCTTCTGGCACCATCGGCATATAGATGGCGACCACGTCGCCTTTCTTCACGCCAAGGCTCAGCAGCACATTGGCAAAGCGGCATACATCGCCATGCAGTTCGCGGAACGTAATGGTTTTGCTTTCGCTGGCGTCATCGCCTTCCCAGATGATGGCGGGATGATCGCCACGCGTCTGTAAATGGCGATCAAGGCAGTTGGCGGCGAGATTCAGCGCACCGTCTTCATACCAGCGAATCGAAATATTGCCTGGGGCAAATGAGGTGTTTTTCACCTTGCTGTAGGGCTTAATCCAGTCGAGGATTTTGCCTTGTTCACCCCAAAAGGCGTCGGGATCGTCAACCGATTGTTGATACAGCGCCGCATACTGATCGGCGTTAATCAGGGCATTCGCTGCGACGGCAGCGGGTACAGGATGCTTATGTATTTGGCTCATGGCTGACCTCCTTGAAGATGTTAATCATATGTCAATCAAAGGTTAATTAAAGAGCGCGACCTGGCTTTGTTTCTGTTTTGTAGTCTGGATCACGACCTTTTGTATGCCTGAAATGTGCCTGAATTCATACTGTTCATCACCGAAACAAATGAGACCCAATCTGTTGCTTTTCGCAGAATCAGAGATTGTCGCTGGTTAAATAATCAGCAAACGCGCCGGAGGGTTTTTTGCCCAATATTGAATAGCTATGCGGAAAATTATCGAATTAACACTTTTCATAACAGCGAGTTATGACTAAAAGTAAATGTCAGCATTTTATGCTACTCACCTGCATACGAATTACGCTAAGTCCCCAGGGGTTGCAATTACCGCAGTGAAAATGGTACTTATCTCGCCCCTGTTCAGCAGGTATCCACTCAGGCTGCATCATCGCGCAGGCGCAAAATGCCGCGCACAGTGGTATAGGATGCAGTCCAATATAACCCTCTATTTTATCGGGCTTTTGCTCACTTCCCTGTGTGTCAATTCTTCTGCACCATCGCAGCAGAGCAAAGGGGTTTTTACTGAGGAAAATAACGCGTTATGAAAGGTTTTAAGCTCACCCTTGCCTGGCAAATTTTGATTGCCTTGATTCTCGGCATCGTAGTCGGAACCGTGCTGCATAATCAGCCAGACGATCGTGAATGGTTAATCACTAACATTCTCACCCCTGCAGGCGACATTTTCATTCATCTGATCAAGATGATTGTGGTGCCGATTGTGATTTCCTCTCTGATTGTCGGCATTGCTGGCGTCGGTGATGCGAAAAAACTCGGACGTATTGGTGTCAAAACCATCATCTATTTTGAAGTGATCACCACCATTGCCATTGTGGTCGGCATCACGCTGGCCAACGTATTCCAACCCGGCAGCGGCATTGATATGTCAACGCTGGCAACGGTGGACATCTCTAAATACGAAGCCACAACCGAAGCGGTACAAGGCGCCCCTCACGGCCTGGTGACGACCATACTGTCGCTGATCCCGCAGAACATCTTTGCCTCATTGGTGAAGGGTGACATGCTGCCGATCATCTTCTTCTCGGTACTGTTTGGTATGGGCTTATCAGCGCTGCCATCTGAGCATCGCGATCCGCTGGTCACCGTGTTCCGTTCGATTTCTGAAACCATGTTTAAAGTGACGCACATGATCATGCGTTATGCGCCGGTGGGTGTATTTGCGCTGATTGCGGTGACCATTGCCAACTTTGGTTTTGCCTCGCTTTATCCGTTGGCCAAGTTGGTATTACTGGTTTACGTGGCGATTCTGTTCTTTGCCTTTGTGGTGCTGGGCGGCGTGGCGCGCTTCTGTAAGCTGCGGATTACTACGTTGATGCGCATTCTGAAAGATGAGCTGATTCTGGCTTACTCCACCTCCAGTTCTGAGACCGTGCTGCCACGCATCATGCAGAAAATGGAAGCCTACGGTGCGCCAAAAGCCATCACCAGTTTCGTGGTGCCAACCGGATATTCGTTCAACCTTGACGGTTCAACGCTGTATCAGAGCATTGCAGCGATCTTTATCGCACAGCTGTATGGTATCGACCTGTCGCTGACCGATGAGATCATCTTGGTGCTGACGCTGATGGTGACATCAAAAGGGATCGCTGGCGTGCCAGGCGTGTCATTTGTTGTACTGTTGGCAACCCTGGGAAGCGTCGGTATTCCGCTGGAAGGTTTGGCGTTTATCGCCGGTGTTGACCGTATCATGGACATGGCGCGTACCGCACTGAACGTGATAGGTAACGCACTGGCGGTGCTGGTGATCGCGCGCTGGGAAAACCAGTTCGACACCCAGCAAGCCGAGGCTTACGAGCTGCAACTGCGCACGCAAAAAGCCAGTTAATGCCTTAGGTCGCCATTACGGTGTCATTATCTAAACCCGCCTTTTGGCGGGTTTTTTAATGCAATTCAAGCTCAATCTTGTAGTTTCCGGTGCATCATTCTTGCTTAAATTAATACCCACCATAACCACTTAATTTTTGTTTTTGTGGGTATGGTGGGTATATTATGAACGCAGGAGATTTCAGGAGGTTTCATTGAGCAGCAGGGAGCTGATCAGGATGTTGCTGGATCGTGGTTGGATACTGGACCGCGTGAAAGGAAGTCATCATGTGTTTGTGAGGGCGGATAAGCCTTATCACATTTCACTTCCTCATCCTGAAAAAGACCTGGCAACTGGAACATTACATAAGCTATTGAAGTTAATGGACTGAAACTATACGGGGGCTTGGCCCCCAATTTGGAAATATTAGCAATGGCAGTTGTAGCAGGCATTGCAATGATTTCTTGCCTTCAATGGGTATTTAAATATTCATTCTTTGTGAGGATTCACCATGAGATTCCCCGTTTACCTGCATAAGACAGAAGACAACAGTTGGTCAGGTTTTGTGCCGGATGTAGAGGGATGTTTTTTTGCCGGCAGAAGCATAGACGATGCATTAAATGATGCCTTTAGCGCTATCGACGTGCATGTAGAATCTTTAGCTGATGCGGGTAAGCCCATCCCTAAAACTGTAGACATTGAAACCCACATCCAGGATGAGACCTGTCAAGGTGGATTCTGGGCATTTGTCGACATTGATTTAAGTCGCTACGAGGGAAAAGCGGTAAAGTTGAATATCACCCTGCCTCAGAATTTACTCAGTAAAATAGACAGTTATGTCGAATCGCATCGTGAATACGCATCACGTAGCGGATTTCTCGCTGAGTTAGCGCGCAGAGAACTCGCAGGTCACCATTAACGGCGCACTAAGCTAAACCCGCCTTTTGGCGTAATGCTTGTCAGTTAAGAACTCAGGCTGCTTATTAATAAGTGGCCTTTCTTTTCTGTGCGGGCTCTGCCGCCACTACAAACGGGCCGTTCGCGGATGACGCTCCATGGTCGGCCGCGAACTGCCCCACGCCTCCCCGCGTGGGGCTCCTGACCCAACGTAAAAGTCTCCGCGCTGCGGATAACCCTGAGGGTGCAGCAGAGGCGTCATGGCCCCAGACGGCGTTATCGTCAGTCGCTTAACTTGAGCATTAGCCTTTTGGCGGTTTTTTTATACCCGCTTGCGCAGAATCACAAAAATCGGTGTTACCCGGAAGGAATTAACAATTCTAAATGGTGTATAGTTTTCAGAATAAATTATTCTTTCACAGGAGTGCATGATGCAAATCGACCTCAGCCAGATGATCACCGAAGGCCGTAACCCCGCAAGCCAGAATATTGATGAACTCTCCACCGAAGCGATGCTACGCGTCATCAATGACGAAGATAAGAAAGTGGCGTTGGCGGTAGAAGCAATCGTCCCGCAGATTGCACAAGTGGTGGATGCCATCACCCTGGCCTTCAGTAAAGGTGGCCGCTTAGTCTACTGCGGTGCCGGTACGTCTGGCCGTTTGGGCATTCTTGATGCCAGCGAATGCCCGCCCACGTTCGGCACGCCGCGCTCGCAGGTGGTGGGGCTGATTGCGGGTGGCCGCACCGCAATATTGCAGGCGGTGGAAAATGCGGAAGATAACCACGAACAGGGTGCGCAGGATCTCAAGGATATCGATTTCCATGCCCATGATGTGTTGGTCGGTATTGCTGCCAGCGGGCGCACGCCGTACGTGCTGGGCGCATTGGCCTATGCGAAACAGCAGGGCGCATTCAGCGCTGCTCTGACTTGCAACCCAAATAGCCCGATGTCACAAGCCGCCGATGTCGCACTGACGCCGGTGGTCGGGCCGGAAGTGGTGACGGGTTCTTCGCGGATGAAAGCGGGCACGGCACAGAAGCTGGTGCTCAATATGCTGACCACCGGTGCGATGATCCGCAGCGGCAAGGTGTATGGCAACTTGATGGTGGATGTCGAAGCCACCAACCAAAAGCTGGTACAGCGCCAGATCAATATCGTCAAGCAAGCCACTGACTGCGATGATGCCACCGCACAGCAGGCGCTGACCGCGTGTCAGGGGCACTGTAAAACAGCGATCGTGATGGTGCTGGCGGGGCTGGATGCCAGCGAGGCTAAAGCGCTGCTCAACCAGAACAGCGGCTTCATTCGTCGTGCGTTGCGTGAAGCAGGAGCCGAATAATGGCCGCCATCACCGAAGGTTTATTGCAGGATATCTTGCTGGCGGTGGGTGGCGCACCGAATGTGGTGCAGTGTGGTCATTGCATGACGCGTCTGCGTCTGACGCTGGCGGATGCATCACGGGTGGATCACGCGCGGTTGAAAACGCTGCCCGGTGTGCTGGGTGTGATTGACAGTGATGCGCAACTGCAGATTGTGCTCGGCCCCGGCAAAGCACAAACGGCGGCAGAGAAAATGCAGCTGCTACTGAACAGCAGTGAGCCCGCTGCAGCAGGCGACCTAAGTCAGATTGCGGCGGCGCAGAAACAGCAAATGAAAGCGAAACAGACCAGCGCGCTGCACCGTTTTCTCTCTTGTTTTGCCACCATTTTTACCCCACTCATTCCCGGCTTTATTGGCGCCGGTTTGCTGCTGGGGTTTGCAACGCTGATTGAGCAGATATTTCATCTCAATCAGCCGGGCGATCATGCGCAGTGGCTGCTGGATACCGTGGCCTACATGAAAGTGTTTGGCAAGGGGCTGTTCACCTTCCTGAGCATTCTGATTGGCTACAACGCGCAGAAAGCGTTTGGCGGGTCCGGCGTGAATGGCGCGATTATCGCCTCGCTGTTTGTGCTGGGCTATGTGCCGAAAGCCACGGTGGGATATTACAGTGGCATGTCGGATTTCTTTGGCATGGCGATTGACCCGCGCGGTAATATTATTGGCGTATTACTGGCTGCCATATTTGGTGCATGGGTCGAGAAACAGCTGCGTAAGATTATCCCGGATAATCTCGATATGATCCTGACATCATTACTCACGTTATTAATTACCGGCGCGGTGACCTTTATGGTGATTATGCCCATCGGCGGTGAGTTATTTAAGGGCATGTCGTGGCTGTTTATCCATCTGAATAACAATCCGTTCGGTTGCGCCATTTTGGCCGGATTGTTTTTAATTGCGGTAATGTTCGGTATTCATCAAGGCTTTATTCCGGTCTATTTCGCACTGATGGAAACACAAGGCTTCAACTCATTATTCCCTATTCTGGCGATGGCAGGAGCCGGGCAAGTGGGTGCATCCATCGCGTTGTGGTGTAAAGCTGATAAACACTCATTGCTGCGAAAACAGATCAAAGGGGCGATTGTCCCCGGCTTGTTAGGTGTCGGTGAGCCGCTGATTTATGGCGTCACGTTGCCGCGCTTGAAGCCGTTTATTACCGCCTGCTGTGGCGGTGCACTGGGCGGATTCTTCATTGGGCTGGTGGCATGGCTGGGCTTGCCAGTGGGGATGAATACCGTGTTTGGCCCATCAGGATTAGTGACGCTGCCTTTGATGACCTCATCGCAAGGTATCTTTGCCGGGATGGCGGTGTATCTGGTGGGGTTAATCGTCGCGTGGGTCGGCGGCTTTGCCTTTACCTGGTGGGCGGGCAGCAAGGATGTGGATCTGAGTTAATCCCTTAGCGGCGCGAGTTATGGCATTAGGTTTGTCAGTTAAGCGCTTTATGGCCGCCTGAATGGCAACCCTGCGACGATCGTGCGCGGTTTTCGTAGGGTGCGCACTTTTGGCCTCGAAGAAAGGATGTGCGATAAATCATGCCGCTTCAGGAGTGCCTGATTTGCGCCAATGAAACGTGACGCATATCACACTTTTGCATTTCGCCGTATCGTTTACCTTGGCACGTAAGGCCTGCGTCTTGCCGTGCCAATCGTAAATAAAACGCTAAAGAAAAATAAAGATATTATTAATAACTTAGCGCGCTAACAATTGATTATCTCCGGAATTAAATATTGCCAATAATTTATCCCGCCTCACATTTATTTCCTCTTTGTGACAATAGGTTAGCTGCAATTGCCTTTTGCTTCTCATGGCAGAAAAGTCTATACCTAAAGCCAATTAATCTATAACAACAGTTCTTTCTCTTTTTTCGCTGCGCCGTACTTTCTTCACACAGTGGTTCTCAGAAATTAATTGCTTATCGGGGTTGGTGTTATTCCTGCCGCTTTATCCCCTCGCGATGAATTTAACGCTGTTGCAATAACAGCGTGGACGCTGCACGCCCACCGGAGGAAGTATGAAGTTCAAATTAAATCCGATCGCCATCGGAATATTAGCGGCACAGGCACTGTTTTATCCCTATATCAGTGCACAAGCGATAACATTGGGGAGCTATTCACCGCAGGTCAATGACAACCTCTTTGGCGAGCAGAATATTGATGTGAGTGGCACGAGCGAAACCTTGACCGGTAACCCGGATTTTGCACCGGGTACCGACGGTTCAGTGAGTTCAAGCCTGGCTCAGGTGAATATCACCTCGGGTGCGCAGTTCCTCAACCAGACGCGCCTCAATCCTGGGCCGCAGAACTTTGCTATTACGGTGCCTGATCCCACTACAGGCGGTAATACGACCTTCCAGGTTTACAACTCCGCCAGCCTGGTGGCACAAGCGCCCGTGACCTCAGACACTGCCGTGCCCGATGTGGTGAATGTGAACGGTGATCAATACATCAACGCACGGGTCGCGGATGTCTCTAATGGCGGTTCACTTGATGTGAACATCGGCCAGCCTAACGCGGCTAGCAGCGCCAGCACCAACAGTTGGAGCATGGCCGCCAAACAGACCACGCTGTTTCAGGTAGGCAGCGACAGCACGTTGAACTGGAATTCCAACAATCGCATCAGCTTCTTTGGCACTGCCGCCACACCTGACGGCGCAGGAGCCACGCAAACGTTTCAGGTGCAAAATCTCGCGACTTATAAAGGCAGTTTCAGCGTGCAAACGCTGGATGGCGCCACCCAGACCTTCTCCGTCACCAGCGCCAGTGAGCTGCAAACCTATAACAACTGGCTGATCAGCCAACTGCAATCGGGCAATCTCGATAAAGCCAACTATCTGGCCGACTTCAACAAGGCCGTCACCGTGACCAACGGCAATATCGTTTACGACGTCAGCGCCACGCCCCCGGATGAAGTGACTCAGCCGATAGGCAATCGCATCGTGGTGAATGCCGATGGCGCAAACGCGCGTGTCAATCTGGCGGCGGGTAAAACGCTGGAGGTGGTCGGCTCGACGGGCGGCGCAATTAAAGCTTCAAATGGTGCGCAGGCGGTGATTGATGGCAAGCTCGCCAGCCGAGGCACGATAGCTAACAACGGTACGGCGCTGGTGCTGGCGGGCGGCAGCAACGGCAGCACCAGCGCCACCGGCGTGATTAACGGTGGTTTCCTGAATCGTCAGGATGGTACCGGCATTGGCTCTACCGGCTATGGTGCCAACGGCGTGCTAGTGCAGAGCGGCAGTGAGTTCAACAATAATGGCATCGTCAACCTGGCCACCACCGGCAGCAATTCGCAGTACGGTGTGGCGGGGATTCGGTTGGAGGATAACGCCACCTCCAACAACAGCGGCAACATCAACGTTGGCGTTAATGGTTCCAGTGCCAGCGGTACCGCCTCTGGGGTGTTGTTGACCACCCCGACGTCCACGTTTACCAATACGGCCGATGGGCAGATTTATATCGGCCGGGGCCCACAGAACAGCCTGACGGATAACGTCGCGGATACGGCGATGAATCAGAGCGGCCTGACCAGTGGCATCGCGTTGGTGGCCAACGGCAGCGCCACTAACAACGGCACCATCGTTATCGGTTCAAAAGTACAGAACGCAGCGGGCATGTCGGCCTCGGGGGCCAACAATGTCACGATGCTGAACACCGGTACCATTGATGTGAACGGTGCTGCAGCAACGGTACCGCGTGAAAACGTCGGCATGTCGGTGACCAACAGCAGCGGGAATATCGACAATAGCGGCACCATCAATCTCAACGGCGTCAACGGTACCGGTGTGAAAGTGGTGGCGACCAACGGCAACAGCGCATCGGCCAACTCCACGGGCACCATTAACGTTGCGGGTGGGGCCGATCCGGCGAGCGGAACGCGCAACTTTGGCGTCTGGGTTGAAGGTCAGGGAACCGGCCAAGCCAGCGCAGACATTGATGGTCCGGTGAACCTCAGTGGTAACGGCGCGATTGGCGTGCATGCGCGCGGCAATGCCACGGTGAACGTGGCGGCAAATGCCATTCCCTCCTTTAGCAATGGCAGCAATCAGATCGCCTTCTTCGCCTATGGCCCCAATGCGCTGATCAACGTCGCGGGCAATAATCCCTTCAATGTCACCACCGCCAATTCAACCCTGTTCCGCGTCGAGCAGGGTGCCGATTTTGATGGTACCGACCTGTCTCTCACCGCTTCGGGCGCGGGTTCGGTGGCGGTGAATGGCAGCGGCACGGGGGGCACGGAGGTGAACACGCGCAACGCCACGCTTAATGTCAGCGGCGCTGGTGCTACGGGCGTCAATATTGAAGGCGGTGCCACTGGCACGATCGACAATGACACCACCATCAATCTGACCGGCAACAATGCCATCGGCGCGATTGTGGATGGACAAAAACATACCCTGGCGGGCAGTAACAGTGGTGCTCCCGTTACCAGCACCCGCCTGAGTTCAGCCGCCGCACTCAGCTCATCACAAACCGGCTTGATCGGTTATCTGGCGCGCAATCGTGCGCAACTCAACAACACCGGTGACATCAATTTCAGCGGGGCAAACGCCACCGGTATTCGGGTAGAGAGCGGTGCCACTGGCAGCAACAGCGGTAACATCAGCATCAATGATGGTGGTACCGGTATTGCGGTCAACAGCAGCGGCAGCACGGCGAATACCACCGCCAATAACAGCGGCAACATCAATGTCAACGGTGGCAGCACCACGAATCGTAGCCGGGGTGTCAGCGCCAGCGGCAGCCGGGCCATTGCCAATCTCAACAGCGGCACCTTGAACCTTAACGGCACGGGCGCGATAGGCGCAGAGGCGGTCAATGGCGCGCAGGTGAATATTGCGGCAGGATCCGCGCCGATTTTCAATAATACCGATCAGATTGCGTACCACGCCGCAGGCAGTGGTTCACGCATCAACTCGGCAGCGAACGCACTGGATGTGAACACGCAAAACTCCACCGGATATCGCATTGATGATGGTGCAGCCCTGAGCTTTAGCAGCCCAACGGCACTGACCACCAGCGGCGTGAACAGCACGGGTGTGATCGTTTCGGGAAGTGGCAGCAGCCTGAACAGCGCCAATGCCCGCTTCACCGCCAGCGGACAGGGCAGCACCGCGGTGCGTGTTGAAGGGGGCGCAGCTGCCACCCTGGACAGCGGTAGCACGCTCAATCTCAGCGGCAGTAATACGGTGGGGGTGCTGGTAAACAATCTGCGCACTGACCTGAGCAATACGCTGAATGGCAGCTCGGCACCTACTACTGTGACCAGTAATGGCAATCTCAGCGGAGCAGGCAGCAATGCCATCGGCTTTGATGTCACCAACGGTGCCGCGCTGGTGAACAATGGTGCGGTGAATCTCACCGGCAGCAGTAACATCGGCATTCGTTCGCGTGCCGGCAGCACCTTAACCAACAACGGCACGGTGAATGTGGCGAATGGCACCGGGCTGGATGTCTCCGGCAGCGGCAGCACCCTGGCAAAGGGCGGCGTGATCAACGTGGATAACGGCACAGCGGGCGTGCGCATCAGTGATGGCGCACAGTTAGCCCTCACCGGCAGTGACACGGTGATCACCACGCGCGGCAATGCGCACGGCATTTTGCTGGATACCGGTGCGACCGCACTGAGCGCCAGCGATGCCACGGTTAACGTGCTGGGCAGCGGCAACGGTATTGAAAACCGCGCAGAACTCAGCAATGTCAGCCTGAGCAATCTCACCCTTAACGTCGGCAACGGCAACGGGATCCGCACTGCCGTGGCCTTTGATCCCGCCTCCACCGTGACCACTAATGTGTCGGGCAGCGGCACCGGGCTGAACATCGCCAATGCGGATGGATCGACCACCCGCGGCGATTTAACGCTGGGATCGGGCTATCAGTTCAATGTGACCGGCGCAGGCGGCACAGGGATCCGCGCCAACACCAGCGGCAATGTGACCACTGCCGCAGACGTGAATATTGATAACCCGGCGGGCGGCTCGGCACTGGTTTCCAGCACGGCGGGCACCATCACTAATACCGGTACTTTTACCTCCAATAGCCTGACGTCCCCGGTGGTGGATTTGCGCGGCGGTAAAACCATATTTGAGAACTATGGATCGATCATTACGGCCAATCCTCAGACGGTGGCGGTGGCCGGAAGCAATGCCGATGATGAAGTGTTGTTGACCGAAGGTGAGGTGCGCGGCGATATCAATCCCGGCGGCGGATCGGATCTATTTCGTTGGACGGGCGGCGCGCTTAACGGCAGCCTGACGATGGGGAATGACAACAACAACAGCGCGCAAGTCAGCAACGTTGATCTGGGTACGACCTATCACCTCACCAGCGGCAGTGGCACCGGAAACACCCTGACTTTCAACCAGATTGATTCACGCGGTGGCAGCTTTAGTGCAGACGATCTCAACAAAGGGGTGAATCTCGGCAGCGGCTGGAGCACCATCAACTTCGCCAGCACCCAGTGGACGTTGACCGATAACCTCAAGCTGGCACACAGCACCATCAATGTGGACGCGGATTCGACACTGTACGCCGGTAATAATGTGCACCCGACGCTGGCAGGCGGCACAGCGGACTCACTCACGGTGAATAATGCGGGGACGTTGGATCTGACCAACGGCGCAGGTTCGCCAGGCAACACGCTCAATATCAACGGTTCACTGGCATCCAGCGGTGGTCAGCTTAACCTGATCACCGACCTCAACGAGGGGGGCGCACTGAGCAACCAGTTCACTGACCATCTCAACGTGACGGGTAACGCCAGCAGCACCACGCTGGTGAATGTGAAACTGACGGACAGCAGTACTGGGGCGCTCACCGATCTCAACCGCAACGGCGGCATTGAAGGCAACGAAGGGATATCGCTGGCCCAGGTGGCAGGTAACGCCAGCCCGGAGAGCTTTGCACTGAAAGACGGCTATCTCGGTGCCGGGCCGTGGCAGTATCGGCTTTACACCTTTGCGCCGGGCAGCACTGACCCCAGCCAGCGTCTGGTCAGCGGTAGCGGCAACAATTACTGGGATTATCGACTGGCAAATTATTACGTCTGTGAAGATGGCGCCAGCTGCCCATCGACCTTTATCACCGATGCGTTCGGCAGTGGCAAAAGCTACGATGCGCGCGCCGCCGTGGTGCCGCAGGTACCTTCGTATATCTCTGCACCGGTCGGGCTGGCGTATTACACCTCAGCGATCATCGACGATCTGCATAAACGTCTCGGCGAATTACGCCATGAGCAGACGCGGCCAGAGGGCGAGGGCGGCGAGATGTTCCTGCGCTATATCGGTTCAAATCTGAAATACAAAAGTGACCAGCGTTTCACTGATTACGGTTACGACTTTGATTTGGATTACAGTGCAGTGCAGGTGGGCGGTAACCTCTTACGCCTCGACGGGGAGAAAGACAGCCTGCGCGGTGGCTTGGCCTACACGCGCGGTAACACTCGTATTCGCCCAGATGCGGCGGATGGTTACAGCAGCACCACTTTTGACAGCGATAGCCTGGCGTTTTACGGCACCTGGCAGCGTCAAAGCGGTTTCTATCTGGACGGCGTGCTCTCGTTTGACTGGCATCGCGGCGAAACCGCCATTGCGCGACAGCAGCAAGAGGCAAAGTTGAAGGCGCATGGTTGGACCGCCTCACTGGAGAGTGGCTATCCGTTCGACTTGGGCGATGGCTATAAGCTGGAACCGCAGGCGCAGCTGATGTACATGAAGCTCAACATGAATGACTTTACCGATCAGGATGGCAATAAAGTGCGTTACGGCGATTACAACCAGACCATCGGACGGCTGGGCGCACGGCTCGATCGCACCTGGACGGATGACAGTCAACGCCAGTACACCCCCTATCTGCGCGCGAATTTCTACAAAGGCTGGGGCGGTACGGCAGAGACCAACGTTTCTTCAGTGGATAACCCTGCGCTAGGGGCGACTTTCACCAGCGGTCACTTTGGTCAGATGTGGGAAGTGGGCGCAGGCGGCACCGCCACGCTGCATAAGGATGTGTCGCTGTATGCCGAAGCTGATTACCGTAAAGAGATCAACGGCAACGGGGCCAAAGGTTGGCGCTACAACTTGGGTGTAAGGTGGCAGTTTTAACTGAGTCTGACTATGTGGTCGTCATCAATGGCGTAATGTTTTTCAGTTAAACGACTGACGATAACGCCGTCTGGAGCCGCACCGGGGCTGGCGGTCCTCGCGCCGCTACGCGGTGCCTTCACTTCACTCGTCTGCCTTAACGGACCGGTGCCGATGGAACATCCAT
>NZ_JASGBY010000015.1:0-133226 GCF_030053355.1 Pantoea sp. EA-12 | reverse complement strand
GACTGAGCCCGGTAGAGTACCGGACTCAGAATCAAAATAAGCTGACTTAAGCAGTCCAGGTTAAGGGGTTCAGTTCATCGGCACCGGTCCGTTAAGGCAGACGAGTGAAGTGAAGGCACCGCGTAGCGGCGCGAGGACCGCCAGCCCCGGTGCGGCCCCAGACGGCGTTATCGTCAGTCGTTTAACTAGCCATAAATGGCGACCATCAGGGCAGCAAACGCTGCGGATGGCTATATACCGTGGCGCGTCCCGGCTTGCTGAACCCCACCAGCGTCAAATTGCATCTTTCGGCAACCTCAACCGCCAGCTGAGTGGCGGCAGAAACCGCAAATAAAATTTCCACTCCGCACATCGCCGATTTTTGCACCATCTCATAGCTGGCGCGGCTGGAGACCAGCACCGCGCCCTGCTGCCATGGCTGCTGGCTGCGATGGCCGAGCAGTTTATCCAGCGCCACGTGACGCCCAACATCTTCACAGCCACCCTGCAATTCCCCCTGCGGCGACATCCACGCGGCGGCATGTGTACAACCGGTAAGATTGCCAATCGGCTGGTAGTTACGCAGTTGCGCCAGACCGATATCCAGCCTGGCTAAATCAAAGGTTTGGGTAAACGGCAGCGGTTGCAGCGGCTTGCCAATCTGATCGAGTTGCTCCACACCGCATACGCCGCAGCCGGTGCGCCCCGCCATCGCACGGCGCTGCTCTTTCAGCGCCATAAAACGGCGGCTTGAAAGCTCAATCTGCACTTCGATGCCGTTACAGCCCGGCACCACATCCATGCCGAAAATCTCTTCGGGCTTATCAATAATGCCCTCGGACAGCGAGAAACCCAGCGCAAATGCCTCCAAATCATTGGGCGTTGCCATCATCACCACATGAGAAATGCCGTTGTACACCAGCGCGATCGGTACCTCTTCTGCCAGCCAGTCGGTTTCGACGCAGGCAATATCGCGTCGTTGTCGCACCGATGCCTGCACGGCGCCTTTGATCTCACTCACACTCTCGTGACTTTCCTGTGCTTTTGCCTTCACTTTGCTCGCCTCGTGCAACAACCACATAAATGCAGTGGTATTATTTCGCTGCTATTCTCTCACTGTTAGTTGGGTCATTGTGAGCCTCGACCCAATGCTTCGCACAAAATATTACAGCAATGTCGAAACAAGGATTATCCATGAACGTCAGCCGAAGAAGCTTCTTCAAGATTTGCGCTGGCGGTATGGCAGGGACAACGGCAGCACTGCTCGGCTTCACACCCGAAGTAGCGCTGGCGGAAACGCGACAGTACAAACTGCTGCGTGCCCGCGAAACCCGTAACACCTGCACCTACTGCTCAGTGGGCTGTGGCTTATTAATGTACAGCCTCGGTGATGGCGCGAAAAACGCCAAAGAGACCATTTTCCACATCGAAGGCGACCCGGATCATCCGGTAAGCCGTGGCGCATTGTGCCCGAAAGGCGCAGGCCTGCTCGATTTTGTTCACAGTGACAGCCGCCTGCACTTCCCTGAATATCGTGCGCCTGGATCGGACAAGTGGCAGCGCATCAGCTGGGATGACGCCTTTGACCGCATCGCCAAACTGCTGAAAGCAGACCGCGATGCCAACTTTATCGCGCAGAACGCGGCGGGCGTTACCGTTAACCGCTGGCTCTCGTCAGGCATGCTGTGTGCATCCGCTTCCAGTAATGAAACTGGCTACTTAACCCAGAAATTTACCCGATCGCTCGGCATGTTAGCGGTCGACAACCAGGCACGCGTCTGACACGGACCAACGGTAGCAAGTCTTGCTCCAACATTTGGTCGCGGTGCGATGACCAACCACTGGGTCGACATCCGAAATGCCAACCTGATCGTTGTGATGGGCGGTAACGCCGCTGAAGCGCATCCCGTTGGGTTCCGCTGGGCGATGGAAGCCAAGATTCACAACAAAGCGAAATTAATTGTTATCGATCCACGCTTCACGCGCACGGCATCGGTGGCAGACTATTACACGCCGATTCGTTCCGGTACCGACATCACCTTCCTGTCGGGCGTCCTGCAGTGGCTGATACAAAATGACAAAATCCAGCATGAGTATGTGCAGGCGTACACCAACGCCAGCCTGATCGTGCGTGAGGATTATCATTTTGAGGATGGCCTGTTCAGTGGTTACGACGAAGCCAACCGGAAATACGACAAAACCAGCTGGAACTATGAGCTGGGTGACGACGGCTTTGCCAAACGCGACGACAGCCTGCAACATCCACGCTGTGTATGGAACCTGCTGAAGCAACACGTCAGCCGCTACACGCCGGAGATGGTTGAGCGAATTTGTGGCACGCCTAAGAATGACTTCCTACACGTCTGTGAACTGATCGGCGAGACCAGCGCACGCGACCGCACCACCTCATTCCTGTATGCGTTGGGCTGGACGCAGCACTCAGTGGGCACGCAGAACATCCGCACCATGGCGATGATCCAGCTGCTGCTCGGTAACATGGGCATGGCGGGTGGCGGGGTCAACGCCCTGCGCGGTCACTCCAATATTCAGGGTCTCACCGATCTCGGCCTGCTGTCGCAAAGCTTGCCGGGTTATATGACGCTGCCCTCGGAGAAACAGACCGATCTGCAAACCTATCTCGCGGCGAACACGCCAAAAGCGACGCTGCCGGGTCAGGTGAACTACTGGGGGAACTACCCGAAATTCTTTGTCAGCATGATGAAAGCCTTCTTCGGCGACAAAGCCCAGGCCGACAACAGCTGGGGCTTTGACTGGCTGCCGAAGTGGGATAAGGGTTACGACGTCCTGCAGTACTTCGAGATGATGTCGCAAGGCAAGGTGAACGGCTACCTGTGCCAGGGCTTTAACCCGGTGGCATCGTTCCCCAACAAACGCAAAGTGATCGATTCCCTGTCGAAGCTGAAGTTCCTGGTCACCATCGACCCGCTCAACACCGAAACCTCGACCTTCTGGCAAAACCACGGCGAGTTTAACGATGTCGATCCGGCGAAGATTCAGACCGAGGTGTTCCGTTTACCGTCAACCTGCTTCGCGGAGGAGAATGGCTCTATCGTCAACTCCGGGCGTTGGCTGCAGTGGCACTTCAAAGGCCAGGATGCGCCGGGTGAAGCGTTGAATGACGGTGAAATCCTCTCTGGTATCTACCTGCGTCTGCGTGAAATGTACGCGCGCGAAGGCGGTGCGCTGCCGGAGCAGGTGCTGAACATGACGTGGCACTACCAGACGCCGGATAACCCGGCATCGGAAGAAGTGGCGATGGAGAGCAACGGTAAAGCGCTGGCAGACGTGTTGGATGACAAAGGCACGGTGCTGGTGAAAAAAGGCCAGCAGCTCAGCAGCTTTGCGCAGTTGAAAGATGACGGCAGCACCAGCAGCGGTTGCTGGATCTTCGCGGGCAGCTGGACGCCAGACGGCAACCAGATGGCGCGGCGCGACAACACCGACCCGAGCGGGCTGGGTAACACGCTGAACTGGAGCTGGGCATGGCCGCTCAATCGCCGCATCCTCTACAACCGCGCGTCTGCCGATCCACAGGGCAATCCGTGGGATCCGAAACGGCAAATCCTCAAGTGGGATGGCAGCAAATGGGGCGGCATGGATATTCCGGACTACAGTGCCGCCGCACCGGGCAGCAACGTCGGGCCGTTTATCATGCAACCGGAGGGCATGGGCCGCCTGTTTGCACTCGACAAAATGGCCGAAGGACCGTTCCCGGAACACTACGAGCCGTTTGAAACGCCGCTGGGCACCAACCCGCTGCACCCGAACGTTATCTCCAACCCGGCCGCTCGCGTGTTCAAGGACGACCTGGCGGCGATGGGCAAAGCCGAGCAGTTCCCGTATGTCGGCACCACCTATCGTCTCACCGAGCATTTCCACTACTGGACCAAACACGCACTGCTCAATGCCATCGCGCAGCCGGAACAGTTCGTGGAAATTGGCGAGAAGCTGGCGAACAAGCTCGGCATCGTGCAGGGCGATACGGTGAAAGTGAGTTCCAATCGCGGCTATATCAAAGCCAAAGCGGTAGTGACGAAACGTCTCCGTCCGCTGAACGTCGATGGCAAAGTGATCGATACCATCGGCATTCCGATTCACTGGGGCTATCAGGGTGTGGCGAAAAAAGGCTTTATCGCCAATACCCTGACGCCGTTTGTCGGTGATGCCAACACGCAAACGCCTGAGTTTAAGGCGTTCCTGGTTAACGTTGAGAAGGTGTAGGAGTACGTAGATGGCTTATCAATCACAAGACATTATCCGCCGCTCCGCCACCAATGGTTTCACGCCTGCCCCGCAGGCGCGTAATCATCAGCAGGAAGTGGCCAAGCTGATCGACGTCACCACCTGTATTGGCTGCAAAGCCTGTCAGGTGGCGTGTTCGGAGTGGAATGACATTCGCGATGAGGTCGGTCACAACGTCGGGGTGTATGACAACCCGGCGGATTTGACCGCCAAATCCTGGACGGTGATGCGCTTCTCAGAAGTGGAGGAGAACGGCAAGTTAGAGTGGCTCATACGTAAAGATGGCTGCATGCACTGCGCCGATCCCGGCTGCCTGAAAGCCTGCCCCTCTGAAGGGGCGATTATTCAGTATGCCAACGGCATCGTCGATTTTCAGTCAGAACAGTGCATTGGCTGCGGCTACTGCATTGCTGGATGCCCGTTTGACGTGCCGCGTCTGAATAAAGACGACAACCGCGTATATAAATGCACGCTGTGCGTCGATCGTGTCAATGTCGGTCAGGAACCGGCTTGCGTGAAAACCTGCCCAACCGGCGCCATTCATTTTGGCAGCAAAACCGACATGCAGGCACTGGCGGCAGAGCGTGTGGCGGAGTTGAATACGCGCGGCTATGACAATGCAGGCCTGTACGATCCGGAAGGTGTGGGCGGTACACATGTGATGTACGTGCTGCACCACGCAGACAAACCGCAGCTGTATCACGGTTTGCCGGAAAACCCGAGCATCAGCCCTGCCGTCACCTTCTGGAAAGGCATCTGGAAACCGCTGGCCGCCATCGGGTTTGCCGCCACCTTCGCGGCCTCGGTGTTCCACTACGTCGGCGTCGGGCCAAACCGCGTGGAGGAAGATGAGGATGAAAACCTGCACGAAAAAGAGGAGCGCGAATAATGAAAAAGCGCGATCGTCTGGTGCGTTACAGCGCACCGGAACGTATCAATCACTGGATTGTGGCGTTCTGTTTTGTCCTTGCCGCCTTGAGTGGGCTGGGTTTCTTCTTCCCGTCGTTTAACTGGCTGATGCACATTCTGGGTACGCCACAACTGGCGCGGATTCTGCATCCGTTTGTCGGTGTAGTGATGTTTGCCGCTTTTATCATCATGTTCCTGCGCTACTGGAAGCATAATCTGATCACGCGTGATGACCTGGTGTGGGCGAAAAACATCCACAAAATCGTCCGTAATGAAGAGGTGGGTGATACCGGCAAATACAACTTCGGGCAGAAGTGTGTGTTCTGGGCTGCTATCATCAGCTTAGTCATGCTGCTGGTGAGCGGAATTATTATCTGGCGTCCTTATTTCGCAGGCGCCTTTGCCATTCCGCTGATTCGCGCCGCCCTGGTGGTGCATTCGGTCTCAGCTGTGGCACTGATCGTGGTGATTATGGTGCATATCTACGCGGCCCTGTGGGTCAAGGGCACCATTACCGCCATGGTTGAGGGCTGGGTTCCCGCTGCGTGGGCGAAGAAACATCATCCACGCTGGTATCGCGAGCAGCGCCAACGCCAAACACAACAGGAAAAACGTCCCTGATGAGTATTCGCATCATCCCACAGGATCAGTTGGAGAAAGGCGAAAAAAGCATGGCGGAGCAGGTTCCGCCGCTGCTTTTCCCTCGGCTTAAGAATCTGTATAGCCGCCGTGCGGCGCGTTTGCGTGAACTGGCAGCGAAGAACCCGCTGGGTGATTATCTGCGCTTTGCCGCGGTGATCGCCCAGGCGCAGGAAATCGTGCTTTATGACCATCCCTTACAGGTCGATCTGCACGCACGCTTGGCCCAAAGCGCTGAACAGGGTAAACCTCCGCTCGATATCCATACCTATCCGCGTGATGCGCACTGGCAGCGTCTGCTGCATTCGCTGATCGCCGAGCTCAAGCCCGAGATGAGCGGCCAGGCCCTGGCGGTGCTGGAAAATCTGGAAAAAGCTTCCTCCTCCGAGCTGGAAGGGTTAGCCAGTGCGCTGCTGGCGGGCGAGTTTGCCCAAGTCAGCAGTGATAAGTCGCCGTTTATTTGGGCCGCGTTATCTATCTACTGGGCGCAGATGGCGGCACTGATCCCCGGTAAAGCGCGGGCAGAATACGGTGAGCATCGCCAGTTTTGCCCGGTGTGCGCCAGCGTGCCCGTCGCCAGCGTGGTGCATATGGATGTCGGTCAACAGGGCCTTCGTTATCTACACTGTAATCTGTGCGAAAGTGAATGGTATGTGGTGCGCAGTAAGTGCTCCAACTGCGAACAGACGCGTGATTTACACTACTGGTCGCTCGACAGCGAAAAAGCGGCCGTGAAAGCGGAGAGCTGTGGCGACTGCGGTACCTACCTGAAGATGCTCTATCAGGAGAAGGATCCCGCGGTCGAACCGGTGGCGGATGATTTGGCATCACTGGTGCTGGATGCGCGTATGGAGCAGGAAGGGTTCGCGCGCAGCAGCCTGAATCCGTTTATGTTTCCAGGGGATTAATGCGATGAATGCCCGGTGCGCATAAATGCGCACCCTACGAAACCGTCGGGTCTCCGGGCAACGGTAGGATTACCATTTACGGCGAGCATCAACCAGGCGACCGTCATCAATGCCGCACACCACCCTTTAACACGGAGGCGTTCAATGAAACTGATTGGCAGCTACACCAGCCCCTTTGTCCGTAAAATATCAGTGATGCTGTTAGAAAAAGGTCTGGTGTTCGAATTCGTCAACCAGTCGCCTTGGGTTGAGGACAGCCACGTGCCGCAATACAACCCGCTGGGTAAAGTCCCGGCGCTGGTTGACGACAACCATCACACCTGGTTTGACTCCTCGATCATCGCCCAGGTGATTGAACTGCGCGGTGATGCGCCAGCCATGTTACCGGATGACCCGCTGCTCTCCTTGCAGATCCGTCAACTGGAAAAACTGGCGGATGGCATCAACGATGCCGCCGTCATGATCGTGCGCGAACAGATGCGCCCCGGCGCTCAGCAATCGGAAGAGGTGCTGCTGCGTAGTCGTGAGAAGATTTTGCGCGGTCTGGATGCCCTGGAAACTGCGGCAGCACAGGGCGAACTGATTAATAACGGCACGCTGAATCTGGCGGATATTGCCACCGGCTGCATGATTGGTTATCTCAACTTCCGCCGCGTGCTGCCCAACTGGTGCGTCAATCGACCGGCATTGGTGAAAATGGCAGAGATGTTGTTTCAGCGGGAAAGTTTTGCCCGCACCGTTCCGCCTTCCAGCTAAGTTGCCCGATGAAAACCCTTTATACCCAACTACCTGCCATTGACAGCCTGCTGCGCGATCCCGCGTTGCAGCCGCTGTTAATGCACTCTGGCACCGCTTTTACCACCCGCCAGCTGCGCGCCATGCAGCAAGAGGCGCGCGATCACATTCAACAACATCAAATGCTGCCTGACTGGCATGCTAACTGGCCTGAAGAGGCACAGCGCCGCGTGCAACAGCAACAACAGAGTGCGCTGCGGCCCGTTTTCAACCTGACCGGTACCGTTCTTCACACCAACCTTGGCCGCGCCCAGTTAAGCGAAAGCGCCATTGAGGCGGTGACCGCCAGTCTGCGCCAACCGGTGACGCTGGAGTATGCGCTGGATGACGCCGCTCGCGGGCATCGTGACCGCGCGGTGAGCGCCCTGTTATGCGAACTCACCGGTGCGGAAGCCGCCTGTATCGTGAATAACAACGCCGCTGCGGTGCTGCTGATGCTGGCCACGCTGGCGCCCGGCCGCGAAGTGATTGTCTCACGCGGAGAGTTGGTGGAGATCGGCGGTGCTTTTCGTATTCCCGATGTGATGCGCCAGGCAGGTTGCCAGTTAGTAGAAGTGGGCACCACCAATCGCACGCATTTGAAAGATTACCGTGCCGCCATCAGCGAAAACAGCGGTCTGTTGATGAAGGTGCACACCAGCAACTATCAGATTCAGGGGTTCACCCATGCCGTTGCCGAAGCTGAACTGGTGGCCCTGGCCGCCGAACATCAGCTGCCGGTGATCACCGATTTGGGCAGTGGCTCATTGATCGATATGACCACGTTGGGTTTGCCCGCCGAGCCGATGCCGCAGCAGCTGATTGCGGCTGGCGTCGATGTGGTGAGTTTCTCTGGTGATAAGCTGCTGGGGGGGCCACAAGCCGGCATTATCGTCGGTAAAAAGCGCTGGATCGATCAGCTGCAGCAGCATCCGCTGAAGCGTGCTCTGCGCGTGGACAAAATGACACTCGCGGCGCTGGAAGCCACCTTGCAGCTTTATCGCCAACCGGAAAGCCTGTGTGACGCACTGCCGACCCTGCGTCTGCTGACCCGTTCCTCGCACGACATTTTACAGCAAGCGGAACGGCTGATGCCCGCATTAGAACAATCTTATGGCTCGGAGTATACGCTGGCGATCGCCGCCTGTTCGTCGCAAATCGGTAGTGGATCGCTACCCGTTGAGCGCTTACCAAGCTTTGCCATCACCTTTAGCCCACGCGCCCCGCATGGCAGCAGCCTTGATGCACTCGCCCAACGCTGGCGTACGCTGCCCCGACCAGTCATCGGCCGTATTCAGGACGGCAAACTGTGGCTGGATTTACGCTGCCTTGAGCAGGAAGCCGCGCTGATTGAGGCGCTAACGTCATGATTATCGCCACGGCAGGACACGTCGATCACGGCAAAACCGCACTGCTGCAAGCCTTGACGGGGGTCGATGCCGATCGTCTGCCGGAAGAGAAACGGCGCGGCATGACCATTGATCTCGGCTATGCCTACTGGCCGCAGCCGGACGGTCGGGTGATAGGCTTTATCGATGTTCCCGGGCACGAGAAATTTCTTGCTAATATGCTGGCGGGTATTGGCGGTATTCATCACGCCCTGCTGGTGGTGGCCTGTGATGATGGCGTGATGCCGCAAACGCGTGAACACCTGCAACTGCTGGCTCTGGCAGGGCTTCCGCCGCTCAGCGTGGCGTTGACCAAAGCCGATCGCGTTGACGCTACGCGCATCGCCGAAGTGCAACATCAGGTGGCAGAGCTGACACAGCAGTTGGGCTGGTCAGCGGCACCGCAGTTTATCACCAGCAGCAGCACCCAACTGGGTATTGAGGCGTTACGTCAGTACCTGAGTGAGTTGCCTGAACCCGCTTTCGATGCGCATCGCCGTTTTCGTCTCGCTATCGACCGGGCTTTTACTCTGAAAGGCAGTGGATTAGTGGTCACCGGAACGGCATTAGCGGGCGAGGTGAGCGTGGGCGACACGCTGTGGCTCAGTAGCCTCAATCTGCCGGTGCGCGTGCGCTCCTTGCATGCGCAGAACCAGTCGGTGACGCGCGCGCAAGGGGGTGAGCGTATCGCGCTGAATATCGTGGGTGAGGTGGAAAAAGCCCAGATCGCACGCGGTGACTGGCTGCTGGCGCAGTCACAGCCCCAAGGCACTCAGCGCCTCATCATGGCACTGCGCCTGCTGCAGCCGCTTAAACATGCCTCCCAGCCCGTGCATATCCATCATGCGGCCAGCCACGTGATGGGCCGACTGACGCTGCTGGAAGACGATCTGGCCGAGCTGGTGCTCGATGAACCGCTGTGGCTGGCGGAAAACGATCGGCTGATCATTCGCGACAGCAATGCGCAGCAAACCTTGGGGGGTGGCCGCGTCGTACTGCTCAACAGCAAAAAACGGGGCAAACGCCAGCCAGAGTATCTCGGTTGGCTGCAACAATTGGCTGCCGCAGAACGTGACGACTCCAGCCTGCAAGCGCACTTCTCTCTCCAGCCTGCTGAATATGCCGACCTCGGCTGGTCACGCCAGCTTCACCCCGCTGCGCTGGATGCGCTGCTGGAGAACCTCGACGCATTGCGGCTCGGCAATACCTTGTTAGCAGCCGAACAAGCAATGGTATGGCAGCAGCGCCTGCTGGCGTCGTTGTCGGCGTTTCATCAGCAGCATCCTGAAGTACCTGGCATTGGGCGCGATCGTCTGCGCCGTGTAGCACTGCCGCATCAGCCGCCAGAACCGGTCATCGCGTTGATTGATCAACTCCTGGCACAAGGACACTTGCAGCACCAGCAAGGTTGGCTGCATTTGCCGGATTTCAAACCGCGCTTTAATCCGCAGGAAGAGATGTTGTGGCTGCGGGTCGGCCCACTCTTCAATGACCAACCGCTGTGGGTGCGTGATATCGCGGTGACCACACAGTTAGAGGAAGAGACCGTGCGTAGCCTGTTGCTCACCGCCGCTCGTCTCGGTCACATTACGGCGATCGTGCGCGATCGCTACTACCACAGCGACCAGATCCAGATCTTCGCCGATCTGATTCGCCAGCGTGACGCCCACGGTGGCAGCACCAGCGCCGCCGACTTCCGTAACCAACTCGGCACCGGACGCAAAATTGCCGTGCAGATTCTGGAGTTCTTTGACCGCAGCGGTTTCACCCGTCGCCGGGGTAACGACCACCTGCTGCGCGACGCCCGCCTGTTCGAAACCCGCGCCTGATCTTGGCGTTGCCTCGCAGTTATCACTGTAACTGCGCTGCAACGCGCATTCCTCGTTGAACAAAAATGTGCCAGGATGTAAGAACTATTCTTACATTGGGACACGACGATGGCACGTACCATGACAATCGATTTAGGCGATGAACTGCGCGAATTTGTGGAATCTTTAGTGGCGTCCGGCGATTACCGTACGCAAAGCGAAGTAGTGCGCGATTCACTGCGTTTACTGCGCGAGAGGCAAGCGGCATCGCAGTTAGAAACGCTGCGCCACTTGATTAAACAAGGCCTTGAAAATGGTGAAGCTAAGCCTTTTGATGGTGAAGCAATTTTGAAACGAGCACGAGCCAGGGTAGGCATTAATGAATCGGACGATCACAATAACGCAGGACGCTGAACAGGATATTGAGGAGCTTTGGATATATGGTTACTGGAAATTTGGCCGAGAGCAGGCAGACCATTATTCTCATAGGCTCTACAGCACTTTTTATAAACTGGTTGAACACCCCATAGGCCGTAAACGAGCCGATTTAGCACAGGCGCTTTCTTCGTTTCCCAGCGGCCAACATATTATATTTTATCGAATTGCGGGTGATGAGCTGATCATTGTTCGCGTTCTACACCATTCCAAAGAAGTGACGCATCCGCGATGGACACGTTTGTTTTGAACAAAAAAAAGGGACGATCGCTCGTCCCTTTAGTGCACTTCCGCTAGTCACTTACTGCAGCAGAGAAATATCCGCGACCTGCAAGAACAGCGCGCGCAGCTGCGCCAGCAGCGTCAGGCGGTTGATCCGCACTTCGGCTTCATCGGCGTTAACCATCACGTTGTCGAAGAAGTTATCGACCGCTTCACGCAGTTGTGCCAGTTCCACCAGCGCATCCTGATAACGGCCTTCCGCGAAGTATGGCTGCAGTTTGTCACCCAGCGCCGTCACGAAGGTCGCCAGCTGAATCTCGGCGTTCTCTTTCAGCAGTGAAGCCTGCACACTGTCGTTCAGGCTTTCGGTGGATTTCGCCAGAATGTTGGAAACACGTTTGTTGGCCGCAGCCAGCGCAGACGCCGCTTCCAGGGAACGGAAGTGCGATACCGCTTTCATGCGTGCATCAAAATCGGCCGGACGGGTTGGACGACGCGCCAGCACGGCCTGGATGGTATCAACGCTGTGACCCTCTTCCTGATACCAGGTACGGAAACGACCCAGCATGAAGTCGATCACCTCATCCACCACCTTACCGTTACTCAGCTTGCTGCCGTACAGGCGCACCGCTTCTTCGGTCAGGGTTTGCAGATCCAGCGGCAGATTCTTCTCAACGATAATACGCAGCACGCCCAGCGCCGCACGACGCAGTGCAAACGGGTCTTTATCGCCTTTCGGATGCTGACCAATGCCGAAGATGCCCGCGAGGGTATCCATCTTGTCAGCAATCGCCACTGCACAAGCCACAAGGTTGGATGGCAGTGCATCACCGGCAAAGCGCGGCTGATACTGCTCATTCAACGCCACGGCAACGTCTTCAGCTTCGCCGTCATGACGCGCATAGTGCATGCCCATCACACCTTGCGTATCGGTGAACTCGAACACCATGTTGGTCATCAGGTCGCACTTCGACAGCAGACCTGCGCGCATCGCATGATTCACATCGGCACCAATCTGCGCGGCAATCCAACCCGCCAGCGCCTGAATGCGATCTGTTTTGTCACGCAGCGTACCCAGCTCTTTCTGGAACAGCACCGTCTCCAGACGTGGCAGGTTATCTTCAAGACGCTTTTTACGGTCAGTGTTGAAGAAGAACTCCGCATCCGCCAGACGTGGGCGCACCACCTTCTCGTTACCGGAGATGATTTGCTGCGGATCTTTCGATTCGATGTTGGTGACGAAGATGAAGTTCGGCAGCAGTTTGCCGTCTGCGGCATACACCGGGAAGTACTTCTGGTCACCTTTCATGGTGTAAACCAGCGCTTCAGAAGGCACCGCGAGGAATTTCTCTTCGAACTTCGCCGTCAGCACCACTGGCCATTCCACCAGCGAAGCCACCTCTTCCAGCAGGCTGTCGCTCAGGTCAGCGAGGCCGCCTAATTGCTGTGCTGCGGCTTCTGCATCGGCTTTGATTTTGGCTTTACGCGCCGCGAAGTCAGCAACGACTTTACCGCGCTCCAGCAGTTGTTGCGGATACTGATCGGCGTTGTCGAGGGTGAATTCCGGCTCGCCCATAAAGCGATGGCCGCGAATCACACGGTCGGACTGAATGCCGAGGATGGTTGCCGGGATCAGTTCATCGCCCAACAGCAGCGTCACGGTATGCACGGGACGGACAAACTGCACGTCACTCGCACCCCAGCGCATTAATTTTGGAATCGGCAACTTGCTCAGTGCCGTGGCGACCATTGCTGGCAACAGCGCCTGTGCGCTTTCACCGGTAACGGATGCGCGATGCACCAGCCATTCGCCTTTATCGGTGCTCAGACGTTCAGCCTGCGCCACCGTAATACCGTTACCGCGCGCCCAACCTTCAGCCGCTTTGGTGGCATTGCCATCCGCGTCAAATGCGGCAGCAATGGCAGGACCGCGTTTTTCGACTTCACGATCCGGCTGGGCGGCGGCCATGTGGGCCACTTTCAGCGCCAGACGACGCGGGGCAGCAAACCAGCTGACGTCGCCGTGCGCCAGACCGGCGCTGTCCAGCTCTGCGGTAAAGTGCGCAGCAAAGGCTTCAGCCAGGCTACGCAACGCTTTCGGAGGCAACTCTTCGGTGCCAATTTCCACCAGGAAAGTTTTATCGGTCATGGCTGCCTCTTACTTGTTTTTATTGCACATAGGGAAGCCAAGCGCCTCGCGGGACGCATAATAGGCTTCAGCCACGGCTTTCGTCAGGGTACGAATACGCAGGATATAGCGCTGACGTTCGGTAACCGAAATCGCCTTGCGTGCATCCAGCAGGTTAAAGCTGTGTGCCGCTTTCAAAATGCGCTCATAAGCAGGCAGCGGCAGCGGTTTTTCCAGTGCCAGCAGCTGTTGGGCTTCTTTCTCATACTGCTCAAAGCAGGTGAAGAGGAAGTCCACGTCTGCGTATTCAAAGTTGTAAGTCGACTGTTCCACTTCGTTCTGATGGAACACTTCGCCGTAGGTGGTTTTACCAAACGGACCGTCGCTCCACACCAGATCGTACACGCTGTCAACGCCCTGGATATACATCGCCAGACGCTCAAGACCATAGGTGATCTCACCGGTGACCGGCTTGCACTCAAGGCCGCCCACCTGCTGGAAGTAGGTGAACTGCGTCACTTCCATGCCGTTGAGCCACACTTCCCAGCCCAACCCCCAGGCACCCAGCGTAGGGTTTTCCCAGTTATCTTCCACGAAGCGAATGTCGTGAATTGTCGGATCCATACCCAGCTCTTTCAGTGAGCCCAGGTAAAGTTCCTGCAGGTTGTCTGGGTTTGGCTTAATCACCACCTGGAACTGGTAGTAATGCTGTAAGCGGTTCGGGTTTTCACCGTAACGACCATCGGTTGGTCGGCGTGAAGGCTGCACGTACGCGGTCGCCATTGGCTCTGGGCCTAATGCACGCAGGCAAGTCATGGGATGTGAGGTGCCAGCGCCGACTTCCATGTCCAGTGGTTGAACAATGGTGCAGCCTTGGCGCGCCCAGTAATCCTGCAAGGTCAGGATCAGGCCCTGAAAGGTCTTGGTATCAAACTTTTGCATGTTGAATTCGCACGCGATACGGATCGGTTAAAAAAAGAGTGCGCCAGTATACCCTTTGACCGCGGATTGTGCAGCCGGAAATCCTGGCGCGTCTTGAGGTGAAACTGGCGCAGTTTTACCGCTGAGAACCGAACAATAAGAAAATCGTATACGATTCAAAAAGGGAACGGCAAACAGACGAAAAACTCATCACTACCCATTAATTTTCAATGTGATAAACAAAAATCACTCAAACCTCATTGCGTGACTCAAATCACCTTTTCGACCTATTGGTCAAAAATCGCACATTGACACTTGTATAATCGTATACGAAATTGCGGTGAAACAGTTTTGTTGGGAATTTCACCATGAAGACCGCAATCGCTTACCCAGGAATGAATGCCAGTGACCGCCCAATGGGCCCGGCACCGCTTTCCGCCGCTGTACTGCACGAACCGATGTTGTTTATCTCCGGGCAAGTTGCCATCGATCCTTACAACGGGCAGATCGTCGGCAAGGACATCGCCAGCCAGACTCGCCAGGTGTTGAAAAACGTTGGCGACCTGCTGAGTGAAGCGCAGATGACCTTCGATAACGTGGTACGGGTGACGATTTATCTCACCGACCTCAGCACCTTCAGCGAAATGAACGCGGCCTATAGCGAGTTTTTCCAGTTCCCGTTCCCGGCGCGTGCCACCGTCGGTATTCAACTCAACCATCCTGACCTGTTGGTCGAGATGGAAGTCACGGCGATGCGCTAATGCATATTCATATTGAAAACGACGCCAGCGGCCCATTTGCCCTGCACCTGTCACGTGAAAGGCTGCAACAGCAGTTGGACGCGCATCCGAAATTGCGCAGCCACTTCACGCTGACAGAAAACAGCGATCCGGCGCAAACCGCCACCTTCCTCGCTAACTGCGATCTGCTGTGGAGCGGCCGCAAGCTGGCGTTAGATGCATTCAGCACCCCGCGCCTGCGTTGGGTACAGGTGATGTCGGCTGGCGTAGAGCAGTGGCTGGCTCATTTGCCCAAGGGCGTGACGCTGACCAACGCGTCCGGCGTCCACGGCGATAAAGGCGCGGAATTCATTCTGATGGCGGCGTTGATGTTCAACTTCGGCATTCCGGGATTTTTGCAGGATCAGGCTCAGCGCTTATGGCGACCGACCTTCGGTGGCTGTGCACGCGGCAAAACCGTGCTGCTGCTCGGCGTCGGCGGTATCGGATCGGCAGCGGCCCGGCTGTTAACGGCGCAAGGCTATCGCGTGATTGGCGTTACGCGCAGTGGGCAGTGTGATGCCGACGTGGCGCGCTGCATCCGCATTGATGCCATCGACGACGTGTTACCGCAGGTGGACGTGTTGGTCTCAACACTGCCGCTAACGCCGCAAACGGAGATGCTGTTTGATCGCCGCCGCCTCGATCTGCTGCCTGCTCGTGCAGGCATCGTGATTGTCGGTCGTGCCGCGGTGTTTGATTACGCCGCCATGCGCGAAAAGCTGTGTGCCGGAGAGTTGGCAGGCGCGGTGCTGGATGTCTATCCACAAGAGCCTTTGCCCGCTGACGACGCGTTGTGGAACACGCCCGGCGTGGTGATGACGCCGCACTGCAGCCTCGACGATCACAGCGCCTACCTTGAGGGCTGTCTTGAGGTGTTTATCGACAATCTGGTGCGTTATCGCAGTGGTGACCCGCTGCGCAACCAGGTTGATGTTGAAAGAGGGTATTGAAGTAGTTGCACCAATAAAAGCCGTAAAGACGTTCATAAAACACAAGGTCATCGCTTACACATTCACCAGCACCAGGGGAACCTTATTATGAAATTTGCACGCATCGCAGTACTTATCTCTGGCATCACCGGCACCTTGCTGGCTGGACTCTCCAGCGCGCACGCCGCCAGCACCGATCCGATCAAACCCGCCGCCAGTGACTTCGCGGCAATGGCGCAGTGTAAAGCGCTGCAAACCAAATATCCGTCACTCAAAGGCAAAGATCTGGTGGTTGGCCTCGGTGGATACACCAAAGGCTTTGAAGCCCCTTCTGAGAAAGACCCGAGCATTATCGAAGGTCTTGATCCTTCTCTGTTTGAGCGCATCAGCAGCTGCCTCGGCGCAAAACACAGCTATCAGAGTGGCTCGTTCAACGTGCTGCTGACCTCGATCTCCAACGGTCGCGCCGATATCGGCCCGATGCTGTATGTCACCGATGAACGTCTGAAGCAGATCGCCTTTGTCGCCTCGATGCAGGTGCAGGATGGATCGATTCTGGCAAAAGGCAATCCTAAGAAAATCAACACAGTCGATGACCTGTGCGGCAAAACCGTGGCTGCGGCTGCGGGCTCGTATGAAGCCAACAAGCTGGTGCCTGAGCAGAGCGCCAAATGCAGCGCCGCCGGCAAACCGGAAGTCAGCATGTTGATGGTGCAGAACACCGACAACAGCATTCAGGCAGTGAAAAGCGGCCGTGCCGACATTTACCTGACCGAAGCCGGTTCAGCCATCGCCATCGCCAAAGCCGACAAAACGCTGGAAAGCGGCTTCACCGTTGACTTGCCAATTATGGTCGGCTTCCCGATTGCCAAAGACAACGCCACCCTGCGCAGTGCCGTGCTGGATGCGATGAAGGTGATTCAGGAGAGCGGTGCACAGAAGAAATTGCTGGATTACTGGGGTCAGGGCAGTGCCGCTGAACGTCCAGTTGTTGCGCGTGGTTAATGCATAAACTCAGCCCGATCAATTGGGTTGCCGCAGCGCGTGCAACCCAAACGATCACGTTGGGGGAGATAACGCCTTGGATGATTTTCTTAAGTACCTGACCTTCCCCTACTTGTGGGAAGGGGCCGTCATCGCCGTACAGCTGCTGATTGGTGCGCTGGCAGGCGGCATTATAATTGGCTTTTTCCTGGCGTTGGCCAGCACCTCGAAGCACTGGTTTATCCGTGTGCCGGTGAAAACCTACATTTACCTGCTGCGCGGCACGCCGGTGCTGCTGCAGCTGATCCTGCTCTACAACGTTCTGCCGGAATTCGGCCTGCGTTTGAGCCCGTTCACCAGTGCCATGCTGGCGCTGATGATCAACGAAACCGCCTTCTGCGCCGAAATCATTCGCGGCGGCATCATTGCCACCGATCGCGACCAGAGCATGGCGGCACAGGCATTCGGCTATTCACGCACCAAAGAGATGATCCACGTCGTCATCCCACAAGCGCTGCGCGCCATTTTGCCAACCATGGGTAACGAAACCGTTGGTCTGCTGAAATCGACCTCACTGGCGTCGGTGGTCGGCGTCAACGAACTGACCATGCGCGGCCAGGCGATTGTGTCGCAGAACTTCCTGTTTATTCCGGTATTAGTGGCCTCAGGCGGCATCTACCTGATCCTCTCGACCGCCTTGGCTGGCGGACAGTGGTGGCTGGAGAAGTTCTACAACCTTGATGAACGCGCCCGCCGTGCCCGTGCGCGCCTGGCCACCCTGCCGCCAGAAGCGGACGTGATGGCGATGCAGTTGCCGAAACGCCGTTGGGATACACAAACCGCCGCACCGGTGCTGGAAGTGGACAAACTGTGCGTCGATTACGCTGGCAAAGCGGTGCTGAAATCGCTGTCGCTCACCGTGCGTCGTGGTGAAGTGGTGGTGCTGCTGGGTCGCTCCGGCTCCGGTAAAAGCACCCTGTTGAAATCGATTCTGGCGTTAACGCCACGCACCAACGGTACCATCCAGACCGAAGGCCACTTTATGGGCAGCGATGAAAACGGTCGCGCACTGGCCGCCCGCCATTTACCGGCCAACCGTGCCAAGTCAGGTATTGGTATCGTGTTTCAGCACTTTGCGCTGTTCGATCATCTGACCGCGTTAGAGAACGTGATGAGCATTCTGCTGCGCGTACAGGGCGCCCAGCCTGAAATCGCGCGCGCCAAAGCGATGCGTGCACTGAAAATGGTGGGATTGCAGGATTTCGCCGCCTCGTTGCCACATGAATTATCGGGCGGTCAGAAACAGCGCGTCGGCATTGCGCGTGCGCTGGCGGCAGAACCGCAAATCCTGCTGTTCGATGAACCCACTTCGGCGCTCGACCCAGAGCTGGTGCGTGAAGTGAACCAGACGATGCGCAATCTGGCCCAAACCGGCATCACCATGATCATCAGCACCCATGACATTGCCTTTGCGGCAGGCGTAGCGGATCGCGTGGTGTTCTTGCAGGACGGGGCGTTGATTGAAGAAGGTCCTCCGGCCATTTTGCAAAACCCAAAAACACCGGCCTTTGCCACGTTCCTCGAACACGAAAACGCCACGGAGGCTCAGCATGCCAACGCATGAACTTGCTGCTCGTGAGCGTCTCGGTGATGCGCTGTTCCGCTATATGCAGGGCCAGCCAGCTGATGCACTGTCTGGCGAATCCGATGCCAATCAGCAGGCGCTGCGCCGTTTTCGTTTGCTGCCGCGCGTCTTACAGGGCAATGAGGGGATCAGCACCGAAACCACGCTGCTGAATCAACGCTGGTCAGCACCGCTGGGCGTCGGCGCATTTGCCGGCGACCGCATCTTCCATGAAGAGGGATTGTTGCCGATTGCGCGCGCCTGCAAACGCCTGCAATTGCCGCTGGTGATCTCAGAAGAGACCGTCACACCGCTGGAGCTGATTGGCGCGGAGTATGATCGCTGCTGGCTGCAACTGCGTGCCGCGGGTGATGTCGGCCGCATCAAAGATTTAATCGATCAGGCGGCTCAAGCCGGATTCAAAAACATTGTCCTGACGGTGCTCGCACCGGTGCATCCGGTTGCGGGTTTACAGCCTGGCGGGTTCTCGATTGGCGAGGCGCTAAAACAGCGCGGCTGGCACACCATTGGTGGAACGGAACCGGGCGTTGCCGCGTTACCAGCTTTTCCGGTGTGGCGCTGGCAGCAGATTGATGAGGTCGCGGCGCACTGCGCCACGCATCAACTGCCGCTGTGGTTAAAAGGCATTTTGCATCATGACGATGCCGCTCAGGCAACCCAGCATGGCGTCAGTGGCATCATCGCCTCCAACATTGGCCTGCGCCAAAGCGCACGCTGGGCAACGCCGGTCGATCAACTGCCCGATTTGCAAGCCGTCACGCGCTTGCCACTGCTGTTAGACGGCGGAGTGCGCTGCGGCAGCGATGCGGTGGTGGCGCGTTGCCTCGGAGCCTCCCTGTCACTCAGCGTGCGACCGATCATCAGCGCCTTAGTGGCCGGTGGTGAAGACGCAGTGTTTGATCTGCTTTCCGGCTGGATCAATGAAATCACCGCGATCAGCCACTGGTGCGGCGTCAGTGATATGGCGGCACTCAACGGCAGCTTTGTTAGCGAGGTACGCAACTGATGCAGCAACTCATTTTCAATCAGGGCGATGCCAGCGAATCACGCATCTACTACTGCGCCCACTACCTGGCCGACAGCCTCGGCTTGTTCGCCGCCGAGCAGTTGCAGGTCACCTTTACCACCAGCGCCACGGGCGGTCACACCGTGCAGGGTGGTCAGGTACCTGCCGTTCTGAGCCGCGATGCCGACCTCACGCTCGGCGGCCCGATGGTGGTGATGAAGCATTTTCAACAGCATGGTACAGAGCTGCAGTGCTTTTGCGCCTCGGTGGCGGCTAACCCGTGGTTTCTGGCGGCGGCGCAGGCGCAACCCGATTTTCAGCTCAGTGATTTGCGCGGCAAACGCGTGCTGGATGTCGGCAATGTCGGCACCGCCACGCTGACCTTCCGCTGGCTGCTGGCGCAGCACGGATTGCAGGATCAGGTGGAGTTGATTTCCGGCAGCGGCGATCAGGCACGCGATTTCGCTGCCGTGGCCGCAGGCGAGGCCGATTACGCGCTACACGCCATGCACATGCTGGCACCGGCCATTGCCGCCGGGCAGCTAACCAGCATTAGCAGCCTCGCCACCTTGTGCGGCCATGTCCCCTGGAGCGCCTACATCGCGCGTGCCGATGTGTTGCTGGAGAAGGCATCAGCGTTCCACGCGTTCTCACGGGCCATCGAACAGGCGCTGACATGGATCGCGACTCATGATGCCACCGCACTGGCCGACCGCGTGCAGCACTTCTATCCCGATTACCCACGTGAAGCGCTGGTGACGGGCCTGGCGGCCTATCAGCACGCCCAGGTTTTCGCGCCAGGCTGCGTTATCCCGCAGCACGAATTTGAACACTTCAGCCAGCTGTTGAGCGCTATCGGCTGGCTGGATCCTTCTCAACCGGTGCCCTATGCCGCACTGGTCACGCAGGCAGGAGCAGAGTGATGAAACAGCTTATTATCAATGGTTTGGTCGTAACTGAAACCCGCGCAGAACCGGCCGACTTGCTGATTGAGAATGGCATAATCAGCGGTCTGCTGACACCTGGCGCGATGACAGCAGGCGTGGATGAAATCATTGATGCGCAGGGATTGATCATCGTTCCCGGCGCTATTGATGTGCACACCCACTTCACTGGCTCGCATGATTTCCCACAGCAGGAACTGCGCGAAGGTACACAGGGTGCCGCCGCACATGGCGTCACCACCATCGTTGAAATGCCGCACTCACTGCCGCCCGCCACCTCGCTGAAGAATTTCACCGCCAAACAACAGTGGCTGGCAGACAACTGCTCGGTGGATTACGCCATGTGGGCCGGACTGGATGGCCGCAACGTGCACGAGTTGGCGGCGCTGGATCAGGCGGGTGCACTGGCGTTTAAAGCCTTCTTGTGTAGTGGCGCGCCGAACGGCGAAGCGACCGACGAAAAAGGGCTGCCACGCCTTGATGACGATGGCCTGCTGCGGGCAATGCGTGAATTAGCCACGTTTGATGGCCTGATTGGCGTGCACGCGGAAAACCACGACATCCTGATTGGTGCAGGCAGTGAACTGCGCCGTGCAGGACGAAAAGACACCCGTGCGCATGCGCTGGCTGGCCCGGAAATCGCCGAAATTGAAGCCGTGGGCCGCGTGCTGGCGGTCGCCGAAGAGACCGGTGCGCGTTGCCATATTGTGCATGTCAGCTCCGCACGCGCCGCCGAAACCATCGTCGCCGCCAAAGGCCGGGTGCGCGCCAGCTTCGAAACCTGTCCGCACTATCTGATTCTGGATGAGGACGATCTGGTGCGCATCGGCCCCAATGCCCGCTGCGGCCCGCCGATTCGCCCACGTCCGGTAGTGGATGCGCTGTGGCAAGTGCTGCTGCGCGGCGATGTCGACATGATCGCCTCCGACCACTGTCCCTATACCCCTGCACAAAAACAGGCCGGTGAAACCAGCATCTGGGATGCCGGCATGGGATTAACCGGCGTAGAGACGCTGAGCCCGATGTTCTTTAGCGCCGCGCATATCGATCGTGGCCTGGCACTGACGGAGTTCGCCCGTATGACCGCCAGCGGCCCGGCTAAAGCCTTCCAGCTGTGGGGCAAAAAAGGGGCGATTGCGCCGGGCTTTGATGCCGACCTGGTATTTTACGACGCGCAGCAGAGCTGGACAGTGGAAGGCGCGGCGTTCCAGGGGTTGGGTAAGTGGAGCGCATTTGAAGGGATGCGCTGTCAGGGTAAAGTGGTGCGCACACTTATTCGTGGCGTCACGGTTTACCAGGATGACCAGATGCAGGTTGAACCCGGCTTTGGTCAGTTCGTGACCCGACAGGCAGCAACAGGACAATAATCATGGCAGGAAAATCGTCAACTATCCGCCGCAAAAACAGCGCCCCGCTGGCGCAGGAATCCACCAGCGAAGAGAGCTGGCAAGCAGCACGACCACGCACCCTGGTCGATCACGCGGTCGATGCCATTCTCAGCGCGGCGTCGCGCGGTTTGGTGCTGCCCGGCGACCGTATCGCTGAGCCGGATCTGGTGGCCAAACTCGGCATGAGTCGCGTGCCGATTCGTGAAGCGCTGCGCATTCTGGAGAGTCAGGGCATCGTCACCAGCGAGCCGTACAAGGGCATCCGCTTGATGGAGATTTCTCATCAGCGGCTGGAGCAGATTATCGACGTGCGCATCCCGCTGGAGACGCTGGCCTGCCGCCGTGCCATCGAAGCCGGTCGCAACGGTGCCGAACAGCTGACGCAGCTGTACCAAGGCGTGGCGCAAATGCAGACCATGATGCAAAACGATGACGTTTACGGTTTTGCCTCGGCGGATACCGATTTCCACCGCACGCTGTGCAGCTTTGCCCACAACCCGGTACTCAGCAACTTGTGGGAATCCATTGCGCGCCAGCTGACGGTGATTTTCGGCCTCTCCACCATGGGCAAATCGATGAGCGACATCATTGAAGAGCACCAGCGGCTGATCAACGTGTTCGCCGATGGCGATATCGCGCAGATGACCGATGAGATTGAAAACCATATTCGCATCCAGGCACTGGATGTGGACTACGAAACTTTGATTATGCAGCGCCGACAGCAGCGTTCCGCTGTGGGCTGATGCTTTGTTGATTGCCTTTACACCAGGAAAACCACGATGAAGATTACCAACGTTGAGGCGTTTTATCTGCGCCTGCCGGTTATTGAGCAGCGCACAGATAGCTCTCAAGACGCGCTGCTTATCAAAATCACCACCGATGCGGGCATTACCGGTTGGGGTGAAGTGGATGGCAGCCCGTATGTCACCAAAGCCATTATTGAAGCACCTTATTCACACACCATGGTCACCGGCCTGAAATCGCTGTTGATCGGCGAAAACCCACTGGAAACCGGTCGTCTGTGGAAGAAGATGCACAAAGCCACCATCTATTACGGTCGCAGTGGTGCGGTATTACAGGCAATGGCGGGCATTGATATCGCGCTGTGGGATATCAAAGGCAAAGCGCTCGGCAAACCGATTGTAGAACTGCTGGGTGGGGCGATGCGCGACAAGATGCGCGTCTACTCCTCCAACATGTTCCAGTACAGCGTGGAAGAGACCGTGGCGCGTGCACAGCACGCCATCGACACCGGTCATACCGGCGTGAAATTTGGCTGGGAGCCGTTTGGCACCGATGAAGCCATGGACCTGCGCTACCTCGAAGCGTTGCGCACCGCGATGGGCGACAGCGTCGATTTGATGCTGGATGTCGGCCATGTCTGGGATGCCAAAACCACCGTGCGCCGCAGCCAGCGCTATGAACATCTCAACCTGTTCTGGATCGAAGAGCCGCTGCATCCGGATAACTACGCCGGTTACGGTCAGGTGTCTTCCGCCTGCCAGCAACATATCGCTGCCGGTGAGCAAGAGTGCTCGGTGGTCGGTTTCCAGCGCCTGATTGATGAAGGCGGGATCGACATCGTGCAAATCGACCTGACGCGCACCGGCTTTACCCAGGCAATGGAAATTGCCAGCTACGCGCACAGCCGTGGGCGCAAGGTGTGTAACCACAACTTCACCACTGACATCAACACCGCCGCGTCACTGCACTTCCTGTGTGCGATTGAGAATGCGCTGGTGATGGAGTATTGCGTGGAGCCGGGTGAGATCAGCCGTTCACTGGCGAAAAATCCGGTACGTATCGCCGAAGGTTACGCATGGCTACCCAGCGAGCCAGGCCTGGGCGTCGAACCGAACGAAGCGGTGATTGAGAAGTTTTTGGTGCGCGGCTGAGTTGTCAGGTCGCCATTCATGGCGACCTGTTCACCCGCTGCGCATCAGTGCGCACCCTACAAAGCAGCGCTGAGCCAGCCAAGAGTGATCCGAATTTCAGGTCCAAAGGTTGTTGACGCGCGGCTCACTGGCTACCCTTTTGCACAGTTCATGCACGAGGAAGCCATGTCGCAAAAAATACACTGGATCGACAACTTACGTGCGGTCGCCTGCCTGATGGTGATCGTCATTCATACCACCACCTGGTATATCACCGGCCCGCTGGCGGTGACGGGCTTCAGTTGGGATGTCGCCAACCTGCTCAACTCGGCGTCGCGTGTCTGCGTCCCGCTGTTCTTTATGATCTCCGGCTACCTGTTCTTTGGCGAACGCAGCGCGCAGGGGAGACATCTGCTGCGCATCGTGCTGTGTTTACTGTTCTACAGCGCAGTGGCCTTGGCCTATATCACCTGGTTAACGCCGATCAGTGAAGGGCGTTCGCTGCTGAAGCTGCTGCAAAAACCGGTGTTCTATCACCTGTGGTTTTTCTTCGCCATCATCGGTATTTACCTGCTTTCTCCGTTGATTCAGGTGAAAAGCGTACAGCCACGCTACGTCGCGCTGTTGGTAGTGGTACTGGCGGTGCTGGCCAATCCCAATACCGTCAGTCAGTCGCTGGGGCCGTTTCACTGGCTGCCGGTGAATCTCTACGTGAGCGGTGACAGCATTTACTACCTGCTGTATGCGCTGTTAGGGCGAGCGATTGGCTGTATGGACACTGACAAACGTGGCATCAGCTGGCTGGCTGGACTGGGGTTTGTCGCCTGCTGGATAGGCATCACGCTCGGTACCAAACAGATGCTGAAAATCAACGGCGCGTTCAACGACACCTGGTATCTGTATTGCGGCCCACTGGTGTTTATTGCGGCCATCAGTTTGCTGGTGCTGTTTAAAAATGTGCTCAACAGCCGCACGCTACCGTTACTGGGGACGATTTCACGCTATTCGCTGCCGATTTATGGCTTCCACGCACTGTTCATTCATTATTTGCGTACCCACCATTACGACGATATGTCACGCCCGTGGCTTGATTTGCCTTGGGTGTTTGGCGTCACATTAATCGGCAGTTTACTGCTGGCGATAGTGCTTAAGCGCGTGGATAAGCATCATCTGGTGAGCTGATCGTCCCAGCGCTGATGGGCGCGACGCAGTTGGCGTGCAGAGGAGAATCCGGCCGCCAGCGCGGCTTTCTCTGCTGCTTCGCCCTGCTGCTGGCGCTGCCGCGCAATCACCAGGCGCAGCTGTTCATGGTATTCGCGCACGCTGATGCCGAGGTGCTGGCGGAACAGGCGCGTCAGGTGGCGTTCGCTGACGTGCGCGCGCTCAGCCAGTGCCGTCAGTGACCAGTCGTTTTCGGGATGGGCAATCATCACATCCTGCGCACGATGAATGGCGGGATGCAGGTGATTACGATAGCGCAGCCACGGTGAAAGCTGCGGATCATCGCCGGAACGGCGGAACCACACCACCATCTCCCGCGCCACTTTAAGCGCCTGCGGCGCACCGCATAGTCGGTTGATCAGATGCAGCGCCAAATCGATACCGGCGGTGATGCCCGCGCTGGTCCAGATGCCGCAATCTTCGACGAAAACGCGGTTATCTTTCACTAACGCAGCCGGTGCCGCCGCTTTCAGGCGCGGTAACACGTCATGATGCGTGGTGCACTGCACACCGTTGAGTAAGCCCGCTTGCGCTGAGAGCAGCGCCCCGGAACAGATGCACACCAGTGTAATGCGATGGGATTGAATATCCGGTTGTTGTAGGCGTAACCAGTCACGCGCAGCGGCGGCCGCTGGGGTATCGAACCAGACTTTCGAGTCGTGCACGCCGGGCACCACCAGCAAGCTATTGTCAGGTAAGCGATCGGGTAAAGGGGCGATTTCGGCGATAGTCATGCCCGTGGAGCACAGTACGCTGGGATTGGGGCCGATGTAGTGCAGGGCAAAGTGGCCATCCGCCAACTGCAAGGTTTCGGCGGGCCCGGTGAGATCGAGCGCCATCACGCCGGGTAGAACCAGGAAATAGACAGGCTGCGACATACTGGGCTCCAGGATTGGTGATGAGTTTTGCCCTCACCCTGGCCCTCTCCCACAAGTGGGAGAGGGGACCGATCGAGGACTGACTTGGGTTAGGCACAACTTCGACGTCATAAGCTGTGCTGCTCCCATGCTTGCAGGAAAAGCCACCACCGCGCTCGGTCTGCCCCCTCTCCCGCTTGCGGGAGAGGGTTGGGGTGAGGGGAGAAGGCTAAGGTAAGGCCAATTCAAGCCATAGCAACACACAAGATTCGTCCATCATAGCCTAATAAAACCAAAATCCACGACCCAATCCGGCCATCACCAAGCCAAATCAGGACATCAACGGTTTGAGCTGCTGATACAGCTGCGCAAACTTCTCGCGCTGCGGCTGATACGCCTGATAGCGTGCGCTATCCGGTTGATGACGCTGAACTAACTCCGGTTCCGGCCACTCACTCTGTGGATCAATCGCCCACTGCGCCAACCGTGCGGCCCCCAGCGCCGGACCCACTTCCCCGCCGTGGCAGTAATCGAGCGTTAATCCGCTGATATCCGCCAGCATCTGCCGCCAGTAAGCACTGCGCGCCCCGCCGCCAATCAGCATCACGGTTTGTGGTTGCACACCACAGGCATGCACCGCTTCCATCCCTTCTGCCAGCGCAAACCCCACACCTTCCAGCACCGCTCGCGCCAGCTCAGGCCGCCCGTGCTGATGGGTTAAGCCAAAAAATGCGCCCTGCGCCTGCGGATTATTATGCGGTGTACGCTCACCGGAGAGATACGGCAGGAACACCACAGGCGCGACATCACCGCGCGCTTTTTCTGCCTCAGCCAGCAGTTCTGGCACATCCGCGCAGCCGGTTAAGGCAGCAGCCCAGTCGAGGCAGGAAGCGGCACTTAACATCACCGACATCAAATGCCAGCGGTTTGGCAGCGCATGGCAAAAGCTGTGGACCGCCTGCTGCGGATTGCTGAGATACCCGTCGCTGACCAGGAAATAGACCCCCGAAGTACCCAGCGACAGCATGCCCAGCCCCGGCGCGACCATGCCGACACCCACGGCACCGGCGGCGTTGTCACCACCGCCCGCTACGATCGGCACAGGGTTCATCCCCCAACGCGCGGCAATCTCATGTGATAACGTGCCGGTGATCTGGTTGCCCTCATACAGCGCAGGCATCTGGCTACGGTTAAGATCGCAGGCCTTGAGCATGGCATCGCTCCAGTCACGCCTGGCGACATCCAGCCACATCGTCCCAGCCGCGTCTGACATATCACTGGCGAACGCCCCGCTCATGCGCCAGCGCAGATAATCTTTCGGCAGCAGCACCATCGCCACCTTGCTGAAAACGTCGGGTTCGTTTTGTTGCACCCACAGTAACTTGGGGGCGGTAAAGCCCGGCATCATCAGGTTGCCGGTGATTTGACGCGAATCTGGCACGCGCTGCTCCAACTCCCGGCACTGCTCGCTGCTGCGCCCGTCGTTCCATAAAATCGCCGGGCGCAGCACCTGATGCTGGGCATCCAGCAACGTCGCACCATGCATCTGGCCGCTCAGGCCAATCGCCTTCACCTGGCTAAGATCCTGCTGCTGCGCCAGCGCCTGCATCGCCGTATCCGTGGCGTTCCACCAGCTTTCGGGATCTTGCTCGCTCCACAACGGCTGCGGGCGTGACACCTGCAAAGGTGCCGTTTCCATCGCAACAACCTGCCCTTGCGCATCCAGCAACACCACTTTGACGCCAGAGGTGCCTAAATCGATCCCGATAACCATGTTTAGCTCCTGAAGCAGTTAGAAATCATACAGATAGTGATTGACCAGGTTTTCCAGTTGTTCCTGGCGCCCGCTGCGGTGCTGCGGGTTCAATTGTTGCTGCTGAGCATGCGCCGACAGGGATGCCAGTGAAAACTCACCTTTCAAAATTTGCTGGCCGAACTCACCATTCCAGCCGCTGTAACGCTGTGCCACGCGCTTATCCAGCTCGCCTTCCTGCACCATGCGTGCCGCGACTTTCAGCGCCAGCGCCATGGTATCCATAGCGCCAATGTGACCGTAGAACAGGTCATATTTATCGGTGCTTTGGCGGCGCACTTTGGCATCAAAGTTTAAGCCGCCGGTGGTGAATCCGCCCGCTTTGATGATCTCGTACATCACCAGGGCATTTTCCTCGACGCTGATGGGGAACTGATCGGTATCCCAGCCGCACTGCACATCACCGCGGTTGGCATCCACCGATCCAAAAATCCCCAACGCAATCGCCGTAGCAATCTCATGATGGAACGAGTGTCCCGCCAGCGTGGCGTGGTTAGCTTCGACGTTAACTTTGATCTCTTTCTCCAGACCAAACTGCTTCAGGAAGCCATACACCGTTGCCACGTCGTAGTCATATTGGTGTTTGGTCGGCTCCTGCGGTTTCGGCTCAATCAGCAGCATGCCCTGGAAACCAATTTTGTGTTTGTGCTCCACCACCATCTGCATAAAACGGCCAATCTGCTCCCGCTCCTGACGCAGATCGGTATTCAGCAAGGTTTCATAACCTTCACGCCCGCCCCACAGCACGTAGTTTTCACCGCCCAGCGTCTGCGTGGCCTGCATGGCACTGCACACCTGGCTGGCGGCCCAGGCAAAGATTTCGGGGTCTGGACTGGTTGCCGCACCGGCACCGTAACGCGGATGAGTAAAGCAGTTAGCCGTGCCCCACAGTAACTTCACGCCTGTTTCCTGCTGTTTTTCCAGCAGCTTGTCAGTCATCGCCGCGAAATTCTCGCGGTAGCTGCGCAGGGAATCCCCTTCTGGTGAGACATCCACATCATGGAAGCAGTAATAGGGCACGTTGAGTTTGTGGAAGAACTCAAACGCCACATCCGCTTTCTGTTTCGCCAGCTGCAATGCATCGCCACTTTTCTGCCATGGGCGATCAAAGGCACCCACACCAAACATATCCGCACCGTTCCAGCAGAAGGTGTGCCAGTAACACGCGGCAAAGCGCAGATGTTGCGCCATGGTTTTGCCGAGGATCACTTCGTCAGGATTGTAGTGGCGAAACGCCAGCGGATTGGTGGATTTGGCCCCTTCATAACGAACGCGATCGAGCTGGTCGAAATAAGCGTGCATGTTTTGCTCCTTAGCATCAGACCCGAATGGTCAGCAGTGAGTCATTATTTTGCTAAGGGGTTGTCTACAGACTCAATTACGATATTTCACACTCAAATTAAGATAATTATTAATTGTGCGCCAGCTCGCAAATACTCGCAAATTCAGATCGCGCTCAAAGAATCACAAATAAACAAAAAAACGTAATAGCCGGATAAAAATCAGTAATTGATGTTATCTGAAACGCAAGGCAACAATTCATCCGCTTGGTTCATAGCCTTACAACGACAATAGCCTCAACCTACAGGATGACCATGATGAAAATGAAATACACGCTGTTAGCTGCCTGCGCTGCGCTGGCTCTGTTTAGCCAAACGGGTATGGCGAAAGAAGTGAAAATCGGTATGGCGATCGATGACTTACGTCTGGAGCGCTGGCAAAAAGACCGCGACATTTTTGTTAAACAAGCCGAATCTTTAGGTGCCAGCGTTTTTGTCCAGTCTGCTAACGGCAATGAAGAGACGCAGATGTCGCAAATTGAAAATATGATCAACCGTGGTGTCGATGTACTGGTGATCATTCCTTATAACGGCCAGGTATTAAGCAACGTGGTGGCCGAAGCTAAACGCGAAGGCATTAAAGTGCTGGCTTATGACCGTATGATTAATAATGCTGACATTGATTTCTATATTTCCTTTGATAATGAAAAAGTCGGCGAACTGCAGGCCGAAAGCATTGTGAAGCAGGTGCCAAAAGGTAACTATTTCATGATGGGCGGCTCGCCAGTCGATAATAATGCTCGCCTGTTCCGCGCGGGACAGATGAAGGTGTTAAAACCGTACATCGACAACGGAAGCATCAAAGTGGTGGGCGATCAGTGGGTCGATGCCTGGTTACCTGAGAACGCGTTAAAAATCATGGAAAACGCCCTGACCGCTAACGGCAACCATATTGATGCGGTCGTCGCCTCCAATGATGCCACCGCAGGCGGTGCGATTCAGGCGCTGAGTGCGCAAGGTCTGGCAGGCAAAGTCGCGATTTCAGGTCAGGATGCCGACCTGGCCGCTATCAAACGCATCATGAATGGCACGCAAACCATGACGGTGTACAAACCGATCACCGAACTCGCCACCGAAGCCGCAAAAATTGCCGTAGAACTCGGCGATAACCAAACGCCCGCCAGCAACGGCAAACTCAATAATGGCCTGAAAGAGGTGCCCTCACGCCTGCTGACGCCCATCCCCGTCAACAAAGACAATATCGAAAGCACCGTGGTGAAAGACGGCTTCCACAAACAGAGCGAACTCTAAGCACCGCTGCGAGGAGGACTCCCTATGCTGCTGGAAATGAAGCACATCACCAAACGTTTCGGCGCGGTGAAAGCGCTGGATGATATCAGTCTGCGGCTGGATGCAGGTGAAGTGATGTCACTGTGCGGTGAGAATGGATCTGGCAAATCGACCTTGATGAAAATCCTGTGCGGGCTCTATCCGCACGGTGATTTTGACGGTGAGATTCATTTTGCCGGCGATTCGATTCAGGCGCAGACCATTCGTGATACCGAACGCAAAGGCATTGTGATCATTCATCAGGAACTGGCGCTGGTGCGCCAGCTCACGGTGATGGAGAACATTTTCCTCGGTGCCGAATTGGGCCGTTTTGGCATGGTCGATGATGAAACCATGACGCTGCGCTGCCAGCAGCTGCTGGCGCGGGTGAAGCTGGATGTGTCGCCTACCACCAAAGTCGGTGAGCTGGGGCTTGGTCAGCAGCAGTTGGTGGAGATCGCCCGAGCGCTTAATAAACAGGTTCGGCTGCTGATTCTGGATGAGCCGACCTCCTCGCTCACCGAGCAGGAAACCGAGGTGCTGCTGAGCATTATCAACAACCTGCGTGAGCACGGCATCGCCTGCATCTACATCTCGCACAAACTCAATGAAGTGAAAGCCATATCTGACACCATCTGCGTGATCCGCGATGGGCAACACATCGCCACGCGTCCGGCGGCAGGTTTGAGTGAAGATGACATCATCACCATGATGGTGGGACGCGAACTGACCGCGCTCTATCCGCATCAACCGCACGATATCGGTGACACGCTGCTGGAAGTGAAAAACCTCACGGCCTGGCATCCGGTCAATCGCCATGTGCGCCGGGTGAACGATGTTTCGTTCAGCCTCCGGCGCGGTGAAATCCTGGGGATTGCCGGGCTGGTCGGTGCCGGACGCACCGAAACGGTACAGTGTTTGTTTGGCGTCTGGCCGGGCCGCTGGCATGGCGATATTGCCATCAACGGTAAGCCCGTAAAAATCCATGACTGTCGCGATGCTATTGCGCACGGCATCGCCATGGTGCCGGAGGATCGCAAAAAAGATGGCATCGTGCCGCTGATGGGCGTGGGGAAAAACATCACGCTGGCGGCACTCGATCAGTTTAGTCATCGCCTTTCCACGCTGGATGAAGCCGCCGAACAGCAGGCCATCAACGATGCGATTCGTCGCCTGCGCGTCAAAACCTCCTCTCCCGATTTGGCGATTGGACGGCTGAGTGGCGGCAATCAGCAAAAAGCCATTCTGGCGAAGTGCCTGCTGCTCAATCCCAAAATCCTGATTCTGGATGAGCCTACGCGCGGCATTGATGTAGGTGCACGCCAGGAGATCTATCTGCTGATCAACGCGCTGGTGCAACAAGGCATCGCGGTGATTGTCATTTCGTCCGAGCTGCCCGAAGTACTGGGCCTGAGCGATCGCGTTTTGGTGATGCATGAAGGGCAAATCAAAGCCGATCTGATTAACAACAATCTAACTCAGGAGCAGGTGATGGAAGCCGCTCTGCGGAGTGAACATTATGCTTAAAACCGAGAGCACACAGAGCCTGCCGGGCACGCCCACACCGGGCAAACTTCCGCGACCGAATCTGCAAGTGTTAGTGATGCTGGGCGCGATTTTACTGATTGCGCTGTTCTTCACCAGGACCACCGACGGTGCCTGGCTGAGCGCACGCAATGTCTCCAATCTGCTACGCCAGACGGCGATTACCGGCATCCTGGCGGTGGGGATGGTGTTTGTGATCATCTCTGCGGAAATCGATCTGTCAGTGGGTTCCATGATGGGCCTGTTGGGCGGTGCCGCCGCGATTTTCGATGTCTGGCTTGGCTGGCCGCTGCCGCTCACCATCGTCGTAACCCTGGTGCTGGGTCTGCTGCTGGGGACCTGGAACGGTTGGTGGGTGGCGTATCGCAAAGTACCATCATTCATCGTGACGCTGGCAGGCATGCTGGCGTTTCGTGGCATCTTAGTCGGCATCACTGATGGCACCACAGTCGCCCCTACCAGCCCGGCGATGTCGCAGATTGGGCAAAGTTATCTGCCTGGCGGCGTGGGGTTCGGCTTTGGTTTTGTCGGCCTGGCGCTGTTTATTCTCTGGCAATGGCGCTTACGCCTGCGCCGCCAGCAGTTAGGTCTGAACCAACCCGCCGCAACCAGTACCGTGGTGCGTCAGGCGATCACGGCTGTTCTGGTGCTGGGGGCCATCTGGCTGCTGAATGATTATCGCGGGGTGCCGACGCCCGTCTTGCTGCTGGCACTGCTGTTGCTGGCGGGCATGTTTATGGCGACGCGCACCGCCTTTGGTCGCCGGATTTATGCCATAGGTGGCAATCTTGATGCCGCTCGTCTTTCCGGGATTAATGTGGCCCGCACCAAGCTGGCGGTGTTTGCGATCAATGGCGTGATGGTGGCGATTGCCGGGCTGATCCTCAGCTCCCGCCTGGGTGCGGGTTCCCCCTCTGCCGGTAACATTGCGGAGCTGGATGCGATTGCCGCCTGCGTGATTGGCGGCACCAGCCTCGCGGGCGGCGTGGGTTCGGTCGCCGGTGCGGTGATGGGTGCGTTTATCATGGCCTCACTGGATAACGGCATGAGCATGATGGATGTCCCGACCTTCTGGCAGTACATCGTGAAAGGCGCGATCTTGCTGCTGGCGGTGTGGATGGATACCGCCACGCGTCGCCGGGTGTAATCGCGTGGGCGATCACATTGTGGCGCAAACCATTTCTGCTGTCCTTGCAGCCGTGCTATGCAATGCGCTGAGGGTTTAAGGGAACGCGCCACCATGCATGAGAAACGTTACCGCATTACCTTGTTATTTAACGCCAACAAGGTGTATGACCGACAGGTTGTGGAAGGAGTCGGCGAGTATTTACAGGCATCGCAAACCGACTGGGATATCTTCATTGAAGAGGATTTTCGCTGCCGTATTGAGAATATCCGCGAGTGGCTGGGCGATGGCGTGATTGCCGATTACGACGACAGTTCCATCGAAACTCTGCTCGCCAATGTCCAGGTGCCGATTGTTGGTGTCGGCGGCTCGTATCATCAGCCGCAAGATTATCCGCCGGTGCATTACATCGCCACCGATAACGCGGCATTGGTGCAGAGTGCCTTCCTGCATCTGAAAGAGAAAGGCATCAACCGTTTTGCCTTCTACGGTTTGCCCGCTTCCAGCGGCAAGCGTTGGTCGCAAGAGCGTGAGCAAGCGTTTCGTCAGCTGGTGATGCGCGAACGCTATCAGGGCGTGGTGTATCAGGGCATGGAGACCGCACCGGAAAACTGGCAGCACGCCCAGAACCGCCTCGCAGACTGGCTGCAAACGCTGCCGCCGCAAACCGGTATTATTGCCGTCACCGATGCGCGAGCGCGCCATCTGTTACAGGCGTGCGAACATCTTAAAATCCCGGTGCCAGAGAAGCTTACGGTGATTGGTATCGATAACGAAGAGCTGACGCGCTATCTGTCCCGCGTTGCCCTCTCCTCCGTCGCCCAAGGCACGCGGCAGATGGGCTATCAAGCCGCGAAATTGCTGCACCGTTTACTGGATAAACAATCCCTGCCGCTGCAACGCATTCTGGTGCCGCCGGTTAAAGTAATTGCCCGCCGCTCCACGGATTTTCGTTCGCTGAACGACCCTGCTGTGATTCAGGCCATGCACTACATCCGCTTTAATGCCTGCAAAGGGATTAAAGTCGAACAGGTGTTGGATGCGATTGGCATGTCCCGTTCAAACCTGGAGAAGCGTTTTCGTGATGAGACTGGCGACACCATCCATGCCATGATTCATCGCGAAAAGCTGGAGAAAGCGCGCGAGCTGCTGGCCTCTTCTTCATTAAATATTAACGAGATATCCCAGATGTGCGGCTATCCATCACTGCAATATTTCTATTCGGTGTTCAAGAAGAGCTACGCCAGCACGCCCAAGGAGTATCGGCAACTTCACGGCGAGAACGTGCTGTAGCGCACGGCTTAGATCAAGATTTCGTGGCGCATTCTCGCTATACTTCCGCTGCTTCTTTAAAGGAAGATCGTCGTCTCCGGTGAGGCGGCCGGATTTCAAATCCGGTTGGGGCCGCCAGCGGTCCTGGGCAGGTTCGACTCCTGTGATCTTCCGCCACTTACTGATGCTGTAAATCTCCGACATCTAACTAATATGATTCAATAAACTTATCATCAGTGATTGAATCTGGAGTGTTCCAGCACATTCAAAACGCATTAAACCTAGTAAAGGTGATCACCCGCTCAAAGGAGCCAGAACAGATCACCGCCCCGCCGCCGCCAACACCCCAACGGCAAGCACAGACACTTGGGCGTTAGGTCAAGCCTTCAAACACTGGTCACAAATCCTGTGCAATCCTTGCCAGCTGGCGGGAATTATTTTGTCTCAAATCTAAAAATTTTTAGCACGTTGGAGAATATAAATAGGTTTTGATTCACAATATGTATGTGTTTGCGTGAGGATTTTACCGGGTAGAAACATACTTAGCAGCCCAACTGGCGCGGCCTGAGCATCATCATACTTAAATCGGGCAGGCGTGGCAGGGATAGCATTACGCGCAAAGCCTATTGATATGAGAGATAACATCAAATTGAAAAAAATTTTATTTATAATAGAGTACTGTAGGGAATGTGAGTTCACTTGGCCGTTTCAAGAATTCCAGTGGATGGGTATGAACATTTGAGGAATGTTATGAGTTCAATCTTAAAAAGTATAAAAATTAGTGGTTTTAAATCAATACTCGAGGAAGATATCGAGTTTGGCCGTATTAATGTATTTATTGGTAATAATGGTGCAGGCAAAAGCAATCTTCTTGAGTCTATAGCCGTAGCATCTGCCTCTATTGAAGGTAGTGTGGATTATGAAAGGCTAGCGCGCAGAGGAGCAAGACTATCTGCGCCTGAGATATTTCGCAGTTCTTTTAAAAATAAAACAAGAAAAGCTCTATTTAGGATAGCAATTGAGACTGAATCATATTTATACTCAATGGGAATTAGCCCTAAAGAAGGTTTTGCATATCATTCAGAATCTTTGAAAGAAAAAAAAACCGAAAAGCAATTAGCTGGAAGATCTAATAATGGGGCACGTTTAGATGGCATTGCTGTTCCAGCTAAAATTGATCGAGAATCAAGTATAGTTTCTTTATACAATACTTTACATAATGAATTTAATGAACTTGATGGCATAAAAAACTTTGCAATCTATTCTCCTTCTACTCCCATTTTGAGAGGTGTGAGTTCTGATGGTAGTAACAAAGCACCATTAGGGCTGTATGGTGGAAGATTGGCAGAGGCTTTAAAAGAAATTCTGATGAATGTTGATAAGCGTAAGCGACATATTGATGAGTTAAGAAGATTTTTTAAATTAATGGATTGGTTTCAGTACATATCCTCAACATCTGACATTGATGAAAAACTGGCATCTGAACATATCAGCTTGGGTCGCAGTGTCCTTGAATATACTGATAAGTACATGAAGAAAAATTTTAATAGTCTTTATGCTTATGATGTCAGTGAGGGAGCACTCTATATACTATTTACACTCCTATTACTTATTCATGAAGATTCACCGGATATAGTTGCCATAGATAATATAGATAGTGCTTTGAACCCTGGGTTAATAAGAACCCTAATGTCTCAAATTGTTGAAATTGTTGAAGAAAAAAAGCAAAAACAAATTTTCTTAACAACACACAACCCAATTACACTTGATGGCATTGACTTATTTAACGACGAGCATCGTCTTTTTGTTGTTGAACGTGACAGGGAAGGATTAACGAAAGTCAGGAGAATTAACCCACCCTCTGGAACAACAAAAAAAGAATGGGAAGAAAAATACTTTGGAATGAAGCTCTCTGAAATTTGGTTATCTGGTGCAATAGGAGGTATACCGCATGGATTTGCCTGAACAAGTTGAAAAAAAGAAAAAAATATACTTGTTAGTTTGTGAAGGGCCAACTGACATTGAGATAATAAGAGGTATATCCAACCATATCTCCGAAAAAATCGGAGCTGAGATAGATATAAGAGAGCTTAGCCCAACGAAAGACATGACCACTGGTAATTATCCTAGTCATGGATGGACAGCAGTAAAATCATGGTGCGAAAAATATTCACTAGATAAAGGGATCGTTATAGACCCTGCTTTACAGGATTGGCAAAAAAAACTTTTGCAAGCCAAACAATCTTTTCGATGGGATACCTTAATAAAGTTTTCCGGAGCCGATGGTATAATTCTACAGATTGATACAGATATTGCAGAAGAGATGAACCATCTAGCTTTCGATCCTGTAAATGATGATCGTAAAGCTTTTTGTGAAAGTGCTGTAAATATTTGGTTAAACGAGCAATCTGCTCCTGAAGAAATATATTACCTACTTTCGACTTATTCTAGTGAAGTTTGGTTATTAGCCACACATGAACCAGCGATTTGCGTTAATTACGAAGATATTCAAGATGTTGAAGATAGATTGATATCTCTTGGCTATTCAAAGAAAAACATTAAAGGAAAACCTCGGTTGAGAAAAGAGCCCAAGCTATATAAAAATTATAGTGAAAAAATTATTGAAAAAATTGACATCGTTAGGCAGCGGTGTGTTGAATGCGAAAACTTCTGCTCATTCCTTGAAAAATAAAAACAACAAAATCAACACGTTAGATAACCTTCATCAGACCATCAGGGAATTGTTCGTTTTTACCTATGCCGCCAGAACTTGATAACTTAAGCAACGACTTACTTTGAACTTGTAGCATGGGGATATGTTGGGGGTGAATTCAACATAAGTATATACTTTACTAACGAGTCCACCTCCTGGGATCTTCCGCCCCTTCCCTCCCCTTACCCATTTCGCTAATGAACCACCCAGCCCACCTCTGGCATACTAAGTCATCAATCCTGAGGCAGAGCAAAGCGGAGGAAGCATGTCAGAAGATCACGCCATCCCATCCCCGGCGGGTGAATTCATTATGTTTGCCAGTGATGATGGAGCCGTGCGTATTGAATGCCGCTTTGAAAATGAAACGCTATGGTTGCCTCAGGCCACTATCGCCGGACTCTATCAAGTCACGCCTCAAGCTATCACTCAGCACATCAAAGCCATTTATGAAGAAGACGAAATCGAACAAAACGCAACCTGTAAGGCTTACTTACAGGTTCGTTTAGAAGGTTCTCGGCAGGTTAACCGAAATACGCTTCACTATAGCCTGCCCGTCATTCTCGCCATCGGCTACCGCGTCCGCTCCCCGCGCGGCACGCAGTTCCGCCAGTGGGCAACGCAGACGCTGCAGGAATTTCTGCTGAAAGGTTTTGTGATGGATGACCAGCGGCTGAAAAATCCGCCGGTTGGGACATCATCGGTGCCGGATTACTTCGACGAGATGCTGGAACGCATCCGTGATATCCGTGCCAGCGAACGCCGCGTTTACTTACGTGTTCGTGAGATTTTCGCTCTTGCTGCGGACTACCTCCCGTCGCTGAAAGAGACCACGCAATTTTTTCAAACCATCCAGAACAAACTGCATTTCGCCTGCACCGGGCACACTGCCGCCGAGCTTATTCATCAACGCGCTGATGCAGCCCAACCCAATATGGGTTTGACAAGCTTTAAAAATGAAGAAGTGCGCAAAAGCGATGTGACCGTGGCGAAGAACTACCTCAGCACGGAGGAAGTCAGCGAACTCAACCGCGTGGTCAACATGTGGCTGGATTTTGCCGAGGATCAGGCGCGCCGACGCCAGCAGATATTCCTGCATGACTGGCAAGACAAACTCGACCAGTTTCTCCAGTTTAACGATCGCGATGTACTTCAGGGCACAGGGTCGGTCAGCAAGAAAATGGCCGATGAAAAAGCCCATAACGAATACAGCCAGTTCGCCGAGCAGCAACGTCGCCTTAAAGAAACAGAGGGTGAAAAGAACATTATGACGTTGCTAAAGTGGCAACAGGACACCAAAGGCTAATCCCCCATGCTCATCCATCCCAACGATAAGCTCACCTTCTGCGGCGATCCGCGTGCGGAAGAGTTGCGCCAGCGGTTGCAACAGCCGGACGCGCCCAAAGTGATTGCGGCGTCGTTATCCAAGCAGTTGGATCGGGAAAGCCGCACCCATCGCCACGCGGCGGGCCAGCTTTACTGCCTGAAACAGGGGATGATGACGGTGAACACGCCGTCGGGGATTTTTGCCAATCCGCCGCGTCTGGTGGGTTGGATTCCGCCGCACTTTGAACACGCGATTATCGGGCCTGGCCGGGTACTGGGCTGGACGGTGTTGGTGGATGAAGCGCTGACCGCACCGCTGCCCAAGCGTCCGGTGCTACTCTCCTGCCCATCGGTGCTGGAACCCTTGGCCGAGCGGCTGGCTAGCTTATCCCCTGATGGCTGGGGCAGCGAGCGCTATAACCGCCTGTGCGATGTGTTCCTGGATGAACTATACGAATCTACCGAGCACGCCTTAACGCTGCCGCTGCCTGAAGAGCCGCGACTACGGCAGATTGCACGTCTGTTAATGGACGATCCCGGAGATGCGCGCACCGGGCCGGAACTGGCACAGTGGGCTGGGCTCAGTCCGCGCAGCCTGAGTCGCCACTGGGCCAGTGCGGTGGGCATGAGCTTGTCGCGTTATCGCCAGGTCTCGCGGCTACTGAAATCACTGGAAGGGCTGGCTGCGGGTAAAAGCGTGCAGCAGGTGGCCTGGCAGGTTGGCTTTGATAGCGTCAGCAGTTATATCAGCGCATTTCGCAGCGCATTTGGTTCGACGCCGGGCAAATACCTTACGCCGCCTGCCGCGTCTGCGCTTGCAGCACCAGAAGACTCGTAGGCCCATTAATCTCCGGCAGACTTTGCTGATATTTGCGGCGAAACGCGCCGGGCGGCAGATGGTACATGCGGCGGAAGGTGCGACACCACGTCTGCTGCGACTCAAAACCATATTTGATCGCTATCTCCATCAGCGGCATGTTGCTATTCACTAAGGCTATCGCCGAGGCCGTGAGTTTGCGCTCTCGAATATAAGTCCCTAACGCAATGCCGGTGTGGCTGCGGAACAAACGCTGCAAGTGCCACTGCGAATAGCCGACGCGTCGCGCCACGGTTTCCAGAATCAATCGCTGTTCAATGTTGTCTTCGATCCACTGCATCAGTTGATGCATACAGGCTGCGTGAATATCCATCTTTCCTCCTGCGGGCGGTTAAACACGTCAGCAGCATTATAAAAAAGCCGCCTCTGGCTATGTTTAGTGTTAAAGCCAATAAATAACGAAATCTCGCCAATGTGGCGCACAGGTTGCCAAAGTTGGATGCTTGCGACTTTACCTTTCATGTAATATTGTAAGTTACATGAATAACCTATAGCAGGAGAGATAATGAACAGCGTGATCACCCCGGACGTATGGACATGTGTAGCGATTGCACTGGCGGCGGCCAGCATCGCGATGACCATCACCCAAACCGAATTGTTTGCCGGACTACGTGCCTGGACGGCCAAAAAGCACGCGCTACTTGGCCACTTGTTTCACTGCTTTTACTGCATGAGTCACTGGACAGTGCTGGTCGGCATGCTGATTTATCGCCCTTATCTGCTGCACAGCGATATGGCGGTGATTGATTGGGTGATGACGGCGTTTATTACCTTAACCCTGACCACCTTTATCAACGGTCTGATGTTCAAGGTATTCCAGGCAGCAGTGACCACGCACGTGATGAAACATAACGCGCAGATCACCTTACAGAAGCAGGATTAAAAATTACTCGCTGCACAGCGGATGGGGCTCGGATTCCAGCCCCAGTTTTGCCATTTTGTTGAGGTAATCATCAGCGATATCGGCCACGGTGATTTGGCTAAAGCGATTGAGCAGCATCACTTCCGCTTCGTTGAGTGCCTGGTCGAGACGCTCATCAACCGCATGCTCCACCAGACACGGCGAGGGATCGGCAGCAGGCCCGATGCTGAACAGCGCCGGTGAACCAATGGCCTGATAAACATCGAGCAGCGTTATCGCGTTTAGCTCAACTCGTAGCTCCCAGCCACCGCCGTGTCCTTTCTCCGACACCACATAGCCTTTTTCGCGCAGCCCGGACATCATGCGGCGTACCACCACCGGATTGGTGCCCAACATTTTGGCCATGGCTTCAGACGTGGCGCGTTTTACATGCCGATCGAGATGAATCAGCGCGTGCAGGGAGCGGGACATTCGGTTGTCGCGGGGCATGGAGGGTTCCTCTAAAGTTCACGACACTCTAGCAAACGCGCCAGGCTGCAACAATTTATCCCGCTTTCTGCACCAGACTCGCTTGCCAGTCACTGAACAGAGTCAGCCAGTTTTTGGCCGGAATATTCTTTTTCAGCGCGGTGCCGAAACCGTGCCCACCCTGCTGGAAAAGATGCATCTCCACCTTCACATGGTTTTTACGCAGGGCATCAAACATCTGTAACGTGTTTCTGGGCGAAGCCGTGCCATCATCCAGCGCTTGTGCCAGAAACGTCGGCGGAGTGTTGCCGCTAACACGGTCTTCCTGTGAATACTGATCAATGTCAGCCTGGCTGATATCTTTGCCGTACATCGCCGTGCGTGTGCCCACATGCGTCACGCCATTTTTCAGCGACAGCACTGGATAGATCAGTGCGGTGAAATCGGGCCGTGCAGAAACCTGATCTTGCGTATCTGCTGCGGGGTAGTTGTTGGCATCTGGGCTGTTACTGATGTTGGCCGCCAGGAATGCTCCGGCTGAAAACCCCATCACGCCAATCTGATTGGAGGCAATGCGATAGTCTGCCGCATGGCCGCGAATCATGCGCATCGCGCGCTGCACATCAGAAAATGCATTATTCCGGTTAACCTCTGACCCCCCGCGCGGCATACGATAAATTAATACAAACGAGGAATACCCTTTTTGGCTCAGCACCTTTGCCACATCGAGTCCTTCAGCGTCCTGCATAATATAAGAAAAACCCCCACCGGGAATGATTAGCACAGCCGAGTGATTATTTTTCCCGACCGGTGGAACATAAATCATTTCTGGAGAATCGACATTTGTGACAGCGCGATTATTGTTGGCTGGGTTTTTACTAAAATTAATGAATTTATTATTTCCTGACACTTCATTTGGCCAGATAGGAATTTCCTTATTGGCAAAAGCAGCCGGAAGATACAACAAGAAAAGCACAGCCGATAAATGAGGGAACTTCATCTCTATGACTCCAAATTCTGAGTAAAATCAGTAACAAATGACAAAACCAAAAGTTTCCATAAGGCTTCGCTGCCCAACGCCTGTCCCAGAGAGAATCAAATCAAATGAATAACCCTGATAAAGTAACAAATAATATTACTCACCTGCACCCACTATAATACTGGGCCAAGAAAAATTAGACTTTTCTCATGTTTACGTTAACAAGGCCATATGTTATAAGTAAATTTTAAACTATAAGAATCTGTGACCATGGGAATTTACTGGATCATAAGTCTTAGCCTGACTTTTGTCGCGCTTGTCGAAGTCATGTTAAGTAAAAATGAAAACACAGCACAAATCAGATCATACGTTTATTTTGTTGCCGTTGTCGTGTTATTTACTTTCGGCGGAATTCGTGGTCTGGGAACAGGTCTGGATGATTTCCAGTATCGTGATTTCTTTGTTCACTTCGTCGATAAAATTGTTATTGAAGGATTCTGGCGTACCGCAGAAGAATTCCGCTACGAACCCGCGATCTACGCCATAGCAGGTCTCACACGTGTATTTACCGCCAATCCCGATATCTTTATCTATTTCTTTACGGTGATCGCGGTCTGCGTCAATGCCTGGTATTTCCGCAAGCTGACACCGCTGCCGATTGTGGCTCTGGCCGTCTACTCTGCTCACCTGTTTATTAACAAAGACATGAACCAGATTCGATTTGGTTTATGTTCCGCGTTCTTAATGGGCTTTGTTTATCATATGTCCCGCCGCAGTAAATCCGGGATGATCACCACCTTTATTCTCTCCTTTATCAGCCACGCAACCGGGATTATTGCCCTGCTCATTCCCATGGCGATGATTGTGAGGAAAAACAAATATATTCCTATTTTGATAGTGGTGGCCAGCTTGCCCCTCGCCTTTATGGGCAGCTCGGCGTTGATTGCTGTGCTTTCCAGCCACCTTGGTGGATTGGGTGACAGGGCAATGGGTTACGCTAACCAGGAATCGACCCAGGATCAGGGTATCCTGACGCTCTCAAACCTGAAGAATATCGGCTTTGTATTTATCTTTAGCTTTATGCTGTTGAGCGACAGAATCAAAAACTTCGACCCGGTGAAGTTTAATACTTATTACATCCTGGTCATCACGTTCGCGATTGGTGCAGGTATCAGGATGGCGCTGCAGGACTACGCCTCCGGTGGCCGACTGGCGAACTACTTGCTGCAAGTTGAACCGGTGCTTATTTCCCTCTGTATTTGGGAAACCAAAAAACTCAAGAAAGTTGCGGCCGTCGCGATTACCGTTTTAATGGTACTCTATTATCTTTATTACAATACCATTTCCAGTAAACAGTCGATAACCGGTTACGAAGTTTCGCAAACATTTAAGCTGTAATACCCAACACCTAAACGCTAGCCTCCGGGCTAGCGTTTTTTTATTTCTCAGATAAAGCCGATAGACGCATAAGGAAATTCTGAATGTTTTAGTGGTACTGGTCATCGCTTGCATTTTTCTTTCCTTGAACCTCTAATAGACTCACATCTGTGCCAACAGAGTTAGGAATATTCTTAGCAATTTTAAACCAGACTATTCAAGACTCACTGGCGCCAAGTCACTCAATGAAAGAATGCAGATATGAACGAAAAAAATAATTTTGATATCGTCAGGTTCTCTCTCGCCTTTATCGTCATGCTGGTGCATGCCGCTGAAGTCACCAGAAGTGCCGATATTCGGTTCCTGTCTCAATTTTTAAATAGTGACTTTGCCGTACGAGGGTTTTTCGCAATAAGTGGATTCCTTATTGCGAAAAGTTACTTAAGAAGTAAATCACTCACGTCCTATTTTATTAAGCGTGCTCAACGTATTCTGCCCGCTTATATATTCGTCATTGTTCTCTGCTTCGTAATTGGCATGTGTCTGACGACGCTGCCGCTGATGGATTTCCTGAAAAATAAAGAGACCATCAAATATCTGATCGCTAACTTCTCTTTCCTGAACTTCATTCAGCCTTCACTGCCAGGTGTGTTTACCAGCAACCCCAACCAGCCGATGGATGGCTCACTATGGACGATCAAAGCGGAGCTGACGCTCTACGTGCTGCTGCCGTTTATCGTTCCGCTGATGAAGAAAAGCCCGCTTAAAGTCTGGAGTATCATTTTCATTATCTCCTGCGCGTGGTTCTTCTACTTCACCTCGCTGTATACCGGGCCGAAAGCTGACACGCTGGCAAAACAGTTTGTTTCACTCTCTTCTTTCTTCTTCTTTGGCAGTCTGTTGGCGATACATCAGCCGACCTTCGATCGCCTGAAGGAGATTACGATTGTGTCTCTGGTGGTGTTCCTGCTGTTCAAGAATACCCAGTATTCCTTCATTATTGAGCCGATCGCCTTCTCGTCCGTGGTGATTCTGTTCTGCACCAACCTGTGCAAAGAGGTCAAGATCAGCCAATACGGTGACCTGTCTTACGGCATGTATCTGTATCACTGGCCGATTATCCAGGTGCTGCAGCACTTTGGTTTGTTTGCCACCAACGCCTTTATCGGCCTCGGGTTAACCATCGTGATCACGCTGGCACTGGCTTACACCTCTTGGAATGTGCTGGAGAGCCGCTTCCTGAAGCGTGCGCATCACAAACAGCCTTCGATTGCGCCACCGACCAATATTGCGCGGGATTAATCCCGCGAGGCCTTGGGCAATGTGCCCTTTTTGACAACCCGCACTGAAGCTAATGAGCCGGCTGGGGCCGCACCGGGGCAGGCATCCGCAGCGCTGAACGGAGTGAGTATGCCAGGAGAGCCCGCAGGACGCGGGCGAAAGGTGGCGCTGGAACATGGATGTTCCATCGGCACCGGTCCGTTAAGGCAGACGAATGAAGTGAAGGCACCGCGTAGCGGCGCGAGGACCGCCTGCCCCGGTGCGGCCCCAGACGGCGTTATCGTCAGTCGCTGAGCTGACGAGCATTACGCCATAAATGGCGACTCTACGATGATGCTGCGCGGTTTTTGTAGGGTGCGCATTAATGCGCATCGGTTTCATTTCAGATGGTCGCACCCATGGAAAGCCGGTAATGCAGGTTGACCTGTTCGATGGTGGGTTGCTGATTAATCTTTTTCAACACGATTTCGGTCGCCACTTTTCCCATCTCAAATCGCGGGGTGATGACGCTGGCTAAGCGTGGCGTGGTCGCCTGACCGATATCGAGTCCATGGAAACCGGCAATCGCCATGGCCTGAGGGACCGCAATACCTGAAGCCTGGCACTCCTGCAATACCCCAACCGCCAGATCGTCATTGGTACACAGAATGGCATCCATCTCCGGATAGAGCTGGCGCGCCAGCGTCATCATGCCCGTACCAATCGATACTGAAGAGACCTTGTTCGGCACAATGCGCCCTGCCGGGAAACCTGCCGCTTCTACCGCATCACGATAACCCGCATAGCGCTGCTCATCACGGCGATCGGACATTGAACCAAAGTAGATGACGCGCTGCTTGCCGCTGGCCAGCAACATAGATGTCATGTCATAGCCTGCGCGATAATTATCAAACCCCACGTTAATGCGCCCGGTTGCCTCGGTAAGGCCCATCACTTCTGCCACTGGGATGTTGGCGGCATTGAGGTATTTCTCAGCGCGCACGGTGTGCACCGATTCCGTCAGAATCAGCCCTTTAATATTGAACGCCAGCACGGTAGCGATCTGCTCTTCTTCGCGTTGAGCGTTGTAGTCGTAGTTGACCACCAGTGTCTGATAACCGTGCGCACTGGTTACGGACTCAATGCCTGCCAGCAAATCGGCAAAGATTTGGTTATTAAATGAAGGGATCAATACACCGATGCGCGGCTGGCTTTGGTTCGCCACGGCGGCGTTCTCAGGATCGGGGATGTAGCCGATTTCGGCAATCACGCCAGCGATTTTCTCCGCCGTTTCCGTTTTGACCTTTTCCGGCGTGCGTAAATAGCGGCTAACCGTCATTTTGGTGACGCCCGCCAGGGTAGCAATATCGTCCAGAGTGATGCGCTGCGTTTTCATTGCGACGTCCGCAAAGATGGCCTGTCAATCAACGTATTATGCCCGTTGCCCGCCAAAAAATGAAACGAACACACAGTATCAATGATGAGGAAAAATCATCGTGAAATTGCAGAATGAAAATTTCAGACATTTTCAATAGAAAACAAAAAATGCAATGTTGTTTTATGGCGACTTGATAAGAAACCCATCATTTCAGCCATTTATGGCCCTATTGAGATTACGGCCAACAGCAATTTTCGCAACCTCCTTCACACTTTCTGGAAAAAATGATCCAAAAACCATCATTTAGAACATATATTCCATGATGATTACCTCGAGTGAATAACGCTGAACATCGATAACCTACACCACTCCTCTTTCTGGACACGTAACGTTCAGGCTGTAGAGACAAGGGGCTATAACAATGGATACCAGGCAAAAACGCTACAACATGAAGTACGTCATTCTTTGCTGTACCGTCGCGGCATTTGGCGGACTGCTAATGGGCTATGACTCTTCCATCATCTCCGGTGCAATTGAACCATTAAGTGAATACTTCCAGCTGACGCCTGCAGAGACCGGTTGGGCCGTTTCGAACATTCTGCTCGGCAGTTTGGTGGGCTGTTTTATCGCCCCGCGCCTGAGCGATAAATTAGGCCGTAAAAAGTCCCTCGCTATCACCGCATTACTGTTTACCGTTTCGGTGATCGGCACCGCTATCGCGCACAACTTCACCGTGTTCGTGCTATTCCGAATAATCGGTGGATTAGCCATTGGTCTGGCTTCGGTGATCTCCCCCATCTATCTGGCTGAGCTGTCACCGTCGAAATTTCGTGGCCGCACCACCGCGCTCTATGCGGTGTGCTGTGTGGGTGGCCAGTCGGTAGTGTTGCTGACGAACTACTTCATCACCAAGTCCATGCTGCCAGAAGCGATGATCGCCATGGGCTGGCGTTACATCCTCGCCACAGCATTGGTACCTTGTGCGCTGTTTATTTTCTTCATCGCTTTTATTCCAGAGTCACCACGCTGGAACGTGCTGAAGGGAAAATACAATGAAGCACTGGATACCCTGACCAAAATCTCCAACCGCGAACATGCCGAAAGCGTGTTCAATGAAATTAAACACTCCTTCTCTGAGAAGACCGCGCAGCAGCATAAAGCGCGCCTGCGTCTGGATAAAACCACCATCCCATTACTGGTGATCGGAATTGGTCTGGCCGTGGGTAACCAGATCAGCGGCATCAACGTGATTCAGTATTTTGGTCCAACGCTGCTGAAAAACGTCGCGGGCAGTACTGATTCGGCCCTGCTGCAAACCTTCTGGCTGTCGATTTGTCAGTTTATTGGCGTGCTGGCGGGCATGATGCTGATTGATAAGATAGGTCGTCGTAAACTGCTGTTGTTGGGCGCGATCACCTCTTGTGTCTGCCTTGCTTACTCGTTTATCGCCTTCTTCTATCATCTGCCGGGATTACTGGCGGTGGTGGGTCTGTTCGCTTACATGATTTTCTTTGGCATGACGTGGGGCCAGATTGTCTGGACGGTGCTGGGCGAAATATTCCCAACGGAGATTCGTTCGATTTGCGTGGGAATTTCCATCTGTGCGATGTCGCTGGCGAACTTTGTCATCAGCAGCACCTTCCCAATCATGAACAGCAGCCCGATGTTACTGGATCTGTTCCACGGCGGCTTCCCGCTGCTGCTGTTCGCGATTTTCTCGCTGGGTATGTACTTCTTCACCTTCCGCTATCTGCCAGAAACAGCCGGTGTATCGCTGGAGAAAATCCATGGTTTAGTGCTGGAGAAGTTTAACGTCGATGCGGAGTTGCCGCAGAGCACCACCAGCAGCAAGGCCAGCGAGTCGTTTGATATCCCACGGCATTGATTGCGCCGTGACGGCTTGATGTTCACGAAGGAAGCGAATCCTGAAGGGAATATTGATGCCATCACGGACAACAGCAGCGATCATGCTTAAAGCCCCGTAAAGGCCAGCCCGAAGAGCAAAGCGTCCGCCGCTGGGATGCGGCGGCCGATCTGCATGGATGCGAGATTTCTTTGCGATCGGGCTGGCCTTTATGGGGCCATGCACGAGATTCACAGCAACCCCTGCAAAAAGTGCGCATCAATGCGCACCCTACGAAGGTTTGTTCATCGGTAGTGGTGCGATGTATTGCGCAATCCGCTTAATTCACCGCGCGCTCATACTGCTCGATCACCGCCAGCGCTAAACCGTTGGCGGGATCAATACGCTGCGGCAGGAAATGCAGCTGAGTATGGCTAAAGGTAAATGCCAATGTGCCATTCTGTGCCGCTTGCTGCACCGCCTGCACAAAAGCAGGATGCGCATTCCACGGCCCATCAATAATGATGCTGGCCGGATTCACCAGTTGCATCACATGGCTGAGTGCGTGACCCACATGATGACCGGTTAACGCCATCACCTCATTAACGATCTGCGGTTCACTCGCCGCGTTTTGCCAGCGCAAACCGGTTTTACGTTGCCCCAACTGCTGCTGGATCGCCGGATGGCTGACCAGCGTTTCCAGACAGCCTAACCGACCACAGCTACAACGCAGACCTTGTGGCTGCACCTGCATGTGGCCAATCTCTCCGGCGGTCCAGCTGCCACCGACAAACACTTCCCCTTGCTCAACCAATGCGCCACCGACACCTTCGCCAATGCGCAGGTAGAAATGGCTTTGTGATTTATCCAGATCAAGCTGTTGCACCGAGAGCAGCGCAGCAGCTTTCACGTTGTGCATAATGCGCAGCGGCAAAGGGGTGGCACTGCTCAGCGGAGTGAGGACATCAACATCCTGCCAGCCAAGGTGGGCCGAGAAATGCACCCAGCCACGCTGTGGGTCGATGATGCCGGGAAAACCCACGGCGATACCCAACAACTCGGGATGGGCAGCGTGCAGTGTCTGGCACACTTCCACCAGCTCCTGCAGCAGCAGCGCGGGGTCGGCCGTGTTGGTGTGCCAGGTCTGTTCGGCAATCACCTGAGAGTAGTAATCGCAAACCCGCCAGTGAATGGCGTTGCGTTCCACCATGATGCCGGCATTTTTCAGCTTGTCAGCACGCAGCTCTATCTCGATTTTTGGCCGCCCGGCGGCAGCCACGCTCACCGGACCGAGCTCATTGATCAGTCCTTGCGCCAATAAATCATCGACAATCAGGGAAACCGTGTTTTTGCTGAGCTGGAGCGCGAGAGCCAGATCCTGGCGAGAGGTGATGCGGGTGGTACGCAGTTGCGTCATCACCCGCTTGAGATTGTTGAGTCGTAGTAACGCGGGACCTTTACCGGCTGCTTTCATTGCGCGCTTACCTAATCAATACTCATCGCCGCGCACGCGGCTACGGTAGCTTTCCCAGTCGAAACGTACCCACAAACTGGTGCCAAGGCGCATACGGTCCATCACGCGTTCGCCCAGTAATCCGTTCATCCCAGCAGGATCCAGGTTGGACAGCATGCCGGTGGGTCGTTTTGAAGAGGAGCGGCGATCAACAATCTGGTTGATGATCACTTTTTCATAGCGTGATTCACTCTGCATGCCGATCTCATCGATCACCAGCAGATCCACATGGCTGAGATCCTGCAGCAGACGCTCTTCAGTAATATCACTGCCGCCACTGAAGGTGCCTTTCATGCTCGACATCAAATCGGCCACGGTAACAATCAGCACGCTTTTGCCACGCAGGATGAGATCGTTACCAATGGCCGCCGCCAGATGGTTTTTACCGGTGCCAGGGCGGCCAGAGAACACAAAGCTGGCGATGCTGTTGTCGAATCCGGCGGCATACTCACGCGCCAAAGCCAGCGCCTTACGCTGACCATCGTTCTCAACGCGGTAGTTGTCGAACGAGCAGTTCATATGCAGTTCACGGATACCGGAACGCCCCATGATACGCTGCATTTTCATGGCGCGGTTTTCCCGCACGATGGCTTCAGATCGCAGACGGCCTTGCTCCTGATTCCACGCCAGCAGCTCTTCACCGTTTTTAAATTTCGGTTGCACATCCGCAGGCATAAATTTTTTCAGGCGACTGAAAAGATCGTTCGGCGTTTTCATCACTCACCTCGGAATCCATCGGGAATATCGTAATTGGTATTGCTGACCTGAGTTACGTCACGCTTCGGCTGTCCGCCGTTGGCCGCACGGTTCATCTGCACGCTGCGCGCCAGTTTCTGCTGCCACTGCACATGATGAAACAGTCGGCCTTCCGCCTGCCAGTAAGCAACAAAAGTCGCCAACTCGGCAGCGGTCACCGGTTCGCTGAGTGCGATGCCCCAAATGGCGGCCTGGCGCTGAAAATCCTGATCGGGCTGCCAACCCTGATACAAGGCGAATTTCCCCACCGGCGTGCTGATCGGCGCGGCATCGGTATGGAACAGGCTGTCATCCAGGGTGACATCATTCGGCTGCTGCGCGGCGGCTTCCAGCGCCAGCAAGTGCGCCAGGCGCTGCGGCGTAATGGCATAAAATGCCGGCGTATTGTTGTGCAACACCGCCAGCACGCCGCTATCGGCCTGCTGCAACACGGCAAGTGGATCCTGGCAAAAGCCATCCAGCCCCACCAGCGTTGAAGATAAGATTTTAACTGACATGAAGAAACCTGACGTTGACTAACCCGATGCGCCGATATACCCGTCATACTTCAAGCCGCAAGGGCGTTGGCTGCCTTCCTGCACCAAGAGTAGGCCCCATGAGGGGACTCGAAATATTTAGTGTATAGCTTCGGCACTAAGCGGCCAGTGTACCTGTTTTAATGCGACGGATCGCGCAGGAATTAGAAGCTGGCGCTGACGCCGAGGCTGTAAATAAACTGTTCACCGCTGATCACCGCACCGGTCTGAGAGAAAGAGGCAAAGGCCGCCAGATTTTGCCCTAACGGGACATTCGCGCCCACGCTCACATCCACCCAGCGGCTCTCCTGATTGATTTCTTCAGGGCGATCGCGCGTGGCTAGCGGGCTATCGTAGTTCAATTGATGGCTATAGCTAACCTGTGCCCAGGGTGAAATCCAGCCAAGTGTGGAATCAACGCGCCAGCCCAGTGACGCCACATGCCCGGCGTTATTGCCATCAACAAATTCGCACTTCGGGCAACTCAAATGGGAGTCGTCCACAGCAAATTGCGCCACCGGTCCGGTGCTGACCGTCTGGCTCATCGGCATTTGCCAGCCCGCTGAATAGCGATTAGCCAAAGGCGCATTACCGACGCTGGCCGTTTCACTGTGCAGCACCATTGCGCCCTCATCCGGTGAATTCAGCACGGCATCCATCAAGCTGATGTCGTTATTTTCTGTCAACATCAGGCGATTACTGGAAATCTTTTCCGCCAGTATCGCGTTGTAATCCGGCACATTATCCCCGCTGGCCTGGCCCCAGGCGTTGGCCGACATGGCCGTAAATAACAGCCACACACCGCCAAAAGCCAGCATGCGAATGTGCTGGCCTGTCCGCTGACTTTTCTGCAACATGAAAGACTCCTGACGAGCCAGAAAGGGATCGGGTTTTAAGGTTATGGATACCTGACACTCTCTGCCATGCAGCTAACGCAGCTGCTGCACGAAAGATGACAGGTATATTATCGGCACCCTTTGATTAACTATTAATCGATTCCACAATACGTCAAGGGATTAACGGCTTTTTCCTCATGCTAAAGGAGTGATGCAATGCAACGTTGTGGCTGGGTAACACAGGATCCGCTCTATCTGGCGTACCACGATAACGAGTGGGGCGTACCGCAAACTGATAAGCGTGCCTTATTTGAGATGATCTGCCTTGAGGGACAACAGGCTGGATTGTCCTGGATCACCGTGCTGAAAAAACGTGAAAACTACCGCCGCGCCTTCCATGAGTTTGATCCTCATGCTGTCGCCCGGATGGATGAGGCTGACATGCAACGTTTGCTGCAGGATAGCGGGTTGATTCGCCATCGCGGCAAACTGGAAGCGATAATCAATAATGCGCGTGCAATGCTGGCGCTGGAGGCAGAGGGCGTAGACTTTTCCGGCTTTATCTGGGGATTTGTCGATAACCAGCCGATTTTACACCGTTTCGCGGATTATAAACTGGCTCCGACCACCTCTGAGCCTGCCATTGCGCTGTCTAAAGCGCTAAAGAAGCGAGGTTTTAAATTCGTCGGTCCCACAACCTGCCACTCTTTTTTACAGGCCTGTGGCTTGATCAACGATCATCAAACCAGCTGTTTCTGCCATCCCGATAATCTTTAACGCAAATCTTTACATTTTAAGACTGACCCTCACGCATTTCCCCATTATTGAACGGCATAATAGTTCCGTTTGGGGGCATTTTCCCCGTGTGACTTTGTGAGGGATTTCCAATGAATAAGCGTGTTTTGGCGCTGGCCTTGTTACTGAGCGGCAGCGTGGCGCTGTCGGGTTGTACCACCAATCCTTATACCGGCGAATCACAGGCCGGTAAATCGGGCATCGGCGCGGGCTTAGGCGCTGTGCTGGGTGCGGGCGTGGGTGTGTTGTCATCCTCGAAGAAAGATCGCGGTAAAGGGGCACTGATTGGTGCCGCATCCGGTGCAGCATTAGGCGGCGGTGTCGGCTATTACATGGATGTGCAGGAAGCGAAACTGCGCGATAAAATGCGCGGTACTGGCGTCAGCGTGACGCGCCAGGGCGATAATATCGTGCTGAATATGCCGAACAACGTGACTTTTGACTCGAACAGCAGCAACTTAAAACCGGCAGGCGCCAACACCCTGACGGGCGTGGCGATGGTCCTAAAAGAGTATCCAAAAACCGCCGTGAATGTGGTGGGCTTCACCGACAGCACCGGCACACGTGCGCTGAATATGAAACTGTCACAGCAGCGTGCGGAAAGCGTGGCCAGCGGTCTGATTCTGCAAGGTGTGGCGCAGAACCGTCTGCGTACGCAAGGCATGGGCCCGGATAATCCAGTTGCCAGCAACAGCACCGAAGCCGGTAAAGCACAAAACCGTCGTGTAGAGATTACGCTCAGTCCGCTGAGCTAATTCTGTCGCCGGTCTGCTACTGCAGATCGGCGTTTGTGCACTTTTTTGCGCGGTATTTAGCGCTTTTTGTGTAAGAAAACGCTCAATAATCGTCAACCGATAGAGCCGAAAAATACTTTATGCTAGCGTGATCAAAAATTGATCAGTGGAACATCTCATCATGTCGCTAAAAGCCATTGCTGCGGCCCTCGGCCTCTCTGTTACTACCGTGAGTCGTGCGCTAAATGGCTATGATGATGTGGCGGAAGCCACGCGCAAACGGATTGAAGATGAAGCCACCTCGCGCGGCTATCGCCCTAATGATGCTGCCCGTCGCTTAAAAACTGGCCGAGCCAATGCCATTGGCCTGGTCTTTCCCGTCAGCACCGCCTCCCTCAATGACAGCTACTACAGCGAAATGCTGCAAACGCTCGATCAGCGCCTGGCAATGCATGAAATCGACCTGATGATTCTGCCGGACAAGCCGCACGATCAGCACCGAACTGTCATGCGTATGCTGCGCACCGGCTCGCTGGATGCGCTGATTTTGACGCATACCTTGCCGCACGATCTTCGCTTACAACGCCTGCAGCAGAAAGGATTTCGCTTTCTGACGTTGGGCCGTAGCCAACTCCCACAGCCTTACGCATGGTTCGATTACGACAACCATGCAGGCACCCTGTTAGCTGCCGAACACTGCCTGCAGCAGGGATGGACGCGTCTCGCCTATCTCGGGGGCGACGAACCCTGTACCTACATTATCGATCGTCGCCAGGGCTTTGTGGATGCGCTCACCCAGCACCAGCCCTCCATTGCGCCCACCATGCTGGCGGCGCTGCCCGTCACCCGACGATCTGGTTATCAGCAAACGCAGCGCTGGCTGTCGCAGGACATCGCACCGCAAGCGATCATCACCGATTGTGCGCCTCTTGGCGAAGGCGCGGCGATTGCGCTTCAACAGGCCGGACGCCTGAGCGGCTCACGAGCGATTCCACTGTTTGTTTATGATGGCCTGCCGCACGACTCGATTATTGACGAGCCCGTGAATGCCATTCTGCAATTATCGCAACAGCGCATTGGCGAACGCGTGGCAGAGATGGTGCTGCAACTGCTCGAAGGTGCGCCTCTCGAGACCCTGCAAACACTGTGGCAACCGATGCTGCGCCTCACTTCTGACGCACAATGATTGCGTGACGCCTGCGCTGTGGTAGTCTTCGCCTGATTGAATTATTCAGGTATCCGCAATGAAAACCAGGCCGCCACGAGCCACAATCAGTGACGTTGCCCGTACGGCAAAAACCGGTAAAACCAGCGTTTCCCGCTACCTCAATGGCGAAGTGAATGTGCTCTCGCCCGATCTCAAAGCACGTATTGAACAGGCCATCGCCGATCTTGATTATCGTCCAAGCCAGATGGCACGCGGCCTGAAGCGCGGACGCACGCGTCTGATCGGCCTGATCATTGCGGATATCACTAATCCTTACTCGGTGGATGTGTTGAGCGGCATTGAAGCAGCCTGCCGTGCGCAGGGCTTCACCCTGCTGATGTGTAACACCAACAACGAAGTCGATCGCGAGCAGTATTACCTGCAACTGCTGAGCAGCTATCAGGTCGAGGGGATTGTGGTGAATGCCGTCGGTATGCACGAAGAAGTGCTGAAACGCCTGCAGCAGTCGATGCTACCCATGGTGCTGATTGACCGCAAAATCCCAGACTTTGCCTGCGATGTGGTGGGCCTGAATAACCCTGAAGCGTCGCATATTGCCACGCAGCATCTGTTGGATAATGGCTATGATGCTCTGCTGTTCCTCAGCGAACCACTCGGTAGCGTTAACACCCGTCGTGAACGTCTGGCCGCTTTTCATGACACCTGCAAAACACGCGCGCACGTGCTGGCTGAAAACGCTGAAGTTCCGTTACATCAACCAGAACAAATGGAAAGCGTATTGCGCGCCTTCCAGCAACGTAATCAAGAGAAGCGCTGCGCCGTCATTGCCGCCAACGGCGCATTGACGCTGCAGGTGGCGCGCGCTTTACAGCGCCTTGAACTGCGCTGGGGCGAAACCATCGGGCTGCTGGGCTTTGATGAGCTGGAGTGGGCCGCACTGGCGGGTGTCGGGATTACCACCCTGAAACAGCCCACCTGGCAAATTGGCTATGCTGCGCTGGAACAAGTGATTGCGCGTATTGATGGCAACGAAAAGCCGATTAGCGAGCAGGTTTTCTCCGGCGAATTGATTGTGCGCGGCTCCAGCCAGCCGTTACGCTAAATCCCCTCCCTTTGGCTCACTTCGTGAGCAGGATCATAAATCCACACTCTGTGGCTTTCTTTTGGAACCGGTTCCATTTAGGTTTTTATCATGATGTTTGTTGGGTGCGTGTTCATACGCAACGGCCTCAAGGAGAATCGAAAATGGCACATCCGGAAATTATCGTGGTCACCGCCGCTTACGGCACACAGAAAGTCGCGGAACTGGGCGGGCAAATGGCGCTACTGCCGATGATTAAAGCCGCGGGCGCAGATGGCGTAGAAATCCGTCGCGAACTGTTTAGCGAAGACGATTTGCTGCGTTTGCACTCGCTGAACAAGGCACTGGCTGAGCAGCAGCTCAGCGCCAGTTACTCGGTACCCGAGGCGTTGTGGTTAGAAGATGGCACGTTGAACCCGCGCCTGGCCCAGTTCTTGTTAGAAGCCGAACAGATCGGTGCCAAACGGCTTAAAATCGCCCTCGGCCATTTCGTTGACCTCTCTGATCCGCAGTTGGTTGAGGTGCTGGCGGCGTCGCCGGTGACGCTGGTGGTCGAGAATGATCAAACGCCTGACAGCAAACTCGCGCCGATGGTGAACTTCTTCCATCGCGCCTGTGATGCGGCGTTACCGCTGGATATGACTTTCGACATGGCTAACTGGGTGTGGACCGGTGAAGACGCTCTGCAAGCCGCAGAACAGCTGAGCCGCTACGTCAGCTACATCCATGTTAAGGCCGCCGTACCGCACGGTGAGACGTTCCGCGCCATCGCGCTGGATGAAACCGATGGAAGCTGGCGCCCGCTGCTCAGCGCGCTGCCAAAAGATGCGCCGCGTGGCATTGAATTCCCGCTGGAAGGCGCAGATCTGCTGGCGGTAACCCGTCACTACGTTGATCTGCTGCGTGCGGTGTAAGGAGTCGACCATGAAGCGACTTGATGTGGTGACGATAGGCGAAGCGATGGCGATGTTTATCGCGCAACAGGCGGGCGATCTCGCGGCGGCTGACCACTTCGTTAAACGCATTGCCGGCGCTGAATTGAATGTCGCGATCGGGCTTGCGCGATTGGGCTTGCAGGTCGGTTGGGTCAGCCGCGTCGGCGACGACAGCTTCGGACGCTTTACCTTGCAGCAGTTGGCGAAAGAGAATGTCGATCATCACTGTGTGACCACGGATGCGCGCTACCGCACCGGTTTTCAGCTCAAGTCGCGCGTCGATGACGGTTCAGACCCTGAAGTGGAGTATTTCCGCCAGGGCTCTGCCGCCAGCCATCTGTCACCCGATGATTTCAACGCCGATTACTTCGGGGGTGCACGCCATCTGCATCTGAGTGGCGTAGCCGCCGCAATCTCCGCCAGTTCACTGGAACTGATCAAACATGCTGCCAAGGAGATGCGCGTACGCGGCAAAACCATCTCCTTTGATCCCAATCTGCGCCCGGTGCTGTGGCGCAGTGAAGAGGAGATGCGCAAGCAGCTGAATGGGCTGGCAGAGTACGCGGATTGGGTGCTACCGGGCGAGAAAGAGGGACTGATCCTCACCGGTTATCGCCAGCCAGAAGCCATTGCTGATTTCTATCTGGATAAAGGCGTGCGTGCCGTGGTGATCAAAACCGGCTGTGACGGTGCCTGGTATAAAACCGCTGAGGGCGAGAAAGGCAAGGTCGCGCCAATTCTGGTCGAGAACGTGGTGGATACCGTCGGTGCGGGCGATGGTTTTGCCGTCGGGCTAATTAGCGCATTGCTGGAAGGTCAATCACTGCCGCAGGCGATTCTGCGTGGCAATAAAATCGGCTCGCTGGCGATTCAGGTCGCGGGCGACAGCGAAGGGCTGCCCACGCGCGCGGCTCTGGGGGATTATTAAATCATCGGTCGCCATAAGTGCGTACCTGGCTAATCCTCCTGTCTCTATACCCAAAATAATTCGAATTTCAGGAAGGCGGCAAGTGCATGAATCCTCAGGAGCTTACTGAAGTAAGTGACTGAGGTGAATACACGTAGCCAACGCACCTGCAATTTGAGGTATGAAGGGTATACCCAAAATAATTCGAGTTTCAGGAAGGCGGCAAGTGCATGAATCCTCAGGAGCTTACTCAAGTAAGTGACTGAGGTGAATGCACGTAGCCAACGCACCTGAAATTTGAAGTATGAAGGGTATACAACACTATTCCGAGGCATATCCACTGAATATGCCCGCCTCAAAACAGAGGAGTCACCCATGAAATCGCAGACAATCGCGCCAAAACGCTGGTGGTTTATCATGCCCATCGTGTTTATCACCTACAGTCTGGCGTATCTGGACCGGGCGAACTTTAGTTTCGCCTCTGCCGCAGGGATTAATGACGATCTCGGCATCACCAAAGGCATGTCATCGCTGCTGGGTGCCCTGTTCTTCCTTGGCTACTTCTTCTTCCAAATCCCCGGCGCGATGTATGCCGAACGCCGCAGCGTGAAGAAGCTGATCTTCTGGTGCCTGATTTTGTGGGGCGGCTGCGCCTCATTAACTGGCGTGGTGAGTAATATCCCGATGCTGGCTGCCATCCGTTTTGTGCTTGGTGTAGTCGAGGCGGCGGTGATGCCGGCGATGCTGATTTACATCAGCAACTGGTTCACTAAATCGGAACGTTCACGCGCCAATACTTTCCTGATCCTCGGCAACCCCGTCACCGTACTGTGGATGTCGGTGGTGTCTGGCTATCTGATCAATTCTTTCGGTTGGCGCGAGATGTTCATCTTCGAGGGCATTCCCGCGGTGATTTGGGCGGTGGCCTGGTGGTTCCTGGTGCAGGACAAACCCGCACAAGCCAAATGGATGAGCGACGAAGAGAAATCTGCCCTGCAGGCGCAGTTGCAGAAAGAGCAGGAGAACATCAAAGCGGTCCGCAACTATGGTGAAGCGTTCCGTAATCGCAACGTGATTATTCTGTGCATGCAATATTTTGCCTGGAGCATCGGCGTGTACGGTTTCGTGCTGTGGCTGCCGTCCATTTTGCGTAACGGTACGCAGATGGGTATGGTGGAAGCTGGTTGGCTTTCTGCGGTGCCGTATCTGGTCGCCACTGTCGCGATGGTGGTGGTGTCCTGGGCATCGGATAAAACACAAAATCGTAAGCTGTTTGTCTGGCCGCTGCTGCTGATTGGTGCGCTGGCGTTCCTCGGTTCGTATCTGGTGGGTTCCAGCAACTTCTGGCTCTCCTATACTCTACTGGTGATTGCCGGGGGTGCCATGTACGCGCCTTACGGTCCGTTCTTTGCCATCATTCCTGAGATGCTGCCACGTAACGTCTCAGGCGGTGCCATGGCCCTGATCAACAGCATGGGTGCGCTCGGTTCCTTCATCGGTTCCTGGATTGTGGGCTATCTTAATGGCGCGACCGGCAGCCCTGCCGCTTCCTACATTTTCATGGGTGCCGCGCTGCTGGTTTCGGTATGGCTGACGTTGATTGTCAAACCAGCTGAGAACAAAACATCGCCGATTCACGGCGCAAAGCACGCGTAGGGATGTGCCTGAGCGCGTCCATTGACACGGGAGGCCTGAAAGCCTCCCCGACACATTTTAAGGGAGATACGATGAAACCTGCTGTGATTCTGTATAAGAGCCTGCCCGATGATCTGCGCGCGAAGCTCGATGCCCATTTTACCGTGACCGAAGTGAATAACGTTGCGCCTGAAACCGTGCAGCAACACGCGGCACAGTTTGCTGAAGCGCAGGGTTTGTTGGGTTCCGGCGGGAAAGTGAATGGCGACCTGCTGGCGGCGATGCCCGCGCTGCGTGCCTGCTCGACGGTGTCCGTAGGCTACGACAACTTTGACGTCGAGGCACTGAACCAACGTAAAGTTCTGCTGATGCACACCCCGACCGTGCTGACCGAAACCGTGGCCGATACCATGATGGCGCTGGTGCTGAGCACCGCCCGCCGTGTGACAGAGTTGGACTCATGGGTCAAAGCGGGTGAGTGGAAGAAGAGCATTGGCCCGGAATATTACGGCACCGATGTGCATCATAAAACCCTCGGCATTCTCGGCATGGGCCGAATCGGTCTGGCGCTGGCACAGCGTGCGCACTTCGGCTTCGGCATGAAGATTCTCTACAACGCCCGCCGTCAGCATGAAGAGGCGGAAACGCGTTTCGGCGCGCGCGCCTGCGACCTGGACACGCTACTGAAAGAGAGCGATTTTGTCTGCATCAGCCTGCCGCTGACCGAACAGACACACCACATGATCGGCGCAGCACAGCTTAAGCAGATGAAATCCAGCGCGATTCTGATTAACGCAGGTCGTGGTCCAGTGGTGGATGAACAGGCGCTGACCGCCGCACTGAAGGACGGCACCATTCATGCTGCGGGTCTGGACGTGTTTGAAGTGGAGCCGGTTCCCGCCAATGCGGAACTGCTCAAGCTGCCGAACGTGGTGGCCCTGCCGCACATCGGTTCTGCCACCCATGAAACGCGCTACGGTATGGCACGTGATGCGGTGGATAACCTGATTGCCGCACTGAGCGGCAAAGTCGAGAAAAACTGCGTTAACCCACAGATCCAAGGTTAAGCCCGCTGCTTTAGCCATTGCGCCTGCCCGCTGCGGGCGCTATGGTGGTTGCCCATTCCCGATCACAATGTTTTAACTTCCTATGTCCTTTTCTCAGTTCGGCGACAAATTTACTCAACATTCCGGCATCTCACGTCTGATGGAAGACATGGGTGAAGGCCTGCGCACGCCTGGCACCATCATGCTTGGCGGCGGCAACCCGGCGCAGATCCCGGCCATCAATGACTACTTTAATCAGCTGCTCCAGCAGATGCATCAGGACGGCAAGCTGAGCGAAGCGCTGTGCAATTACGATGGCCCGCGTGGCAAAGCGTTGCTGCTGGATTCACTGGCGAAGATGCTGCGGGAAGAGCTGGGCTGGCCGATTACGGCACAGAACATTGCGCTCACCAACGGCAGCCAGAGTGCATTTTTCTACCTGTTTAACCTGTTCGCGGGGCGTCGCGCTGACGGCAGTAAGAAGCGCGTGCTGTTCCCATTGGCGCCGGAATATCTCGGATATGCCGATGCCGGGTTAGAAGAGGACCTGTTCGTTTCCGCCAAACCGAATATTGAGCTGTTGCCAGAAGGCCAGTTTAAGTATCACGTTGATTTCGAGCACCTGCCGCTGAATGATGATGTGGGCTTGATTTGCGTGTCGCGTCCGACCAACCCGACCGGCAACGTGATCACCGATGACGAACTGATGCAACTGGATGCGCTGGCGCAGCAGCACGGCGTGCCGCTACTGATTGATAACGCCTACGGTGTGCCTTTCCCCGGCATCATCTTCAGTGAAGCGCGTCCGCTGTGGAACCCAAATACCATTCTGTGCATGAGCCTGTCAAAACTCGGCCTGCCTGGCGCACGTTGCGGCATTATCGTCGCCGATGAGAACACCATCAGCGCCATTGGCAACATGAACGGCATTATCAGCCTGGCGCCAGGCAGCATTGGTCCGGCGATCGCTAATGAGATGATTGCGCGTGGTGATTTGCTGCGTCTGTCAGAAGAGGTGATCAAGCCGTTCTATCACGCCAAGGTGAGCGAGACGATTGCGATTCTGCGTCGCTATCTGCCAGAAGACCGTTGCCTGATCCACAAACCCGAAGGGGCAATTTTCCTCTGGCTGTGGTTCCGCGATTTGCCGATCAGCACCGAAGCGCTGTATCAACGCCTGAAGGCACGCGGCGTGTTGATGGTGCCAGGTCACTTCTTCTTCCCTGGTCTGGAGCAAGAGTGGCCGCATACCCATCAGTGTATGCGCATGAACTATGTGCCGGATGCGGAGAAGATTGAACGCGCGGTACAGATTCTGGCGGAAGAGCTGGATAAGATTTGAAGGCTGCCTAATCCGCCGTTAACGACAGCTGGCACCACTGTGCCAGCTGTTTAATTGCTTCCTCCACTTCGGCATTCCAGCCGAAGCCGGCGTTGAGTCGGAAACAGTGATCGTAGCGGTGGTCAGTGGCGAAGATGTGACCGGGCGCAATGCCGATCCCCGCATTGCGCGCCTGAAGAAACAGGGCGCGCACGTTTAACGCCTGCATCGGCATCTCCACCCACAACACGTAACCCCCCTCCGGTTCCGACACGCGCGTACCCGCCGGGAAATAGCGCAGTACTGCCTGGCGCATATGGTGGATTTGATTCTTCAGCTCACGGCGCAGTTTGCGCAGGTGCGCATCGTAGCCGCCACTGCGCAGCAGTTCGGCAATCGCCGCCTGTGAAAGTACCGAGGTGCCCATGCTGGTGGTGTACTTCAGTGAGGCAATCTTGCGCATGTAGTTGCTGCTGTGCACCCAGCCAATGCGAATGCCGGGCGCCACGGTTTTTGAAAAGCCGCTACACAGAATGGCATTTGGGCTGAAGGCGCGCATCGGGAACGGACGCCGCTCGCCAAACGCGGTGTCACCAAAGATATCGTCCTCGATAATCACCACATCGTTTTCATCAGCCTGACGCGCGATGTAGGCCTTCTGCTCGTTGGGAATGCTTTTGCCCAGCGGATTATTGATGTTGTTGATGGTGAGATACGCCTGCACCGCTTTGCGCTGGAACAGCGCGGTGAGCTTGGCGACGTTAACGTAGCCCTCAGGACCCGCCTCAACTTCAATCACCCGCAGGTTGAGGTTGTGCAGCATCTGTAACAGCACAAAGTAGCAAGGTGACTCCACCGCCACGATGTCACCAGGACGCGTGGTGGCGCGCAAAGCGAGTGAAATGGCTTCGATGCAGCCATTGGTGATCAGGATGTCATCCGCGCTGATATTGCAGCCATAATCCACTGCGCGTCGGGCAATTTCTGCCTTGAGTGGCGCATAGCCGGTGCCTTTCACCGTGTTACCCAACAGTGCCGGTTTGCTGTAACCCATCTGACGCATCAGCAGGCCAATTTTCTTCACCGGATAGAGGGAAATATCGCCGTTCGCCAGATCCAGCCTGACGCGACAATCGGAGCCCAGCATCGCCAGATGCAGTTCGGTCTGCTCATCCAGCGGCGCCACTTCGCGCGGCTGTTCGCTGTTAAGTGGCACAGGCAGTGACTTTTCCACCTTACGCGGCGCGACAAAAAAACCGGACTTAGGACGCGCCACAGCGTAGTGCTCATCCTCCAGTGTGCGTAATGTTTTCAACGCGGTGGTCATGCTGACACTGTACTGTGTGGCCAGCGTACGCACTGAAGGTAAACGGCTATCCGGCGGCAGCGATCCGCTGTGAATGGCTTGTTTTATCTGCTCTGCAATCTGACGGTAACGACTACTCTGACTCTCCTGTTCACTCGCTCCAGCCGCCATCTGTTCCACCCCATATCGTGCACATCTGTGCGTATCCCTCAGATTACATTCAAAGTACTTTAGGTTGCATCTGTTAATTCAGCTTCAGACATTCATTGCGTTTCCTTTTCCCGTGGTTTGCCGCCAGCACGGCAAACGCGTTTTTAATCGCCAAAGGATGAAGTCAAAAAATGAATAATCTGTCCACCATGATGAGAGAAATAGAAGGCTACCTGACACCCGCCATTATCGACTCTGCTCAACGCTGCTCTCGCCGTTTACTCGATGCCCTACCCGATAGTGAAAATCCTGCTCGCAACCGCGTGCTGCTTGCGTATGGCGGCGGAAAAGACAGCAGCTACATGGTGGCCTATGTGCGTTACATTCAGGGGCTGATCTGGCAACAGCAGGGCAGCACCTTCCAGCTCCGTATCAGCACTAACCGTCACGCGGCGATGAATGACAGCGTGATGGAGAATATTGACCGCGTGTACCGCGCTTTGCGCATCCACAACGATGATTTTACCGAGTGCCTGGTGACCGATGGCTTGCAGATCCGCGCTTTTGATCGCCACTTACCGATGCCCGACAGCGTGCGCCAGCAGAATCGCAACGATGTGCTGATGAATGGCCACCGTTTTCGCGCCGATGCACGTTCCACCTTCTGCAACGCCTGCAACCTCAGCATGGTGAACTCCTTTGGCCTGGCGGCGCACTACGCGGGCGGCGTCGATGTGATCATCACCGGTGATTCCCCACAGGAGCAGACCGCCTACCTCGCCTGGGCACGCCACCTGTCACGCCTTTTTGATGCGCCTGTGGCGGATAAATCACGCGGCTTTAGCGGTTTCCTGCAAACGCTGGATGGCGTGGCAGAGCGCTATTTTGCCGATATCTACGGTGCCGATCAGGTCACGCCAGCGCATCGCATTACCTGGCAGCTTGAGCGCGATCCCCTGTTCTTCAATATCTACCAGGACACCGCCTATGAAGCCGGTGCGCACTGGGCACTGCTCACTGAATTCATGCATTTCCGCTTTGATGAACTGATGTTCAGCTTCTCCGAATCGGACTGCGGCAACCCGACGTTAATGGCACATATTCGCGGTCTGCGTGCGGAGACGCTGATGCAGCGCAGCTACGCCGAAGGCATTCGCGAATATGTGCGCTTTGCCCTCGGCTTGATGGAGAAAAAAGATTTCCCACCGCAGCTGATCAGCGAAATGGCCGCGCGTTATCAAGACGATACAGCGATAGAACGGGCACGTGAGCATGCCGCCCGCTTTGCTGAACAGGCTTTTGGTCTGAATGAGACACAGTTGGTGTGCATGATCTATTCGCCGTTTATCGCGCAGGGCCACCAGCTCAACACCTGGTTACAGCAGTTAACCGATGCACCAGATGAGCAGGCGGTACGTGCGCTGCTCAGCAGTGACAGTGATGACGTGCTGCTGGCTCAGCAGTTGGAACGGCTTTCGGGTCTGACGATTGCGCAAATGCGCCAGTGCTGGCGCAGCGCACAGGTCAACACCTTGCTGGACGGAACGCGTGGTGATGCGCTGTCGCGCGTGCTGCGTTTCGATCCGCATAAAGCCGTGATTCAGGTCAACAACGGTGCCTTGCAAGACATCGTTACGGAAGTGATCTCCGGGCGTTAACCCGGTAAGGCGACGCGATGAGAAAGATTTTCCTGCAGCTTGGTGCCACCCGTGACGGACAAAATCCCTATTGCGCGGTGGCGAAACGTGAAGGCTATTTTACCGTGCTGGCAGAGATGGGCGACTTCGTCGACTACCAAAGCCTTAGCCTTCAGCTTCCGTTCGATCTGATTGTGCGTCTCGATCGCCCGGAAAATCCGTGGGATGTGTTACAGGCATGCCTGCGGGCCGGGTTACTGGAACACCCTCAGGTGGTGCTGGCAGGCTTCGAAGCCTACAACGCCAGCGCTGGTCGCGTGCGTGAGTTGCTGGCCGGGCCGGATGCCGGTCCCTGTTTTATTCCACCGGACAAATATGCGCAGCGCATGGCGTTACGCAAAGCCTGGCCGCGCTTTCCCCAGCCGGAGTTCCGCTTCTTCGCCTCGCCGCTCAGTATCCGTGACGCGCGTGATGCGTTGCTCTACCCCTGCGTGATCAAACCGGTTGATGGGGGCGGCGGGCTGGGTATCTGGTTAGTAGAAGAACCCTGCCAGCTGGATGCCGCCGTCGCCAAGCTGGTGGAAACCATGAACTACGGCGGACGCGGCTTTAGCGGCTTTATTGTCGAGAGCTGGCTGGCGGGCGATGAATACTCGCTACAGGGTGTGGTGGATAACGGCCATGCGGTGGCGCTGACCTGCTGTCAGAAGGTGATCGAGCACCAGATTGATGAGGAAGGCAGTATCAGCTTCTACGAATCCGGCCATGTTGCTATGGCAGCGCAACAGCTGCCTGCCGCGTTTGCCAGCCTGATGAGTTTCTGCTGCGAAACCTTTGGCTATCGCCAGGGCGCATTCCACATCGACTTCATCATGGTGAACGGTGAGCCGCACTTCCTCGAAATGGGCTTCCGCTTATCGGGCATGGGGGTGGTGAATCTGGTGGAAGAGGTTACCGGCATCAACTGGGCAGAAGTGGCGTTCCAGATTGAAGCCGGGCGCGGTTTACCTGCTTTGCACTTCCCGCCACAGCCGCTAGCGATTGGACGTTTGCGTTTGCGCCAGCGTCTCCAGCATGACGCCGCCGAGCGCTGGATCGCACAGCATCAGCGCGGTCAACTCCTGCCGCCATTGAATCTGCCGGTGCTGGAGGTGTCGCCCCGCTCTTCGCTGTATGCCGATCTCACCCGCCATGCCGGAATTCTTGCCACCTTCCGTCTCGCCGCCAGCAGCCGTGATGAGGTGTTGGCAGTGTTCAACCATATTCTCGCGGTGCCGACCTTAGCCACACGGAGAGATTTACTATGTGCAGAATGATTGTGGCTCACGGCCAGTTTGACGCCGCCGCAGTGCTGGATGCCGCGCGCGCCATGAGTTGTGGGGAAACCGCCACGCATGAAGGCCCGATTAAGCAGCATCCCAACGGCTGGGGCTGTTTATGGCTGGAACAGGGGCACATTCGCACCCTGCACGGCACCGGCACCTTCGCCGATGCCTTACCGGGCATTGATGTTGATCGCCTGCGCCACTGCCGTTTTCTGGCGGTGCATGTGCGCCATGCCACGTTGAGCAAAAATCAGGGCATCGAGTTCTCTCATCCGCTGTGGCGAACCAGTGGCGCCACACAGTGGTACATGATGCATAACGGTTTTTTGCCCACGGTGTATGCCCAGCTTGGCATGGCGGAATCCCGCTTCGACTCCGCCGAATACCTTGAGTACATGGTCGAACAGGCCACGCCAGCCGATTTCACCCGCGACTACCTGCGCGAAAAAATGGCGCGCGTCGCACCAGGTGGCAGCGCCGCCAATGCGATTTTCGTTACGCGAGAGAAAGCCTGGGCGTGGCAGTGGCATCCTGAAGATACGCCTTATCCCAACTATTTCACGCTGCACCACCTGCATCACAACAACACCACAATTATCGCTTCTGAACCTATTCCAGCACTGGGCGCGGCGTCTGACTGGCGTCGTATGCACAACCATGAACTTTATGAATTTCCATTGGGGGAGTGATCAGCATGGCCATTTTCAATCAGATACGCGTTATCAATCCGAAGATGTTTGTCGAAAGCGCCTGGCTGGATGACATCGTCACCGCTCGTGTGCCACTGCTGGTGTTGCGCAATTTTCTCACGCCAGACGTGCGTGAAGCGGTAGTGGATGATTTGCAGCAGTGCCGCGAGCAGGTTCGCGTATCGCACTATCCCAACGGCGCGCTGACCACACTTGGCCCTTATCTGGCCAAACACACCCGCGAGCCGGAAAACTACTTCACCGAGCTACGCGATATTCAGCCTGCGTTGCCGCCATCACTGCACTGCCTGCGCGACCAGGTTTACAACTGGGTTAAGCATTCATTGCGCCTGGATAGCCTGCAAACCGCCAGCGAACCCGATCTGGGCCACTATGCCGGTTCCATCGTGCGCTTCCACGCCAACGGCGTCGCCAATCCACTGCATAACGACAACATCGTGCGCGATGCCGCTGGCAGTGGTCTGGCGGTGACGCAGATTCTGCATCAGCTGAGCTGTGTGGTCTGTTTGCAGGAGTGCAACGCGGGCGGTGAACTGCGCATCTTCAACAAGAAGTGGCAGCCGGTTGATGAACGTTTCAAAACCCAGGGCGAACTTGGCTATCAAAGCGGCGTGGTAGAAGACAGCGAAGTGTGCGAATTCTCTCCGCGCAGCGGCGATATCTATCTGTTTAACCCGGCGTTTTATCACGAGATTGATCGCGTGGAAGGCGACACGCGAATCACCATGGGCTTCTTCTTTGGCCTGACCGACAAAAAAATGAAGCACGCCATTGCCTGGAGTTAACGCCAGGCCTTCGACGAGGAAAAGAGTATGAATACCTATGAGAAAGTGATTGCCCTACTGGATGAGCATCGCGCCGATTACCGCGTGGTGGAGCATGAAGCCATCGGCCAGACCGACGTGATCAGTGCGATTCGCGGTAACGATCTTAATCAAGCGGCCAAAGCGATGGTGCTGGAGGTCACCATGCCAGAGGGGGCGGAAGCACGCTACCTGCTGGCAATCGTGCCGGGTGACTGCAAAATCAATTTCAAAAGTGCCGCGCGTGCCATTGGCGGCAAGAAATCCACTTTCGCCGCGCCAGAACAGGCGCAGGCACTGACAGAGTGTGTAATGGGCGCGGTCCCTCCGTTTAGTTTTGATGACCGACTGGCGCTGCGGGTTGATACGCGCCTGCGCGATGTCGGCACCTTGTGGTTTAACGCCGGGGCGCTGGAGCGCTCTGTGGCGCTGAATGTGAATGATTTCTTTGGTGTTGTTGGTGATGACTGTTGTGCAGACATCGCCACTCCGGTGACGGCGACCGCCTGAAGCGGCTGTAAGGAACCTGTATGTCAGTAAAAGATATGATGTTAGCGCTGTGTGTGGTGGTGGCATGGGGGGTGAATTTTGTGGTGATCAAGCTGGGTCTGCACGATATGCCGCCGTTCTTGCTGGCGGGGCTGCGCTTTGCCTTAGTGGCCTTCCCGGCGATCTTCTTTGTTAAGCGGCCGCAGATCCCGCTGCGCTGGCTGGTGGTGTACGGCATGACCATCAGCTTTGGTCAGTTCGCCTTCCTGTTCCTCGCCATTAAACTCGGCATGCCTGCGGGCCTGGCCTCACTGGTGTTGCAAGCGCAAGCGTTCTTTACTCTGCTGCTTGGGGCGCTGTTTCTGGCAGAAAAGCTGCGCTGGAACCATATCGCCGGCATTTTCGTGGCGACACTCGGCATGTTTATGCTGGCAACCGCAGGCATGGAGGGGCAAACCACGGCGGGCATTACCCTGACCACCATGATGCTGACCTTAGCGGCGGCGCTCTCATGGGGTTTGGGCAATATCACCAACAAAATCATTTTGCGTAATCGCAATGTACCGGTGATGTCTCTGGTGGTATGGAGTGCGCTGGTGCCGGTAGTGCCCTTTTTCGCCTGCTCCTGGTGGTTTGATGGAGAAGCGGAGATCGTCACCAGCCTGCTCAACATCTCATTGCAGACGGTGCTGGCGCTGATTTATCTCGCTTTTGTGGCCACCATTGTTGGTTATGCGATTTGGGGTAACCTGCTCAGCCGTTATGAAACCTGGCGCGTTGCACCGCTCTCATTGCTTGTGCCAGTGGTGGGCATTCTCAGTGCGGCGTTGGTGCTCGACGAAACCCTCTCCCCGCAGGAGATCATCGGGGCATTAGTGATCATTCTCGGCCTGCTGGTGAACGTATTTGGCGGGATGGTAAGTCAACGATTATGGGTGCGGACCTGACGGAAAACATGTGGGCGGCCTGAGGGCCGCCCTTCGCGTTATCGGTGATTAATTCAGGATTTCAATCCGACGCGGTTTCGCCTCTTCCGGGACGATGCGTTCCAGATCGATGCTTAAAAGACCCAGTTCGAGGCGCGCATCGCGCACTACAATGTGGTCTGCCAGCTGGAATTTACGCTCAAAGTTACGCTCAGCGATGCCCTGATACAGGTACTTACGTTCCTGTTGCTCTTCTGCATGTGCCCCGCGGATCACCAGCACATTATCGTGCGCCGTGATGTCCAGTTCACTCTGAGCAAAGCCCGCGACGGCAATGGTGATGCGGTAGTGGTTTTCATCCACCAACTCGACGTTATACGGAGGATAGCCACCATTGGCCTGGTTTTGATTGGACTCAAGCAGGCTAAACAAACGGTCGAAACCAATAGCCGAACGATAAAGCGGAGAGAGATCAAAGTTACGCATAAAAAGACTCCTGAAAATCAGCAAGTTTTGGCAACCTTCCACCATGGACAGGTTGTGTGGCCTGCGGCTGTCCCTATCGGCGACAGCAGCACGACCGTAGTGTAAAAATGGGTGCGCTGAGGGAGCTTTCAAGGGGCATCGGTATTTTTTTGCAGCAATTCTGTCGAAATAGCATACACTCAGGAGTTCTTCCCTTGTCTGACACGACATCGCCATAGAGCCATGCTGCCAACAAGAGACACACTCCAGCCAGAGACCTGGCTGTAGGGATGATGATGATGAAAATGATGAAATGCTTTCCACTGACAGGCTTGCTGGTCTGCGGTGTTTTGACTACCTCAGGTTGCTCCAGCGTCATGTCTCACACGGGCGCCAGTCAGGGCTATTATCCCGGCACACGTGCCAGTGCGGACTTAATTGCCGATGACAATACCAGTTGGGTGATCAAGCCACTGGCCGCCATCGATCTGCCCTTCTCCGCCGTGCTGGATACCGTCCTTTTGCCGTGGGATTACTTCCGCACTGACCATGATTCAGCGCATGAGCGTGTGCTGCAGAGTGAAAAAATGGCTGGCACCGAGGCCAGCCTGGCGACGGCAGCGTCTATGCCGCCGACGTCGCACTGACGCAGAACAGCTGTCGCCAGCCTTCAACTTCTCGCATATACGCGATCTGCTTCCCATCGGGTGACCAGACCACAGCATCACCTGATGGCGGCTGCGCGCTGCGTGCGGTTAAGCGTGTGCACTGGCCTGTCGCCACTTCACAACGCATGACGCTGTTATCACAGATAAAAGTGATAGCTTCACCAGAGGGTTGCCAGCTAAAAGCAGACTGAATGCTGCTGCTCAACTGCGTGATTTGGCGCGGTGTGCCGCCATTGGGTGACACACTCCACAGCTGCACAACGCCCGCATCGTCTGCCAGCAAGAAGGCAATCGCACTGCCATCGGGAGCGGCACGCAGCCAGTGGCGTGGCTGTAATGCCAGCCCTTTGCTGTGAGTGATGCGCCGCTGCTGCACCCCCGCCGGTGGCGCAGGTAGCGTGTCTGTGGTGCCCTGCAACGGCGCCGAGCCTGCTTTAGCGTAATCGCCTGATGCCTCTGGCAGATCCACCACAAACACCTCTGGCACTTTGTCGCCATTAGCGGCACGCGTATCGCCAATAAAGGCCAGCGCCCAGCGCTGCCAGCTGCCATCCGCTTTCTGATAGCCGCGATCGCCAATCCAGCACTCTTCATAAGCACGATCGATGTGATCGCTGCCCGGCAGGGGATCGCGCGTGGTCTGGCTCACCAGCACGCAGTAATGACTGCCATCATATTCACGTGGGTGCTGTTTGGGTGGGCATACCGGATGCAGCGGCACGGCAACGCCCACGTTGCGCAGGTCTTCACGCGCATCTTTCTCATGCATCACGTGATCGTTGTAAGTGAAGCTGAGGCGCGATCCATCAGGGCTAAACACATGAACATGGGAACCGCCGCGCAAAGCGCCTGGCGTGAAGGGTGCGGTGATATCACAGGCATCGAGATTTTCGGCATTGCCCTGCTGCACAATGACGCCTCGGCGATGATGGAAATCGTAGTGCCAGTGCGCATCGGGATGTTCAGGGCCATGAATGCAGACATAGCGCGGTGGCAGATCCGGGCTGACCGTCACCACACCGACGTGTGCCCCATTGCGTGCCTGATACAGCACTTCTACCGCGCCATTCACTACGTTGACGCGCTCGATGGTTAAGCTGGTAAATGATGCACCGGAGGGCCGTACGTCAAAGGCCAGCCACTGGCTGTCGGCAGTCCAGACGTTGATATTGGTGAGCTGATGATGACGCTGTGCAAAGGTGAGTTGTTTTTCTGACATGAGGCAACCTTACATCCAACTGTTGCCGAACAAAGTACGCGAATATGGGATGAGGTGCAGCAGGCATAGCGCAATAATTTGCTAACAGACCGCGCAATGAATTGCGCCGCTACAAATCGCTCACGTACGCCAATATCTTGTAGGGTGCGGCCTTCACCATCGGTCGTCATCAGGCGCGCCGCTACTCCCGCCGTAGCGGCGCGATTCATCGCGCGTTATTAACCCACGCGCTTCACATCCCCCACCAGCAGAATGTACGACAGCGCACCGATCAATGCGACAGCAGAGATGTACACCAGTGCAGGCGCAAAGCCGTAATCCTGCGCCAGATAACCCACTACCAGCGGCACCGTGATGCCACCCAATCCGCCGATAAAGTTGAACATCCCCCCGGTTAACCCAATCAGCCGCACCGGAGCGAGCGATGACACCAGCGACCAGGTGATGGAAGCAAAGCCGTTACCGAAGAAGGCGATCGCCATCAGCGTCATAATCCATACCGGATCGTTGGTGTAGTTCGCACCCATGATGCAGGTGGAGATCAGCAATCCGCAGATGATTGGGGTTTTACGTGCAAAGCCGAGCGAACGACCACTGCGCACCAGCCGGTCCGCCACGATGCCAGACAGAATCACACCGACAAAGGCAGCCAGGAACGGCACGGTGGTCATAAAGCCGGCTGTCAGGGCAGAAATGTGTTTTTCCTGCGTCAGGTAGTTCGGGAACCAGGTCAGGAAGAACCACAGCGTGGAGGTTACGGCGAACTGGCCGAGGTATACACCACACAGCTTACGGTGAAACACCAGTTTCCAGTCAGCGGCCGTCAGTTTGGTGCGCGTTTTTTTCGCTGCGGGCGCATCGCCATCCACCATCGCCCCACCTTCACGGATGTAATCCATTTCAGCCTGGTTGATGCCTTTACTTTGACTGGGTGCCTGATACACCTTGATCCACACCAGTGACCAGATAATGCCGATGCCACCCGTGATAATGAATACCCAGTGCCAGCTCAGCAACTCCTGAATCCAGATCAGCAACGGCGTTAAAAACGCGAGGCCGACAAACTGTCCTGAGGTGTAAAAACCTACTGCTGATGCGCGCTCCTGCTCCGGGAACCAGCTGGTGACCAGACGGTTATTGGTCGGGAAAGCCGGGGCCTCAAATACGCCGGTAATGGCACGTAATCCAATCAGCGATAATAATCCGCTGGCAAAGCCCTGGAATAAGGTCGCAACAGACCAACCGAAAATGGCAATAAAATAGGTCAAGCGTGAACCCACGCGATCGAGGAACCAACCGCCGGGAATCTGGCACAAGGTATATAACCAGGCAAAGGCAGAAAACACATAACCCATTTCCGCTTTGCTGATGCCAAACTCTTCCTGAATATGCGCAGAGGCAACGGCTAAATTGGCACGATCGACGTAGCAAATCACCACCGTAATAAAAATCATCAGCAACGTAATATAGCGACGCCGCGTCGGTTTAGCCTGAACAGCAGAGAGATCCATGGTGTTTCTCCGTTAATGTCGCGGCGCAATACATTGCACATCCTTGAATGATGCGCGATAAATCGCGCCGCGACGGGTATAGGGGTAAGTAAAACCGTGTTAGCGGTTAATGTTGGTGCCAGAAAAAAGGGTGAGCGAGGCCCTATGCTTTATTTCAATGGCATATCTTTATCTAAAAGATTTTATAAATTCTTATACTCTAAATAATTCAACCTTCAGCGTTAAGCATGACGGGTATTACCATTCAGCCACCGAGCCATCTGGGAAACGCCATAATGGGTTACGCCAGTCTGGCGCATTTTTACTGCGTTCAATCACCAGCTCTTCATTAATTTCCACGCCGAGGCCTGGTTTATTCAGAGGATAGAAGTGACCATCGTCCATTTTGAAGTCATCTTTATTGATGACGTAATCCAGCAACTCAGCACCCTGATTATAGTGAATGCCCATGCTCTGCTCCTGGAACACCGCATTGCGAGACACGAAATCCACATGCAGGCAGGCCGCCAGCGCAATCGGACCTAATGGGCAGTGCGGAGCCAGCGCGACATCGTAGGATTCGGCCATCGCGGCAATCTTGTAGCACTCGGTAATACCCCCGGCATGCGACAGATCCGGTTGCAGAATCGCCAGGCCACCCGCTTCCAGCACGCGTTTAAACTCGAAGCGCGAGAACATACGTTCGCCCGCCGCAATCGGGATATGGGTTTGCGCCGCCAGACGCGGATAATATTCCGCTTGTTCCGCCAGCACCGGCTCTTCAATAAACAGCGGGCGATAAGGTTCCAGCTCTTTGATCAGCACTTTGGCCATTGGCGCACTGACACGCCCGTGGAAATCGAGGCCGAACTCAATCTGGTTACCGAAGGCTTCGCGGATCTGCGCCACGGTGTTCACTGCGGCATCGACTTTGCGTGAGTTATCGATGATACCCATCTCTTCACAGCCATTGAGTTTGAAGGTGTCGAAGCCAATGGAACGCAGCTTTTTGATGCCGTCCACCACCTCTTCAGGTCGATCGCCCCCCACCCAGCTGTAAGCTTTGATGCTGTCACGCACCAGACCACCCAGCAACTGATACACCGGCACACCCAGCGCTTTGCCTTTAATATCCCACAATGCCTGGTCAATTCCGGCGATAGCACTCATCAGAATCGGGCCGCCGCGATAGAAGCCACCACGATACATCACCTGCCATAAATCGTTGATGCGCGCCGGGTCTTGGCCAATCAAATATTCCGACAGTTCATGCACCGCCGCTTCCACACTGCGTGCGCGCCCTTCAATCACCGGCTCGCCCCAACCGACAATGCCTTCATCGGTCTCAATTTTCAGGAACATCCAGCGCGGCGGCAGCCGATAGGTGGTCAGTTTGGTAATTTTCATTTAACAGCGTCCTTATATGCAGCAATAAATGCGCGAGCCTGCTCCACAGTGCGCGACAGCGGTTGGCCCGCGCGATAGAGATCGCTGCCTAACCCTGCACCAATGCACCCTGCGGCGATAAATTCATGTAGGTTTTCCGGCGTCACGCCACCTACCGCAAACACCGGTACCTCTGGCGGAAGCACCGCTTTTAACGCCTTGATGTAAGCGGGGCCAAAGGCGGATGACGGGAAGATTTTCAGCGCCTGCGCACCGGCTTGCAGTGCCGCGAAAGCTTCGGTGGCAGTGGCACAACCGGCGGCCACCGTCATGCCTTTGGCGACGGCCTGGCGGATCACCGCCGCATCGGTATTGGGTGTCACCACCAGCTTGCTGTTCAGCGTGCTCAGGACATCGACCTGAGCCGGATTCAGCACCGTTCCGGCACCAATTAGCGCTTTATCACCGAAGGTCTGCACCATCGCGCCGATACTTTTTTCCCATTGCGGGGAATTGAGCGGGATTTCGATGGCGTCGAATCCGGATTCAATCAGCGCCCCCACATGGGCTTCGGCTTCATCCGGGGTGATGCCGCGCAGAATGGCTATCAACGGTAATTTAGTTTGCCAGGTCATCTGCAATACTCCTTATTCCATGCTGGAACGCGCGGTCGCCTTCCAGGGTGACTGAATCCACGCCGATAAACTGCAACGCCTGTTGATATCGCTGCGCCAGCCCACTGCTGGCAATAATGATGACCGGTTGACTGCTGGCTGCTTTCTGCGTCATCAACGCGACCTCGTGACCAATCAACAAGCCAGACAAAAAGTCGCTGATATGGCGACGATCGCGCGCGCCCAGCACATGAGATGCACGCACCTCAAACAGTCTGGCGAGAATCGATGCGTCGTGACTGCCCACCTGCAACCCTTCATTGAAGGCAACCGGGCTGGCTTCCTGCTCAGGTAAACCGGCGCCAATCAGGGACTGGTTCAACAGCAAATGATGAAGCTCACCCGTCATGACGGTGCGAAAATCACGCACGCCGTTTTGCTCGACCTCGACCCATTTGGCGTGCGTGCCTGGCATCACATAGCGTTGCGCAGGTTGCAGCGCCATTGCGCCTAACAGCTGCGTCTCTTCACCGCGCATCACGTTGTAGTTGTCATCACGTTCGACGCTCAATCCCGGCACGATCCACGCTTTATCTTCGACGCGCGTCAGGCGGCTACTCAGTTGATCCAGCGCTACCGGACAAGCCAGATAAGGAACGGAAAGCCATCCGGCATTGCTGCCAACCATCCCAGCCATCACCACCGGCACATCGTTGACGGGCCAACCGTCGGTAATCTGGGCAAAGACTTCAGCCGGCGTGCGTCCGCCAAGGCGTGTCACACCCGCTTCCGAGCGACGTTCATCCACACAGCTGCCTTGCTGATAATGCCAGGCACGCAAGTTGGTTGAACCCCAGTCAATCGCGATATAGCTGCTCACAAAATCTCCTTGAGTCGAGCCGTGGAGCTAGCGATCATCGCTTTTGCCGCTTGCTCCGCTGCATCACCATCCTGATGTCGGATGGCATCAAATAGCGCTTTATGTTCGGCCAGGGTGCGCGGCATGTTGCCAGCATCCGCCATGTAGGTTTTCGCAAACACCGCTTTCTGTAACTGGCTGATCGCTACGTTAAGCTGCTGCAATACCGGATTGTGCACCGAAGCCAGTACCGCTTCGTGATAACGAATATCCGCCTCATTAAAAGCTTCTCGATCGAGATGATGGGCAACCATATCGTTGTAGGCCTGCTCAATCGCCGCCAAATCGGTTGAGGTGGCGCGTTCCGCCGACCAGCGCGCAATCTGTGGCTCCACCAGCACACGCACTTCACTCATGGCAGCAATCAGACGCGGGTCCTGATCGTGCGCCAGTGCCCATTGCAGTACATCGCTATCCAGGTAATTCCACTGATTGCGCGGGGTAACAAACGCGCCACGATAGCGTTTCATCTCCATTAACCGCTTGGCCATTAGCGAGCGAAACACCTCGCGAATAATGTTGCGTGAGGTGCCAAAGCGCTCACACAACTCCGCTTCGGCAGGCAACGCGGCCCCCGGCACAAACTTCCCTGCGACAATCTCTTCACCCAGCGTCAGGATGATGCGCTCGGTTTTACTTAATTGTTCTTGCGTCATGATGTTCCATTCAATGAAAGGCGGTAGCCCATCAGATTACTGCTTTCGCGGTGTGAAACCTAACAAACGCCTGGGTCTGCGACGCAGATTGTAGTACTAACAACTAAAGTTGTACTACAATCTGGATCACAAAACAGACAATTCAAGCGCATGAACGAGTGCGCGATCAATGTAGGATTGCCATTTATGGCGACCAGGAGCGAAGGAAGGTTCAGGCAGAAGTGCGGACAGCAGCACGCCGTCCGCAAAGGAAAGGATTACAGCACTAACTCTTCGATGGCGTGCGCTACGCCATCTTCCATATTGGTTTTGGTGATAAACTGCGCGATATTTTTAACCGAATCAATGGCATTGCCCATCGCCACACCGGTTCCGGCATATTCGATCATCGCCAGGTCATTCTCCTGATCGCCAATCGCCATCACTTCCGACTGCTGCAGGCCCAGTTTGTCCGCCAGCATTTTCACGCCGTAGCCTTTGTTAACCAGCGGATTGAGGATTTCCAGGTAGTAAGGCGCGCTTTTCAGAATGGTGTAGCTGTCACGAGCACGCGACGGCAGACCCGCAATCGCTTTATCCAGCAAGTGTGGCTTGTCGATCATCATCAGTTTCGGGAAACGCGTGGCCGGGTCCATCTCTTCTACCGCGCGGTAACGCACCGGAATACCGGTCAGGCTGGCTTCATGGATGGTGTATTCGCTGATGTCTTTGTTCGGCGTATAAAGGAAGGATTTATCGAATGCCTGGAAATGCACGCCGAGGTCACGCGCCAGCTGTTCCAGGTAGAGGAAGTCATCAAAATTTAAGGTCTTTTCCGCGACCACATCGCCGTTATCCGCACTGTGCACCAGCGCACCGTTGTTGCTGATGCAATACTGGCCGGGCTGCTGCATATCAAGTTCCATCAGATAGCGCTCGACGCCCACGAACGGACGACCGGTCGCCAGCACAATGGACACCCCTTTGTCGCGCGCGCGGCTAATCGCTGATTTCACTGCTGCCGTGACCTCGTGCTGCGGGTTGAGCAGCGTGCCGTCCATATCGATCGCAATCAATTTTATCGCCATAACATCCTCGGTTAAGTCAGAGTTTGTTTAATGCTAGCGCGATTCAGCTCACATTGACCAGTTAATCGACAGAGGACGGCACTGAACCTATGCTAAGTCGCTTCCAGTTAGACAGTTTGGTGTTTTACAAAAAGCTGTCGGCTTGATTATATAAGCTATTGCTTATAAATATATTGCATGATGAAAACGGTCAAACTGAGAAAATTCATCTCTGGAAGGTAAAAAAAATGACTGAATTAAATGATTTCTTGAAGGATGAATTCTCGGCCTCTGAACGTGCTGATATCCAGCAAATGGCAGATGAACTGATCCTCGAAACCGGGCTTCAGCTGTTGCGTGAGGAGCTTGAACTCTCTCAAAAGACAGTTGCTGAAGCGATGGGAGTGAAGCAACCCCGTATCACGCAGATTGAACAAGGTGGCGCTGACCAACGCCTAATCACCATCAAACGTTACATTGAGGCGATGGGTGGCAAACTGAGTTTACTGATTGAAATGCCAGATGGATCCGTGGGTAGGACTATTCGGGTATAAACAGAACGAATAAAAAAACCCTTCCCGCTTGGGAAGGGTTGAGTCACATCAGATATCGATATTGGCCGCTTTCAGCGCATTCTCTTCAATGAAGGCGCGGCGCGGTTCAACCGCATCGCCCATCAGCGTGGTGAACAGCTGGTCAGCAGCGATGGCGTCTTTAATGGTGACGCGCAGCATGCGGCGGCTGTCAGGGTCCATGGTGGTTTCCCATAGCTGCTCTGGGTTCATCTCGCCCAGTCCTTTATAGCGCTGTACTGACAGACCACGGCGCGACTCTTTCACCAGCCACTCAATCGCCTGCTCGAAGCTGGTGACTGGCTGACGGCGATCGCCACGTTCAATAAACGCATCTTCTTCGATCAGGCCGCGCAGTTGCTCGCCCAGACCACAGATTTTGCGATATTCCGGTCCATCAATGAACTCGCTGTCCATTGGGTAATCTGTATCCACACCGTGAGTACGCACACGCAACACCGGCTCGAACAGGTTCTGCTCGCGATTAGCACGCACGTGGGCCATATAGCTGCTGCCATGCGCTTCACGTTCAGTCAGGTAAGCAACTAAACCATCAATCCAACTTTTAACGGCGGCTTCATCACTGAGGTCGCTCAAGGTTGGATGATAGATCAGGCCGCGCAGCATCGCCGATGGGAAACGGCGCTCCATGCGTTTAATCATGCGCTGGTTGCTGTTGAAATCACCCACCAGGTTTTCCAGCGGCTGGCCGCCCAGTGCCGGTGCGCTGGCATTGGTGTGCAGCGTTGCACCGTCCAGTGCGATAGCGATCTGGTACTGGTCCATCGCTTCATCATCTTTAATGTACTGTTCTTGCTTGCCTTTCTTCACTTTATACAGTGGAGGCTGAGCAATGTAGACATGACCACGCTCGACAATTTCCGGCATCTGACGATAGAAGAAGGTCAACAGCAGCGTACGGATGTGCGAGCCATCGACGTCCGCATCGGTCATGATGATAATGCTGTGATAACGCAGTTTGTCCGGGTTGTATTCGTCACGACCGATACCACAACCGAGTGCGGTGATCAGGGTCGCCACTTCCTGTGAAGAGAGCATCTTGTCGAAACGCGCTTTCTCCACGTTCAGGATTTTACCCTTCAGCGGAAGAATCGCCTGGTTCTTACGGTTACGTCCCTGCTTCGCAGAGCCGCCCGCTGAGTCCCCTTCCACTAAGTAGATTTCAGACAGTGCAGGGTCGCGTTCCTGGCAATCAGCCAGTTTGCCTGGCAGACCTGCCAGATCCAGCGCGCCTTTACGACGTGTCATTTCACGCGCACGGCGTGCCGCTTCACGCGCACGTGCGGCATCGATAATTTTGCCGACCACGATTTTAGCGTCTGATGGGTTCTCCAGCAGGTATTCGCTCAACAGCTCGTTCATCTGCTGTTCAACTGCAGATTTCACTTCAGAAGAAACCAGCTTGTCCTTGGTCTGTGAGGAGAACTTCGGATCTGGCACTTTCACCGATACCACAGCAATCAGACCTTCACGCGCATCATCGCCGGTTGCGCTGACTTTGGCTTTTTTGCTGTAGCCTTCTTTATCCATGTAAGCGTTCAACGTACGCGTCATCGCAGCACGGAAACCGGCCAGGTGCGTACCGCCATCACGCTGTGGAATGTTGTTGGTGAAGCAGTAAATGTTTTCCTGGAAGCCATCATTCCACTGCAACGCCACTTCCACGCCAATGCCATCTTTCTCGTTAGAGAAATAGAACACAGTGGGGTGAATCGGGGTTTTGTTCTTGTTGAGATACTCAACGAATGCCTTGATACCACCTTCGTAATGGAAGTGGTCAGCCTTGCCGTCACGCTTGTCTTCCAGACGAATTGAAACGCCAGAGTTCAGGAACGACAATTCGCGCAGGCGTTTCGCCAGGATGTCGTACTCAAACTCCACCACGTTGGTGAAGGTTTCGTAGCTCGGCCAGAAGCGTACACGGGTACCGGTTGCGTCAGTATCACCGGATACGGCCAGCGGTGCCTGTGGCACGCCGTGCTGATAAATTTGCTGATGCACTTTGCCTTCGCGACGGATGGTCAGCTCCAGCTTCTGGGACAGGGCGTTGACCACTGAGACGCCTACGCCGTGCAGACCACCGGATACTTTGTACGAGTTGTCGTCGAACTTACCGCCGGCGTGCAGGACGGTCATGATCACTTCCGCCGCAGACACCCCCTCTTCCGGGTGAATGCCTGTCGGAATACCACGGCCATCATCCTGAACAGAAACGGAATTATCTGCATGGATGGTGACAACGATGTCACTACAGTGACCGGCGAGCGCTTCGTCGATTGCGTTATCCACGACCTCGAATACCATGTGATGCAGACCGGTGCCGTCATCCGTATCGCCGATGTACATGCCCGGGCGTTTGCGTACCGCATCAAGCCCTTTAAGAACTTTGATACTTGAGGAGTCATAAGAATTCGACATCAACGTTTCTCGCTCATTTAATCTTCAGGTTGAACCGCTATTTTACCCTGTTCCACGCGGAACATCTTGCCCTTTTCGTCACTCATGTCGATTACATGTTCGACACCAATGGCACTGACAAATACCTGAGCCTGCGTGGCTTTCAGGCGCTCGGCCAGCAAACGACGACGGGTGTCATCCAGCTCCGAGGCAAAGTCATCAATCAGGTACAAACAACGACGTCCGCTGCTGCGCGTCAGATATTCCCCCTGCGCCAGGCGCAGTGCACACATCAGCAGCTTTAATTGACCGCGTGAGAGTAAATCTTCTACCGGCGTACCCTCTGCACGAATGCGAAAATCCGCTTTGTGCGGGCCGCTGGCGGTATAGGTGAGCGCACGATCGCGCTCGAAATTGCGTTCCAGGAGTTCGGCGTAATCGCTCTCTTTATCCCAGCCGCGCTGGAACGAAAACGACAGCTCAAACTCCGGTAAAAACTGACCACAGGTGGCGATGATCTCTTTAGCGATCGCCGCACTGTATTCGGCGCGCCATTGGCTGATTTGCTCGGCCAATGGCACTAATTCTTGATCCCACGGGCGAATCTGGCTGTAGCGAGAGGCCTGACGCAGCGCCGCATTGCGCTGTTTCATCAAGCGTCGCAAGTTGTTCCACGCATTGAAAAAACCGGGCGCAGAGTGGAAGCAACCCCAGTCAATGTAGGCTCTACGGTATTTGGGGCCGCCGTTGAGCAAAGTAAACCCTTCGGGCGTAATCAACTGCATCGGCAGTAACTGCGCCAGTTCAGCGACTTTGTGGCCATCACTGCCGTCGATACGCACCTTGCTGTCACCGGCACGATTTTTGGTCAGCCCCACCGCCAACTCACGCTCACTGCCTTCGATTCGACCATGCAGGACAAACGCATCCTGATCGTGACGAATCACACGCCCGGCCTGCAAACTGCGAAACGCTCGGCCATGCCCCAAGGTATAGATCGCCTCCAGCACGCTGGTTTTTCCACTGCCGTTAGCGCCCACGAGAAAATTAAAGCCCGGCGCCAACGTCAGATCGGCCTGCTCAATATTTCGGAAATCTTTAATAAGGAGGCGGGTTAAAGCCATGAATCATTCCAACCAGAAGGGGGTTGCCTAACATTAACAATCCAGGCCGTCGGCGGCGCAGGCAGTCTGGTCACGGCCAGCGCGCAGGCCCTGGGAGCATACTGAAGTATGTGACCAGGGACGAGCACTGCCCGGGACCAGAATGGCAAGCAAGCCAGGCCGATATGTTCTACTACAAGCGCATGGGCATGACTACGTATGCCGCGGCTGGGCTGGCGACATCTTCAATCTGCACGCTCGAAACCCCATCCGTCAGCAGCAAACGCACGTTCTCGCACTTCAATGCATTCAGCACATCCAGCACGTAACTGACGTTAAAACCAATCTCCAGCTCGGTGCCGCTGTATGACACATCCAGCATCTCTTCCGCTTCTTCCTGTTCAGGGTTATTCGCGGTGATTTTGAGTTGATTTTCGGTGATATAGATGCGAACACCGCGGAATTTCTCATTGGAGAGAATCGCCGCGCGAGCGAATGCCTGCTTCAACAGATCGCAGCCCGCTTCCAGCACTTTATCCGGATTCTTCGGCAATACGCGGCGATAATCCGGGAAACGGCCATCAACCAGCTTGGATGTGAAGATAAAGTCACCCACGTGAGCACGAATGTTGCTGCTACCAATCTGCACTTGCAGTGGCGTTTCGCCACCGTCCAGCAAACGCACCAGCTCAATCACACCCTTACGTGGGACGATAACCGAATGGTTCGGCAACGCCTGACCAATCGGCATCGAACATACCGCCAAACGGTGACCATCAGTGGCGACCGTGCGCAGCTCTTCACCTTCGGTTTCAAACAGCATGCCGTTAAGGTAGTAACGCACATCCTGATGCGCCATCGAGAACTGAGTGGCTTCGATCAAACGTTTCAACGTCGCCTGCGGTAAGGTGAATTCCACCTCACTCTGCCAGTCATCCAGATTCGGGAAGTCACTGGCGGGCAGCGTCGATAAAGAGAAACGGCTGCGGCCAGAACGCACCAGCATTCTGTCACCTTCCAGCGTCAGGCTGATTTCAGCCCCTTCCGGCAAACCGCGGCAAATATCGAGGAATTTACGCGCTGGCACCGTAGTGGCGCCGGGCTCGTGGGGCTGCGTCAGGGCAACGCGAGCCACCATCTCCATTTCTAAATCGGTGCCGGTCAGACGCAGTACGCCTTCACTCACCTGCAACAGTAAATTTCCGAGGATCGGTAAGGTCGGGCGTCCACCCAGTGGGCCGCTAACCTGTTGCAGTGGTTTCAGCAACTGCTCACGTTCTACAATAAATTTCATATGCGTCAGGAAGATAGGGTTCGAATTAGGTTAGAGAAATCTTCTTTGATGTCGTGGCTCTCTTCACGCAACTGCTCGATTTTACGGCAGGCGTGGAGCACGGTGGTATGGTCACGCCCACCAAACGCATCACCAATTTCTGGCAGGCTATGGTTAGTCAGCTCTTTCGCCATTGCCATCGCCATCTGACGCGGACGTGCCACCGAGCGCGAACGGCGCTTCGACAGTAAATCCGCCACTTTAATTTTGTAGTACTCGGCCACCGTCTTCTGAATGTTGTCGATGGTGACCAGCTTTTCCTGCAGCGCTAATAAATCACGCAGCGCTTCACGGACGAAATCGATGGTAATCGCGCGGCCAGTAAAATTGGCATTGGCGATGACGCGGTTCAGCGCCCCTTCTAACTCACGCACATTCGAACGCAGACGCTTAGCAATAAAGAAGGCGACTTCACCTGGCAGGCGAATATCATTTTCGTCCGCTTTCTTCATCAGGATCGCAACGCGTGTTTCCAGCTCGGGAGGCTCGATCGCGACGGTCAATCCCCAGCCAAAGCGCGATTTCAGACGATCTTCTACGCCGTTGATCTCTTTAGGATAGCGATCCGACGTCAGAATGATCTGTTGATTACCTTCCAACAGCGCATTGAAGGTATGGAAAAACTCTTCCTGTGAGCGCTCTTTGTTGGCAAAGAATTGGATGTCATCGATCAGCAACGCATCGACAGAGCGGTAATAGCGCTTAAACTCTTCAATCGCGTTATTTTGCAGTGCTTTAACCATGTCCTGCACAAAACGCTCAGAGTGCATGTAAACCACTTTGGCATTGGGCTTGCGCGCAATAATGCCATTACCAACCGCATGTAAAAGGTGGGTTTTACCTAAACCAGTGCCGCCATAAAGGAAAAGCGGGTTGTAAGCGCCGCCTGGGTTATCCGCCACCTGACGTGCCGCCGCGCGCGCCAGTTGGTTAGATTTACCTTCAACGAAGTTGTCGAAGTTATGGCGGTTATTCACATTGGAACGGTAGGTGACATCCGCTGGCGCAGGCACGGAATCCCAACTTGGGCGCAGAATTTGCGCCGGAGCGGGACGGCTTTCAACCGGCGCCGGGGTGCTGTACGTCGCCATCGCGGGCTGGCTGGCTGCCACCTGAGCAGCCGGGCGAGTGCCTACTTCAAAACGCAGCAACGGCACATTCGCACCGCAGAATTCATTCAGCAGCCCATTGATACTATTGAGATATTTATCCCGAACCCAGTCGAGTACAAACCGATTTGGTGCATACAAGGTCAGCGTATTGTCGTTTAATTCAGCCTGCAGCGGACGAATCCACATGCTGAATTCGGTGGCAGGAAGCTCATCCTGCAAACGGGCAAGACACTGTTGCCAAAGCGTAAGTGACACGGCGGACTCCACTCGTACAAAATCGATAAGAATTTCAGGCGCTAATAATAGAAACTGTCTTTTTTGACACAGGCGATCAGAAAGCGCCTGCGACCGCTATCCGCGGTAGTCATCCCTGGCGATCGCATTTGAGGATCGTCAGCGGAAGGGCGGATCATAGCGTAAAGCGACACAGAGATCTTCCCTTTCTACACAGTTTTGATCCAATTTATCCACAGGCTACAGAAGCGCTAATGAGTTTACGCTTTCTGCGGAAAAAACGAGCGGGGATCTGGCTGAAAGCTGCAATTTTTCTGGTCGCCTCTCGTTTCCGCGCAATAAATCTGCAAATTGATCGCAAGAAGATCCTGCGCGATCCTTGCGCTTTACCCTATAGCCCGTATAATTCCCCACCCGGCATTATTGCGTGAAGCCTTGATGCCCGGAATCAGCGGGCTGTATCTGGGTTTCCAGGTGCCGCGACCAGCGAAGTAAATTGACTCTGGACTGTACAATTATTACAATCCCGCCTCTTTATTAAAGACACATTGAGGCGTTGGTCGATTTACTGGCCCGAAAACGCGTCACCCAGTGAAAATTTTCAAGTTTAGGTAGAAATCGCCATGAAACGCACTTTTCAACCGTCCGTACTGAAGCGCAACCGTTCACACGGTTTCCGTGCTCGTATGGCAACAAAAAATGGTCGTCAGGTTCTGGCACGTCGTCGTGCTAAAGGCCGTGCTCGTTTGACCGTTTCTAAGTAATAAAGCTAACCCTAGTGGTTAAGCTCGCATTTCCCAGGGAGTTACGTTTGTTAACTCCCACTCATTTCACTTTCGTCTTCCAGCAGCCACAAAGAGCCGGTACGCCGCAAATTACCATCCTCGGCCGACTTAACTCGCTGGGGCATCCCCGCATCGGTCTTACCGTCGCTAAAAAACATGTTAAACGCGCCCATGAACGCAACCGGATCAAGCGATTGACCCGCGAAAGCTTTCGTCTGCGTCAACATGAACTGCCCGCGATGGATTTTGTCATCGTGGCGAAAAAAGGGATTGCTGACCTCGATAACCGTGCGTTAACGGAAGCGTTGGAGAAATTATGGCGTCGTCACTGTCGCCTGGCTCGCGGCTCCTGATCGCCCTGATACGCGTTTATCAACGCGCCATCAGCCCACTGCTGGGACCTCATTGTCGGTTCCATCCCACCTGTTCGCAGTATGGGATTGAGGCCTTACGGCGCTTTGGTGTTGTAAAAGGCAGTTGGTTGACGATTAAACGCGTATTAAAATGCCACCCTTTGAACCCGGGTGGTGACGATCCTGTGCCGCCAAAAACCTTTGATACCAGAGAACATTAACGATGGATTCGCAACGCAATCTCTTTCTCATCGCTTTTCTGTTCGTGTCTTTTATGATCTGGCAAGCCTGGCAGACGGACCACGCTCCGCAGCCACAGCAGACTCAGACCACGCAGAACACAAGCAGCGCAGCGGGTGATGCCGCCTCTTCCGGCGTGCCGGCTAGCGGTCAGGGCCAAACGATCACCGTTAAGACTGATGTCCTGTCACTCAGCATCAATACTCGCGGTGGCGATATTGAGCAGGCACAGCTGCTGACTTACCCGGATAAACTGGGTTCAGACGCGCCGTTCCAGCTGCTGGAAACCACGCCAGCCTTCACTTATCAGGCACAGAGTGGCTTAACCGGCCGTAACGGTCCGGATAACCCGAACAATGGCGCACGTCCGCTGTTCACCACGACACAAGATCACTTCGAAATGGCCGATGGCCAGAGCGAACTGCGCGTGCCGCTGACCTGGACCGATGAGAAAGGTGTGGTTTACACCAAAACCTTCGTCTTCAAGCGCGGCGACTTTGCGGTGAATGTCGACTACAACATCCACAACGCCTCACAGCAGCCGCTGGAAGTGTCGATGTTTGGTCAGTTGAAGCAGACTATTGATCTGCCTAAGCACCGTGATACCGGCAGCAATAACTTTGCACTGCATACCTTCCGTGGCGCAGCGTACTCGACCAGTGATGCGAAATACGAAAAATACAAATTCGATACCATCGCGGATAACGAGAACCTGAACACCACCACCAGCAATGGTTGGGTAGCCATGCTGCAGCAGTACTTTGCCACCGCTTGGGTGCCACGTACCCAGGGTAACAACACCCTGTATACCAGCAACCTCGGCAACGGCATTGCAGCCATCGGTTATAAATCTGCACCGGTCACCATTGCAGCAGGCGCACAGCAAGACCTCGGCGCAACCCTGTGGTTAGGACCAGAAATCCAGGACAAGATGGCCGCTATCGCGCCACACCTGGACTTGACCGTGGATTACGGCTGGTTGTGGTTCATCTCGCAGCCACTGTTTAAGCTGCTGAAGTTCATCCACAGCTTTATCGGTAACTGGGGCTTCTCCATTATCGTTATCACCTTCATCGTTCGTGGCATCATGTACCCGCTGACTAAAGCGCAGTACACCTCCATGGCGAAGATGCGCATGCTGCAGCCGAAGATTCAGGCAATGCGTGAGCGTCTGGGCGATGACAAGCAGAAGCAGAGCCAGGAAATGATGGCGCTGTACAAAGCAGAGAAAGTGAACCCGCTGGGTGGCTGCCTGCCGCTGGTTATCCAGATGCCTATCTTCCTGGCCTTGTACTACATGCTGTCAGGTTCGATTGAGCTGCGTCATGCACCGTTCATTCTGTGGATTCATGACCTCTCAGCGCAGGACCCGTACTACATTCTGCCGGTCATCATGGGTATCACCATGTTCTTCATTCAGAAGATGTCACCGACCACCGTGACCGATCCGATGCAGCAGAAGATCATGACGTACATGCCGGTCATCTTTACCGTGTTCTTCCTGTGGTTCCCTGCTGGTCTGGTGCTGTACTACATCGTCAGTAACCTGGTCACCATCCTCCAGCAGCAGCTGATTTATCGCGGCCTGGAAAAACGTGGTCTGCACAGCCGCGACAAGAAGAAAGCGTAACGTCTGACTGCAACAGCAGCAGCGTATACTCAAAGGGCGGCATTTATGTCGCCCTGTTTTTTTGTTTAAAAAGAAGGTCAATCATGAGCCATAGCCACAGCGACACCATCGTTGCCCAGGCCACGCCTCCCGGCCGTGGCGGCGTGGGTATTTTGCGTATTTCTGGCGCGAAAGCCGCTGACATTGCGCAAGCCGTGTTGGGCAAGCTGCCGAAACCGCGTTACGCCGACTATCTGCCGTTTAATGATGCGGATGGCAGTGTGCTGGATCAGGGTATTGCGCTGTGGTTTCCCGGCCCGAACTCTTTTACCGGCGAAGATGTGCTGGAATTGCAAGGCCACGGCGGCCCGGTCATCCTCGACCTGCTGCTGAAACGCATCGTGGCGCTACCCGGCGTGCGTATCGCACAACCTGGTGAATTCTCAGAGCGCGCGTTCCTGAACGACAAACTCGATCTGGCGCAGGCAGAAGCCATCGCTGACTTAATCGATGCCAGCTCAGAGCAGGCGGCACGTTCTGCCGTAAACTCACTGCAAGGCGCATTTTCCCTGCGTGTTAATGCACTTGTGGAAGCACTTACTCACCTGCGCATCTACGTGGAAGCGGCCATTGATTTCCCTGACGAGGAGATCGACTTCCTCTCTGACGGCAAAATTGAAGCGCAGTTGAATGCGGTGATCGGCGATCTGAATGGCGTGCGCGCCGAAGCGCGTCAGGGCAGCCTGCTGCGTGAAGGGATGAAAGTGGTGATTGCCGGTCGTCCCAATGCCGGTAAATCCAGCTTGCTCAACGCGCTGGCTGGCCGCGAAGCAGCAATCGTGACGGATATCGCCGGCACTACACGCGATGTCCTGCGCGAGCATATCCATATCGACGGCATGCCGCTGCACATCATTGATACCGCCGGATTGCGTGAAGCCAGCGATGAAGTTGAACGCATCGGTATTGAGCGTGCGTGGCAGGAAATCGAGCAGGCTGACCGCGTGCTGTTTATGGTCGATGGCACCACCACCGATGCCACGGAAGCGGCCGCAATCTGGCCCGATTTCGTCGCGCGTTTGCCTGCGCAGCTGCCGATTACCGTCGTGCGTAACAAAGCCGATATGACCGGTGAAGTGCTGGGTTTAACCGAAGTGAATGACCACTCACTGATTCGCCTCTCCGCGCGTACTGGCGAGGGTGTTGATGCGCTGCGTGACCATCTTAAACAGAGCATGGGCTTCTCGGGCAATATGGAAGGTGGATTCCTGGCGCGCCGCCGCCACTTGCAGGCGCTGGAGTTAGCCGCCACTCACTTACAGCAGGGTCAGGATCAGCTGTTGGGTGCCCGAGCAGGCGAACTGCTGGCGGAAGAGTTGCGCCTGGCACAGCAGTCATTGAGCGAAATCACCGGGGAATTCACCTCCGACGATCTGTTGGGCCGAATTTTCTCCAGTTTCTGTATTGGTAAGTAATTCCTGCCGTTCGGTCGCTATAAATGGCGAGCCAACAATCAGTTTACGAGATTCTGTAGAGTGCGCATTTATGCGCACTGGGATCTCGGTAAACATGCATCTTTGTTATTTGGCTCCCCCTCTCCTTTGCAGTATAACGATCGCGGGTCTGCGCTAAAGCGCACCCGTTCTATCGACTATTCATGCTAAAAATCAGGCGCGGATGCGACCTGAACAGGAGAGAAACATGAGTACACCGCTCGACAGCGTGGCGCTAAACGCGCTGTTCAATGAAGCCCGCACGCACAGCTACTGGCAGGACAAACCGATCTCTCACGATGTGTTGCAGCAGCTGTACAGTCTGACCGCGCTTGGCCCGACGTCGGCCAACTGCTCGCCGGGTCGTTTCGTGTTTGTCACGTCTCAGGAAGGCAAAGAGAAGCTGAAGCCCGCACTCTCCTCTGGCAATGTGGATAAAACCATGGCGGCACCGGCAACGGTAATTGTGGCGTGGGATCCTGAGTTCTACGAAGCGTTACCCAAGCTCTTCCCGCACGGCGATGCGCGTAGCTGGTTCACCAGCAGCCCAGATCTGGCCAAAGAGACCGCATTCCGTAATAGCAGCCTGCAGGCTGGCTACTTGATTATGGCCGCGCGCTCGCTAGGGCTGGATGCCGGTCCAATGTCTGGATTTGATCCCGCAAAAGTGAACGAAGCCTTCTTCAGCGAAAGCAAATGGCAGGTGAATTTACTGATCAATCTCGGCTACGGCGAAGCCAGTAAATTACATTCGCGTTTACCGCGTTTGGGCTTTGATGAAGCCAGCAAATTTGCCTGATAAAGTGCCGCGCCGGGATAAATTTCGGCGCAAATTAAGTTTGAGTATCGATATTTAATATCGTGTTCTTAGGGCAAATTGCCACATATCGTATTTCTCTTCACCACGAATTTCCCACGATACACCAAAATTAATTATTCTTACCTTTTAAACCTGCAGCGCATACATCACCTTTACCTCTTCCATCATATGATTTTCATATGACAGTTAATTTATTGATACTGAACAAATTAAAACAAACTCATTGAAACTTAAGCCAAATGGCATATTCAGCTTATTTCATAATAATGACAGCATTAAATTTCCATGCTTACAATAAATGACAAACAAACTGCCTGTGGCGTTGTAATCCTATTACCCACGCCATAGATTCGGCTGCATTCCTCTTATGACTTCGAGGGCTGAATATCCCATGACTGATCCGCGTGAAATTGTTGAACTCAGCTATGCCATTCGAAAAATGGCGGATGCCAAAATTGAAGACATTAATGATATTAATCGAGAAACCACCATACTGGCTCTTAATGCGTTAATTGAAGCCGCACGAGCGGGAGAGGCGGGCCGCGGCTTTGCCGTAGTGGCAAATCAAGTCAAACAAGTATCAACCAATATTGGGGACATCACGCAAAGTCTGACCAAAGAGTTATCTGGTTCGCTGTCAGAGCTGACCTCGCTTGGAGATGTGATGATTCAGCAGATCCAGCGCCATGAAAGTCAACGCTGTATCGATTTGGCGCTCAATATGATCGACATTATTGATCGCAATCTCTATGAACGTTCTTGCGATGTGCGCTGGTGGGCGACAGATGCCGCGGTAGTTAATTGTGCACTGAACGGCGATGTGGATGCATGCCAACATGCGGCCGAGCGGTTATCGGTGATTCTGGATAGCTATACGGTTTATCTCGATATCTGGATAACCGATGCACAAGGCAATATTCTCGCCAACGGGCGTGGTGACCGTTATCCACTGCGCCAACAGAATGTTCGTCACCTTGACGCCTTCCGCCAGGCCATTAACACCCGCAGCGGTGCTGATTATGTCGCCGCAGACATCATGACACTACCGCAATTGCATCATGCCGCAGTGGCGACCTATGGCACTGCGATCCGAGAGGGTGGAAGCAACACAGGACGCGTGCTGGGCAGTCTACTGATATTCTTTGACTGGGCGCCACAAGCCGCCGCCGTAGTGAATAATGTCCGCCTGAGCAAAGAGGAGTGGACACGCTCACGCTGTATGATTCTTGATTCAAAACATCGCGTCATCGCCAGTTCCGATGCAAACGCGCAGCCTGGCGAGGCTTTTCGCTTGAACACACAGGGGCAAAACTCAGGCAGCTGGCAGCCTGAAAATGGACGCCAGGTCGCTTTTGCCCTGACGCCCGGTTACGAGAGCTATCAGGGATTAGGTTGGTACGGCGTGATTGAACAGCGTGAGGCTCAATCACCCAAGCGATGAAAACCGCTGTTGAAGTAAATCATTGGCTCTGCCGCTTCGCCCGGCAGCGAGATGCCGACGATACGCGCCAGCAGTACGCTATGCGTGTTCCACTCCACCACTTTTTCCAGCTGACAGTCAAAACTCACCAGCGCATCAGCCAATACCGGTGCACCGGTATTCAGCGTTTGCCATTCGCCGCTCTGGAAGCGTTCAGCACGACGTGCAGACTGACTGAACTGGGCGCATAAATCGTCGTGCTGCTCACGCAATACGTTCACGGCAAAGTGGCCCGCATTGACGAATGCATCGTGGCTGGATGCGCTACGATTAACGCACACCAGCAAACTTGGTGGCTCGGCAGCCAGTGAGCTAACTGACGTGGCAATCAGCCCCAGCTTTTCGCCCTCAAACTCGGTGGTAACCAATGACACGCCCGCGGTTAAGCGACGCATACCATGACGAAATTCATCCAGAGAGATCGATTCCTGGCGAGTAAGTGAGGCTAGTGACATAAAAAACTCCAACGTGCGTGCGGCTGCGATGAGCACGATTACTTAAGGTGGATTGTTTGCGCACTTCGATGTGCTGTTTTGCTGTCCAAATCCTACACCACATCAGGCTGTACGGCATCCTTTACGGACAGAATCAGCAAAAGCGTTATATACAAAGTCGTAGATTGGGATTAGCTGCCGCTTCGGTGTTATCTGAATTTTTGGTCATTAGATGTTATGCCGGATGCAAACCCATGAGAAAATTCTTACAATAGATTTGATGATTATCTGACCATTTTCACGGAGCGACAGATGGCTAGTCATTTTGTACGTTGGATGGGAAATTCGCCGCTCTCTTCAGAGCGACTGCGAGTTCCACAGGATGTGATTAACAGCGCTGAGCGCTTCCCTGATAAGCGCCGCAGCCGCTTTCTTGCCGCACGCGAATTGCTGGCGCAGCTGATGCTACGCGTTTATGGCATTCGTGAACTGCCGCTGCTCACCACCACCAGCAGTGGCCGCCCCTGTTTTGCCGATCCCAACCTTCCTGACTTTAGTATTGCCTATGCGGGCAATATGGTTGGCGTGCTACTGGCAGAGGAAGGTGGACGTGCCGGGTTGGATATGGAGATTGTGCGCGCTCACAGCCGCCAGACGCAGGATGCCTTAACACAGGATCTCTCCTCGGGTGAGAAAGCCTGGATTAATGCGCAGCAGGATTTTATGGAAGCGGTGACGCAAATCTGGACCCTGCGCCAAAGTATTCTCAAGTTGACCGGAGAAGCGGAGAGCGGCATCGGTACCTTGCAGTTACATCCGGCTGCGGGCCGCCTGCGTTCCAGCGTATTCCCCGATATTCAGGCGGTGTGTGATGCCGAACCGATGCTGGTGTGGTCGTGCGCGCTTTCTCCCGGCACCGAGCGTCTGTGTCTGTGGGAAATTGATGCCCAGCACCAGTGGCAGCCGCTGCGAGACGTGGAAATGAACAAACCGAATATCGGTCCGCGATCACTGCGCCTCACCAGTTTGGTGAGCACGCCACAAGAAATCAGCCATCCATAACAAAACAGGCCGCAATCGCGGCCTGTTTCTTTTAATGCGCGTCGATAAACGCGATTTTCAGCACAAACAGCAGGGCAACAATCACCACGCACGGGCTAATTTCACGCCAGCGTCCTGTGCCAAGCTTCATCACACAGTACGAGATGAAGCCCAGCGCGATACCTTCGGTGATCGAGAAGCTAAACGGCATCATGGCGGCGGTAACAAATGCCGGCACCGCTTCGGTGAGGTCATCCCAGCGCACACGCGACAACGACGCAGTCATCAGCACGCCGACATAGATCAACGCACCTGCAGCGGCATAGGACGGCACCATCGCGGCCAGCGGCGACAGGAACATCACCAGCAGGAACAGAATCCCGGTGATCACCGCCATCAAGCCCGTGCGGCCGCCAATCGCCACACCCGATGAACTCTCAATGTAGGCAGTCACGGAAGAGGTGCCAATCAACGAGCCGGTGACCGAGCTGATGCTATCCACATACAGCGCCTGCTTCATACGCGGGAAGGTGCCTTTCTCATCGGTAAGTCCGGCTTTATCGGTCACGCCAATCAGCGTACCGGAAGAGTCGAACAGGTTGACCAACATAAAGGAGAAGATCACGCCCGCCATACCGATGTTAAACGCGCCTTTGATATCGACCTGGCCCACCACGGACGTCACGGCTGGAGGCGCGGCAAACACACCGCTGAACTTCACATCGCCAATCACCAAGCCAATCACCGTGGTCACCACAATCGAAACCAGCACCGCCGCATGAATATTGCGTGAGGCCAAAATCGCAATGATGAAGAAGCCGAGTGCGCCGAGTAGCACGCTGTGTGAGGTCAGATTGCCGACCGTCACAATGGTGTCGGCATTCGGCACGATGATTCCGGCGTTTTTCAGCCCCATCATCGCAATAAACAGCCCAATACCGGCTGTGATACCCACACGCAGGCTCATCGGGATGTTAGCAATCATCCAGTAGCGTACGCGCAGCAGCGTCAGGATCAGCAAGCCCAGTGCGCCCCAGAAAATCGCGCCCATGCCGACCTGCCATGAATATCCCATGGCGCCAACCACCACAAAGGCGAAAAACGCATTTAGGCCCATCGCCGGTGCCAACGCGACGGGCAGGTTTGCCACCAGCCCCATTAGGATGCTGCCAAACGCAGCAATCAAACAGGTGGTAACGAACACCGCCTGGGTATCCATGCCCGCTGCGCCAAGGATCTGTGGGTTAACGAAGACGATGTACACCATCGTCAGGAAAGTCGTGAAACCGGCGATCACTTCCGTGCGCGCGGTTGTGCCGTGTTCCTGCAGCTTAAACATGCGCTGCAACAAGCCCTGATTGTTCATTCAACTGTCCCGAAAAAAATTAATCGCCGCGTATCCTATAGATTTTAGCCCGGCAAAACACTGATTATTCGCAACCGGTTGGCTCAGGGTCGCTTTCTGCGCTCAGTGCGATACAGTGTCAGCTGGTTGTTTACTAAAAGGATGATGTGCGATGTCAGTTGAATGTGTTTTTTTCGATTGCGACGGTACGCTGGTCGATAGTGAAGTGATCTGTACGCAGTCTTACGTCAACACCTTTGCCCGCTACGGTATTGAACTCTCTTTGCAGCAGATGTTTGAGCAGTACAAAGGCGTGAAGCTTTACGACATCGTGCGTGACGTGCTCGCACAGCATCAGAAAGCGGTACCCATCGACGAGTTTGAAACCGCTTATCGCGCTGAAGTGGCGCGTCTGTTTGACCTCGATTTGCAGCCGATTGCCGGCGCAAAACCGCTTATTGAGCAGGTAAAAGTGCCGATGTGCGTGGTGTCGAACGGCACGGTGAAAAAGATGCAGCATTCACTGGGTTTAACCGGCATGCTGCCGTATCTCGATGGCCGCCTGTATAGCGGTTATGACATCAATCACTGGAAGCCCGATCCCGAACTGATGTACCACGCCGCGGAACAGATGCAGGTGCCGATTGAGAAATGCATTCTGGTGGATGATTCAGAAGCGGGTGCGCGAGCCGGCATTGCGGCGGGTATTCCGGTGTTTTACTACTGCGCTGATGCGCACAATCCTGAACTGGACCACCCGCTGGTGACGCGCTTCGAGGATATGGCGCAATTGCCAGATCTGTGGCGCGCCAGAGGATGGGATTTGGTGTAAACCAGGGCGGCATGAATGCCACCCCTACAGAAACCGACGTACGATTTTTATCAGTGCACAGGTAAGATCCACACATGATTTCGTAGGGTGCGCATTCATGCGCACCAGGAAATTTTAACCAATCGCGCCCAGCGAATCTTCGTTACTCTGCTTCTTCGGCAACAGGAACAGTGTGGCGACAATATCCAGCAGATAAATCAGCGCCAGCAGCGTGATGGCGGCGGTAAACGAGATTTTTGCCGCCAGCAAGCCGATAACTAACGGGCCAAAGCCACCCACACCGCGTCCCAGATTGAACAAAACGTTCTGCGCAGTGGCGCGTGCCTGTGGCGGGAAGGTGTCAGAGATCAGGGCACCGTAGCCGCCAATCATGCCATTCACAAACATCCCCATGATGGCCCCGGTAAACAGCATCACCGTCGGGTCACGCAGTTGCGCATACACTACCACCATGGCCACCGCACCGAACTGATACAGCAGGAAAATTTTCCAGCGCGCAAAGCGATCGGCCAGCACGCCAAACAGCCAGATACCAAAGGTCATGCCGACCACGGTGACCGCTGTCCAGAGACCCGATTTGGTCAGGCTAAAGCCAAAGCTGGATGACAGATAGCTTGGCATCCAAATCATCAAGCCGTAATAACCAAAGTTTTGCACCGAGCAAAGAATAAAGATGCCAAGGCTGGCTTTGCTGGTGGCGCGATCGGCAAACAGCAGTTTGATGCGCGCAGCAAACGACAGCTGTGGGGTTTTCTCTACGTGTTGAGTAAAGCCCTCAGGCTCGCCCATGCTGCGACGAATCACAAATGACACCAGCGCAGGCAGCAAGCCCACCAGGAACATGCCGCGCCAGCCAATCACGCTCAACAGCGGCGGAGTGATAAACGCCGCCAGCAACACGCCGAGCTGCCAGCCAATGCCCACCCAGGCGGAGGCGCGGTTGCGCTTCTCTTTCGGCCAGGCTTCGGCAATCAAAGCCATGCCGATACCAAACTCACCGCCCAAGCCCACGCCCGCCAGCGTGCGGTAAGCCAGTAAATCCCAGTACCCCTGCGCCACCGCACAGAGTCCGGTAAATACGGAGAACATCAGAATCGTGACGGTGAGGATGCGAATGCGGCCATAGCGATCGCTGAGATGGCCAAACACAATGCCGCCTATCACCGCACCAATCAGTGTCCAGGTGACCAGCGAACCGGCCTGAGAAGGATCGAGCGCCAGCGAAACGCTGATCGCCGGTAACATAAAGCCCAGAATAAGCAGATCAAATCCGTCCATCGCGTAGCCACTGATGGCGGCCAGCATCGCTTTAGCCGGTGTGACGGCATTTTTTTTTGGTTTTGCGGAAGACATGTAACAGCACCTGGCAGAGAAAAGTGCGCCAAGTATAAAGAGAGGAAATCGCGGAGACCAATCAGAAATGAAGATAGCTGCCTGAGTGCCACAGTGGCAACAGGCAGCCGAAACGGCAATTAAGAGGGTTTGTTGCTGCCGTCATCGCCGGACAGCAGTTCATCCAGCTTGTCGCCGCCCACGTGACGGAAATCCTGACCTTTCACGAAATAGAAGATAATTTCGCAGATGTTCTGGCAACGGTCGCCGATACGCTCAATCGCACGGGCGCAGAACAGAGCTGTGAGTACGCTGGGGATGGTGCGTGGGTCTTCCATCATGTAGGTCATCAGCTGGCGCACGATGCCTTCATACTCTTTATCCACTTTCTTGTCTTCGCGGTAGATCTTAATGGCTTCATTCAGATCCATACGCGCAAACGCATCCAGCACGTCATGCAGCATTTGCACGGTGTGGCGGCCCAGAGACTCCAGGCTGACCAGCAACGGCAGATGCTGCTGGCTGAACTTCTCCAGCGCCGTGCGGCTGATTTTTTCAGCCACGTCACCAATACGCTCCAGCTCAGAGATGGTCTTGATGATCGCCATCACCAGGCGTAAATCGCTGGCGGTAGGCTGACGTTTGGCGATGATGCGCACGCAGGCTTCATCAATCTCCACTTCCATCATGTTGACCTTCTGGTCACCGTCGATCACGCGACGTGCCAGCTCGCCATCCTGATTATGCATCGCGGTAATGGCATCGGTGAGCTGCTGCTCCACCATGCCACCCATGATCATCACCTGAGTGCGAATGTGTTCCAGCTCCGCGTTGAACTGACCGGAGATGTGTTTGTTCAGATTCAAATTGTCCATGTGCGTCTCCTGAATCAGCCGTAACGACCGGTGATGTAATCTTCGGTCTGCTTCTGTGCGGGCTTGGTAAACAGTGTATCGGTGTCGCTGAACTCAATCAGTTCGCCCAGATACATGAAAGCGGTATGGTCAGAACAACGCGCGGCTTGCTGCATGTTGTGCGTCACGATCACCACGGTGTAATCCTGCTTCAGCTCAGTTATCAGCTCTTCAATACGACCGGTTGAGATTGGGTCAAGTGCCGAGCATGGCTCATCCAGCAACAGCACTTCCGGGCGAATCGCGATGCCGCGTGCAATACACAGACGCTGCTGCTGGCCGCCGGAGAGACTGTAACCGCTCTGATGCAGCTTGTCTTTGGTTTCATTCCACAGTGCGGCTTTGGTCAGCGCCCACTGCACGCGTTCGTCCATATCGGCACGTGACAGTTTTTCAAACAGACGCACACCGAAGGCGATGTTGTCATAAATCGACATCGGGAACGGCGTGGGCTTCTGGAACACCATACCCACACGTGCACGCAGCAGGGCGATGTCCTGATGGGAAGCCAGAATGTTGTCGCCATCCAACAGAATGTCACCTTCCGCACGCTGCTCTGGATAGAGCGAGTACATTTTGTTGAAGGTGCGCAGCAGGGTCGATTTACCACAGCCTGACGGTCCAATGAAGGCGGTGACCTGGTTCTTCGCGATATCCAGGTTAATGTTCTTCAGAGCGTGAAACTTACCGTAATAGAAGTTCAGATTGCGAACCTGAATTTTACCGGCAGAAGTCGTTGCCATACTCATTGCTCATCTCTCTTGTGCAGCGCCGCCGAAGCCGCGCCGGGGAATTAATGTTTGCCCTTGGCGAAAACAACACGCGCGACAATGTTCAGCAGCAGCACGCACAGGGTGATAATCAACACACCCGCCCACGCCAGACTTTGCCATTCGGCAAACGGGCTCATGGCGAATTTGAAGATGGTCACCGGCAAGTTCGCGATGGGCTGCATCATGTCGGTGCTCCAGAACTGGTTCGACAGCGCGGTAAACAGCAGCGGTGCCGTTTCACCCGCAATACGCGCGACGGCCAGCAGGACACCGGTAATGATGCCGGATACCGAGGCTTTCAGCGTAATGGCGGAAATCATCTTCCACTTTGGCGTACCCAGCGCATAAGCCGCTTCACGCATGCTGTCTGGCACCAGACGCAGCATGTTTTCTGACGTACGGATAACGATTGGAATCTGCAACAGTGCCAATGCCACCACGCCCGCCCAACCAGAGAAGTGCTGCATCTGCGCGACGACGATGGTGTAAACGAACAAACCAACCACAATCGAGGGCGCTGACAACAGGATGTCGTTAATGAAGCGAATCACTTCTGCTAACCAGTGCTTGCGGCCATATTCGGCCAGATAGATACCCGCCATAATGCCCAGTGGCGTACCAATCACCGTTGACCACAGAATCAGTAATCCACTGCCGGCCAGGGCGTTGGCTAAACCACCGCCTGCGGTGTTCGGTGGCGGCGTTGATTCTGTAAACAGCGACCAGCTCAGGCCATCAATACCTTTGGTGACGGTGGTGAACAGAATCCAAATCAGCCAGAACAGGCCAAAGGCCATGGTCAGCATGGATAACGTCAACGCGATTTTGTTTTTGGTGCTCCGCCACGCCTGCATTTTGCGGCGAGACGCTTCCAGCTCAGCACGAGACTGCATTTCAATCGCTGTCATGAACGGGCTCCTTCACTCTTCGCCAGACGCAGGATCATCAGTTTGGAGATCGCCAGCACGATAAAGGTAATCACGAACAGGATCAGACCCAGTTCCATCAGTGCCGCCACGTGCACGCCCGATTCGGCTTCTGCAAACTCGTTCGCCAGCGCGGAAGTAATACTGTTGCCCGGCATAAACAGCGAGGCGCTGTCGAGCTGGTAGGTGTTACCGATGATAAAGGTCACGGCCATGGTTTCACCCAGTGCACGACCCAGACCCAACATCACGCCACCGATGACCCCGTTTTTGGTGAACGGCAGCACGATGCGCCAGATCACTTCCCAGGTGGTGCAACCAATGCCGTAGGCGGACTCTTTCATCATCACCGGCGTCTGCTCAAACACATCACGCATCACCGATGCGATGTACGGGATGATCATGATGGCGAGGATCACGCCAGCAGCCAGAATACCGATACCGAACGCCGGGCCTGAGAACAGGGTCCCCACAATCGGAATGTTCGACATGATATTGCCGACCGGCGTCTGGAAGTACTCTGCGAACAGCGGGGCGAAGATAAACAGGCCCCACATGCCGTAAACGATACTGGGGATCGCGGCCAGCAGCTCAATCGCCGTGCCCAGCGGGCGACGCAACCAGTTGGGCGCCAGTTCCGTCAGGAACAGCGCAATGCCGAAGCTCACCGGGACAGCGATGATCAGGGCAATAAGAGAGGTGACGAGGGTGCCGTAAATCGGTACCAGCGCACCAAATTGTTCATTTGGCGCATCCCAGGTTTTGGTCCATAAGAAGGAAAAACCAAATTTCTGGATGCTTGGCCAAGAGGAGAAAATCAGGGAGACGATAATGCCACCCATCAACAACAAGACGATTAGCGCGGAAAGTTTCACCAGCGCGCCAAAAATCATGTCACCTTGTTTACCTGGGGCTTTGAACGTCGGCTTAGTGGCAGCCATAAGTTTCTCGGTTCTCAGAGGAAGTTCAGGGCGGCATGTTATGCCGCCCATCGGGGTGGGCCAGCCTGGTGGGCTGACCGGGTCATTCGCTTACTTGTAAATCGCTTTGCCGGCGCTGTCTTTGATGTTCGCTTTCCAGGCAGTACGAATCTGGTTAGCCACGCTTTCTGGCAGTGCAGCGTAGTCCAGTGAGGTTGCAGTTTTGCTGCCGCCTTTGTAAGCCCAGTCGAAGAACTTCAGCACTTCAGCACCCTTCTCAGCATTCGCCTGATCTTTGTAAATCAGGATGAACGTGGTTGAGGTGATCGGCCATGCGTCGTTGCCTTTCTGGAAGGTCAGGTCTTGAGCGAAAGATTCGCTCCAGTTTGCGCCTTTCGCAGCATTCGCAAAGCTGGCTTCGCTTGGTGCAACAGCTTTACCGTCTGCATCAACCAGTTTGGTGTAAGTCAGGTTGTTTTGCTTCGCGTAAGCATACTCAACGTAGCCAATTGAACCCGGCAGACGCTGTACGAAGGCGGCAACGCCATCATTACCTTTGCCGCCCAGACCGGTAGGCCAGTTAACGGTGTTGCCTTTACCAATTTTGCTGTTCCAGTCTGCGTTGACTTTAGACAGGTAGCTGGTGAACACGAAAGAGGTACCTGAACCATCAGCACGGCGAACCACGTTGATGTTGGTGTCTGGCAGTTTTACGCCTGGGTTCAGTTTAGTGATCGCCGGGTCGTTCCACTTTTTGATGTTGCCCAGGTAGATGTCACCGACGGTTTTGCCGTCGAGGGTCAATTCACCTGATTTCACGCCTGGGATGTTAACGGCCAGCACCACACCACCGATAACGGTAGGGAACTGGAACAGACCATTTTTTTCCAGATCGGCATCAGCCATCGGCGCATCAGACGCACCGAAATCAACGGTTTTAGCGATGATTTGCTTCACGCCGCCTGAAGAACCAATACCCTGATAGTTGATTTTGCTACCGGTGGCTTGCTGGTATTCTGCTGCCCACTTGGCATAAACCGGTGCCGGGAATGTACCGCCAGCGCCAGTCAGATCGGTGGCTGCAAAAGCAGATACCGCGCTTACTGCGAAGGTGGCGGCGAGGATTCGGGCTACGGATGTACGCATCAGTGTCATGTTCCCTCCAGGGGATTTAAAAAAAATCAGGCTCAATGCCTTTTTTAGTAGGAGTCAGTGATTGCTGCTGGAGGGAAAATAGGACAGTTTGATGACAGTGAAATGTACGAAATATGACAGTTATGTGACAGCGTTGAAAATTCAAGCGGGCCCATTGCAGACCCGCTATTTTTACTGATTATTCAACGGTAACCGATTTCGCCAGGTTACGCGGCTGATCAACGTCGGTGCCTTTAATCAGCGCAACATGGTATGAAAGCAGCTGTAAAGGAACAGTATAGAAGATCGGAGCAATCACTTCTTCAACGTGCGGCAGAGAGATAATTTTCATGCCATCACTGTCCGTAAAGCCGGCATCCTGATCGGCAAACACATACAGCAGACCGCCGCGTGCGCGTACCTCTTCGATGTTGGATTTCAGCTTCTCCAGCAGTTCGTTGTTAGGCGCAACGACGATCACCGGCATATCGGCATCAATCAGCGCCAGCGGGCCGTGTTTCAGCTCTCCGGCCGCGTAGGCTTCAGCATGAATATAGGAGATCTCTTTCAGCTTCAGCGCGCCCTCCATGGCGATTGGGTACTGATCGCCACGGCCAAGGAACAGTGCGTGATGCTTGTCGGAGAACCCTTCAGCCAGGCTCTCAATCACCTTATCCTGTGCCAGCATCTGCTCGATACGGCTCGGCAATGCCTGCAGCGCATGCACAATCTCATGCTCGGTTTCTGGCTTCATGCCGTGCAGACGGCCGAGTTTCGCCACCAGCATCAGCAATACCGCTAACTGCGTGGTGAACGCTTTGGTCGAGGCGACACCGATTTCAGTACCGGCTTTGGTCATCAGCGCCAGATCCGATTCACGCACCAGGGAAGAACCGGCAACGTTACAGATAGCCAGCGAGCCAAGATAACCCAGCTCTTTTGACAGGCGCAGTGCAGCCAGCGTGTCAGCCGTCTCACCCGATTGCGACAGGGTGATCAGCAGGCTGTTTTTACGCACGGCAGATTTGCGATAGCGGAATTCAGAGGCGATTTCCACGTCGCAAGGAATGTTGGCCAGCGACTCAAACCAGTAGCGTGACACCATTCCGGAGTTATACGAGGTGCCGCAGGCGATAATCTGGATGTGCTCGACCTGGCTCAGCAACGCTTCGGCATTGGCACCCAGCTCGCTGAGATCGATTTGCCCGTGATTAAAACGACCGGTGATGGTGTTTTTAATCGCGTTTGGTTGCTCGTAGATCTCTTTCTGCATGTAGTGGCGATAGGCACCTTTATCACCGGCATCGTACTGCGCGGTGGATTCGATTTCCGCGCGCTTAGCGGGTTTACCATCACGATCGATAATGGTGACCTCGCGACGGGTAATCTCGGCGATATCGCCCTCTTCCAGATACATAAAGCGGCGGGTCACCGGTAGCAGGGCCAGCTGATCGGAAGCGATAAAGTTTTCACCCACGCCGCGGCCAATGACCAGCGGGCTGCCGGAACGGGCGGCCACCAGCACGGAGGGATCGCGGCTGTCCATGATCACCATGCCATAAGCACCGCGCAGTTGCGGGATAACGCGCAACACCACTTCGCGCAGTGTGCCGCCCTGCTTCTGCTCCCAATGCACCAGATGCGCGACCACTTCGGTATCGGTTTCTGAAGCGAAGCTGTAGCCACGTTCGATCATCTGGGCGCGCAGTGGCTCATGGTTCTCAATGATGCCGTTATGAACAATGATGATGTGCTCAGAGATATGCGGATGCGCATTGGCCTCTGACGGCTCACCGTGGGTTGCCCAACGCGTGTGCGCGATACCGGTTCCACCAATCAGCGGTTGCTGTTCAGCCGCTTCCGCCAGATTCGCCACTTTACCCAGACGACGCAGACGCGTCATATGGCCCTGGCGGTCAACCACTGCCAGACCAGCAGAGTCATAACCGCGATATTCAAGACGACGCAGACCTTCCAGCAGAATTTCTGCGATGTCACGCTGCGCTACTGCACCAACAATTCCACACATAATAATTTCCTGACTTCATGGCTTTCGGCCATTGCGTTGTCTTTTGAGCTGACGTTCCCCGAGCCTTGTAGAGAGTTGGGGATATACCCTTCATACTTCGAGTTGCAGGTGCGTTGGCTACGTGCATTCACCTCAGTCACTTACTTCAGTAAGCTCCTGAGGATTCATGCACTTGCCGCCTTCCTGAACCAAAAGTAGGCCCCATGAGGGGACTCGAATTATTTTGGGTATTTATTGCTATTGGGCCGATCTTTGCCGGCCCTTTTAAATTTATTTTTTCTTAACCGGGCGCTGCCAGCCCGATTTTTGGTTCTGTTCTTTGCGGTTGTAGACCAGATCATCCGCTAACACGTCTTTCATGACGGTGGTGCCCGCTGCGATAGTCGCGCCCGCCGCCACCGTGACCGGTGCCACCAGCTGAGTATCAGAACCCACAAACACGTTGTCGCCGATAATGGTTTTCGATTTGTTCGCGCCATCGTAGTTGCAGGTAATGGTGCCCGCCCCGATATTCACGCCCGCGCCGATCTCAGCGTCACCGAGATAAGAAAGATGACCCGCTTTAGAGCCTTTGCCCAAGGTGGCTTTTTTCATCTCAACGAAATTGCCGACGTGTGCCTCTTCCGCCAACTCGCAGCCAGGGCGCAGACGCGCAAAGGGTCCAACCGTACAAGCGGCGGCCAGCGTGGCATCTTCGATGACGGAATAGGGGCTGATTTCGCAGTCATCAGCGAGCGTGCTGTTTTTGATGATGCACCCAGCGCCTATCTTGACGCGGTTGCCCAGCGTGACACGGCCTTCAATGATGACGTTGGTATCGATCTCCACATCACGACCATGTTGCAGGGTGCCACGCAAATCGAAACGGGCTGGATCGCGCAGCATCACGCCCGCCAGCAGCAGTTTTTCTGCCTGCTCGCTTTGGTAGGCGCGTTCCAGCGTCGCCAGTTGCAGGCGGTTATTCACGCCATCGGTTTCACTGATGCGAGCCGGATGGACCGCATTGATCACGCGACCTTCGTGGTGCGCCATGGCAATGATATCGGTGATGTAGAATTCACCCTGTGCATTATTATTATCGAGCTTGGCCAACCAGCGCTTGAGATCCCCGCCATTGGCAATCAGGATGCCGGTGTTGATCTCAGGGATTTTCAGCTGTTCGGCTGAAGCATCTTTCTGCTCGACAATCCCGGTGACGGTGCCGTTTTCACGCACGATGCGGCCATAGCCCGTTGGGTTATCCAGCACCACCGTCAGCAGACCAATACCGCCTTCCGGTTTAGCCTCGCGCAGGCGCTGTAATGTCGGCTGGGAGATCAGCGGCACATCGCCATACAACATCAGGATATCTTCGTCATCGGCAAAGAACGGAGCCGCCTGTTGCATCGCATGGCCCGTACCGAGTTGCTCTGCCTGCAGTACCCAGTTCAGGCTGTTGTGTGCCAGTTTCTCTTGTAGCAGATCGCCACCGTGGCCATAGACCAGATGCACATGCTGAGCGCCAAGGCCGGTTGCTGCATCGATCACGTGCTGAACCATCGGTTTACCTGCCAGGGTATGCAACACTTTTGGCAGATCGGAATACATTCGGGTGCCTTTGCCAGCGGCCAGGATCACCACACTCATTGCGCTTGTAGACATAACTATCCAGACTCAATTTATCTTTCGAAAGTGTAAGGTTTACCTCTGAGATTACTACATTTTTCTCGGGGCGAAATTAGCGGATAAAGATGAAAGGGGCGAGTCCGTGCTGGTGGTTGCCCAAAAGGGCAATCCGACAACACTGTTGCACGATCTTTGTAGGGTTAAATGCCCGAGCCGATACTTACTCAGTGCAATTTGTCGTGCGGCGCAGCGGGCAAAAAAAATGCCAGCCCATTGGGCTGGCATTTCGTGACGCATAAAGCCTGATTACATCGCTTTTTTGGTCAGCTCGATGACACGCAGTTTTGCGATGGCTTTCGCCAGTTCCGCAGAAGCCTGAGCATAGTCCACGTCACCGTGGCTGCTGTTCATGTGCTCTTCTGCTTTACGTTTCGCTTCCAGCGCGCGCGCTTCGTCGAGGTCTTCACCGCGAATCGCAGTGTCGGCCAGAACGGTCGTGCTACCCGGCTGTACTTCCAGCACGCCGCCAGAGAGGTAGATATACTCCTCTTCGCCGTGCTGTTTCACGATGCGAATCATACCAGGCTTGATGGCTGTCAGCAGCGGGGCGTGACCAGGGTAAATACCCAGCTCACCTTCGCTACCTGACACCTGGATACGCTCTACCAGACCGGAGAACATTTGCTGCTCCGCGCTGACAACGTCCAGATGATAAGTCATAGCCATACTCTTCCTCCTGGGAAACCGTTATTACAGTTTCTTCGCTTTTTCTACAGCTTCGTCGATAGCGCCGACCATGTAGAACGCCTGCTCTGGCAGGTGGTCGAATTCGCCTTCCATGATGCCTTTGAAGCCACGGATAGTGTCTTTCAGGGTCACGTACTTACCTGGAGAACCGGTGAAGACTTCAGCAACGAAGAACGGCTGAGACAGGAAGCGCTGAATCTTACGCGCACGTGCCACCAACAGTTTGTCTTCTTCAGACAGCTCGTCCATACCCAGGATGGCGATGATGTCTTTCAGTTCCTGGTAACGCTGCAACAGAGACTGCACGCCACGCGCAACATCATAGTGCTCCTGACCCACGATCAGTGGATCCAGCTGACGGCTGGTTGAATCCAGCGGGTCAACGGCTGGGTAGATACCCAGAGAGGCGATCTGACGGCTCAGCGTAACGGTTGAGTCCAGGTGAGCAAAGGTGGTTGCTGGTGACGGGTCAGTCAAGTCATCCGCAGGAACGTAAACGGCCTGCACAGAGGTGATTGAACCGGTCTTAGTGGAGGTAATACGCTCCTGCAACACACCCATCTCTTCTGCCAGCGTTGGCTGGTAGCCTACCGCAGATGGCATACGACCCAGCAGTGCTGATACTTCAGTACCGGCCAGGGTGTAACGATAGATGTTGTCGATGAACAGCAGAACGTCACGGCCTTCATCACGGAATTTTTCCGCCATGGTCAAGCCGGTCAGTGCTACGCGCAGACGGTTACCCGGCGGCTCGTTCATCTGGCCATACACCAGCGCTACTTTGTCGATAACGTTGGAGTCAGTCATTTCGTGGTAGAAGTCGTTACCCTCACGAGTACGCTCACCCACACCAGCAAATACCGAATAACCTGAGTGCTCAGCCGCGATGTTACGGATCAGCTCCATCATGTTTACGGTTTTACCTACACCCGCACCACCGAACAGACCGACTTTACCGCCCTTAGCGAACGGACACATCAGGTCGATAACCTTGATGCCGGTTTCCAGCAGCTCTTGCGAGTTAGACTGATCTTCATAAGAAGGCGCAGCACGGTGAATAGAGGAAACCTCTACAGTGGTGCCGTCTTCATTCTGCAGGTCGCCTTTCATGTCGATTGGTTCACCCAATACGTTCATGATACGGCCGAGGGTTGCTTTACCAACCGGTACCTGGATCGGTTTTTTCAGGTCGGTTACTTGCAGGCCGCGCTTCAGGCCATCAGAAGTACCCATGGCGATGGTACGCACCACGCCACCACCCAGCTGCTGCTGAACTTCCAGCACCAGACGAGCGTCACCATTTTGAACCTCAAGAGCGCTATATACCTGCGGTACTGCGTCCTGAGGGAATTCGACGTCAACTACGGCGCCGATAATCTGGACAATCTTTCCAGCTGCCATCTTGAATCCTCTACCTAATACGAGAATATCCGGCCGCGCTCGCGCGACAGGATATATGCCTGGTTAAACCGCGGAGGCTCCCGAGACGATCTCGGTAAGTTCCTGGGTGATGCTGGCCTGACGAGCTTTGTTGTAAACCAACTGCAGCTCTTTGATCAGGTTTCCGCCGTTATCGGTTGCAGCTTTCATTGCCACCATACGTGCGGCCTGCTCACTGGCCAGGTTTTCCACCACACCCTGATAAACCTGCGATTCGACATAACGGCGCAGCAGAGTATCCAGCAGCGCTTTCGGATCGGGTTCGTACAGGTAATCCCAGGTCTTCGCCTTCATCTCTTCTTCACCTTCCGCTGGCGGTAACGGCAGCAGTTGGGTAATGGTCGGAGTCTGAGACATGGTGTTATTAAACTTGTTGCCGACGATATACAGCTTGTCGATGCGACCTTCATCATAGGCCTGCAACATCACTTTTACTGGGCCGATAAGATCAGACAGTGCAGGCTTGTCGCCCATACCAGTGACCTGTGCCACGATGTTGCCACCGACAGAGCCGAAGAATGAATTGCCTTTAGAACCGATAACGGCCAGATCGCTCTGTACACCTTTATCCGTCCAGCTCTTCATATCTGCCAGCAATTTTTTGAACAGGTTAATGTTCAAACCACCACAAAGCCCGCGGTCAGTCGAAACGACCAGGTAGCCGACGCGCTTAACGTCACGCTCATCCAGGTAAGGGTGCTTGTATTCCAGATTACCCAACGCAAGGTGACCAATCACTTTGCGCATAGTATCTGCATACGGACGGCTGGCCGCCATGCGTTCCTGCGTTTTACGCATTTTGGAGGCGGCGACCATTTCCATCGCTTTGGTGATCTTCTGCGTATTTTTTACGCTTCCAATCTTGGTACGTATTTCTTTTGCACCGGCCATTAGCTTCTCCTCAAAGCCTTGCGGCCTGCCTTTTCAGACAAGCCGCCAGACATTACCAGGACTGGGTTGCTTTAAACGTTTCGAGGAGGCCTTTCAGCTTCTCTTCGATTTCGTTATTAAAGTTGCCCGCTTGGTTGATTTCAGCCATCAGCTCAGCGTGATCGCGATCCGCGAACGCCAGCAGAGCGGCTTCGAAGCTACCGATTTTCGCCAGTTCAACGTCGTTCAGGAAGCCGCGCTCAGCAGCAAACAGCACCAGACCCTGTTGCGCGACAGACATCGGCGCATACTGTTTCTGTTTCAGCAGCTCGGTCACTTTCTGACCGTGGCTCAGCTGTTTACGCGTTGCATCATCCAGATCAGATGCGAACTGAGAGAACGCAGCCAGTTCACGATACTGTGCCAGAGCGGTACGGATACCACCGGACAGTTTCTTGATGATCTTGGTCTGTGCAGCACCACCAACACGGGATACAGAGATACCCGGGTTAACGGCCGGACGAATACCGGAGTTGAACAGGTTTGATTCCAGGAAGATCTGACCATCGGTAATCGAGATTACGTTAGTCGGAACGAACGCAGAAACATCACCCGCCTGGGTTTCAATGATCGGCAATGCGGTCAGAGAACCGGTCTGGCCTTTCACCGCACCGTTAGTGAAACGCTCAACGTAGTCAGCGCTCACGCGTGATGCACGCTCCAGCAGACGTGAGTGGAGATAGAACACGTCGCCTGGGAATGCTTCACGGCCTGGTGGACGGCGCAGCAGCAGAGAAATCTGACGGTAAGCAACAGCCTGCTTAGACAGGTCATCGTACACGATCAGTGCATCTTCACCGCGGTCACGGAAGTATTCACCCATTGCGCAACCGGCGTATGGCGCCAGGTATTGCAGTGCAGCGGATTCAGAAGCAGAAGCGACAACCACGATGGTGTTAGACAGCGCACCGTGCTCTTCCAGCTTACGTACCACGTTAGAAATGGTTGACGCTTTCTGACCAATCGCAACGTAGACACACTTGATGCCTGAATCGCGCTGGTTGATGATGGCGTCGATTGCCATTGCGGTTTTACCGGTCTGACGGTCACCGATGATCAGCTCACGCTGGCCACGGCCGATTGGAATCATCGCATCGACAGATTTGTAACCGGTCTGAACAGGCTGATCTACTGATTGACGGTCGATAACGCCCGGTGCAATCACTTCAACAGGCGAGAAGCCGTCGTTGTCGATTGCGCCTTTACCGTCGATCGGTGCACCCAGGGTGTTCACCACACGGCCCAGCAGGCCACGGCCAACTGGAACTTCAAGAATACGGCCAGTACATTTAACCTTCATGCCTTCGGCGAGGTCAGCGTACGGGCCCATCACTACTGCACCAACCGAGTCACGCTCGAGGTTCAGTGCGATAGCGTAACGGTTACCCGGCAGGGCAATCATCTCACCCTGCATCACATCGGCCAAGCCGTGTACGCGGATGATACCGTCACTTACAGAAACAATAGTACCTTCGTTGTGAGCTTCGCTCACTACATTGAACTGAGCAATGCGCTGCTTGATCAGTTCGCTGATTTCGGTGGAATTCAGTTGCATATGCTCCAGTCCCCTTAAGACTGCAAGACGTCTGCCAGACGATCAAGACGGCCGCGTACGCTACCATCAATGACCAGGTCACCCGCACGGATAACCACACCTGCCATTACAGACTTGTCAATTTTGCAATTCAGCTTAACTTTGCGTGACAGACGTTTTTCCATCGCGGCGCTGATTTTCGTCAGCTGGCTGTCACTCAGGGTACTGGCAGAAATCACATCAACTTCGGCGGTCGCTTCATAAGCGTCGCGCAGTTGAATGTACTGTTCCAGTACCGCTGGAAGTGCTGTCAAACGTCCGTTTTCCGCCATCACCTTAATCAGGTTCTGAGCGGGTTCATCAAGTTGATCGCCACACACTGCATTGAAAGATGCAGACAAAGCTTCCGGCGCGATTGCACCGGAAAGAAGATCTGCCATCTGTTCGTTGCGAGCCACTTCTGCGGCAAACGCCAGCATAGTCTGCCAGCGATCGATGCTTTGATGCTCAACAGCAAAGTCAAAAGCTGCTTTGGCGTAGGGGCGAGCTACAGTAATCAGATCAGACATCAGCCCCTCCCTCCTTACAGTTCAGCGACCAGTTTATCAACGATGTCGCTGTTAGCAGCTTCATCCACGGAACGTTCGATGATTTTCTCGGCGCCAGCTAATGCCAGCAACGCGACTTGCTTACGCAGCTCTTCACGGGCACGTGAACGCTCGGCATCAATTTCTGCCTGCGCTTGTGCCACGATGCGGTTACGTTCAGTCTCAGCTTCGGTTTTCGCTTCATCCAGAATCTGGGCACGGCGTTTGTTCGCCTGCTCGATAATGACTTGAGCGTCTTCTTTCGCTTTCTTCAGCTGGTCGGTCGCATTGGCCTGCGCGAGATCTAAATCTTTCTTCGCGCGCTCAGCAGAAGCAAGGCCTTCAGCAATTTCTTTCTGGCGCTTTTCGATGGCAGCCATAATCGGCGGCCATACGTACTTCATGCAGAACGCGACAAACAGAATGAACGCGATGGCCTGGCCGAGGATTGTTGCATTAATGTTCACAGCACAATGCCTCTTATTAAGTTAACTTGCTCTGCCGCTATCGGCGATAGACGGCAGAATCCGTTCCTCATCACACCGGGTGCCATGAGTGAACAAGGCTACCAGGTTTAGGCGACAGCAAACATCACGTAGAGACCCAGACCTACAGCGATCATTGGGATTGCATCCACCAGACCCATTACAACAAAGAACTGCGTACGCAGCAGAGGAATCAGATCCGGCTGACGCGCTGCGCCTTCCAGGAATTTGCCCCCGAGGATGCCGATACCGATCGCAGCACCGATTGCCGCCAGGCCCATCATCACAGCGGCAGCCATGTACAGCAGATCCATATTCAGGTTTTCCATGACAGTCTCCAGTTTGTTTCAGTTAAAAGCTTAGTGTTGAGATAAAAATCAATGTTCTTCAGATGCCATCGACAGATAGACAATCGTGAGGACCATGAAAATGAAAGCCTGCAGCGAAATGATCAGGATGTGGAAAATGGCCCATGGCACATTCAACACCCACTGCGACCACCACGGCAGCAAGCCGGCAATCAGGATAAAGATCAGCTCACCCGCATACATGTTGCCGAACAGTCGCAGACCGAGTGAAACCGGTTTAGACAGCAGGCTAACACCTTCGAGAATCAGGTTGATTGGGATGAAGATCGGGTGATTAAAAGGCTGCAGCGTCAGTTCTTTGGTGAAGCCGCCAATGCCTTTCATTTTGATGCTGTAGAACAGAATCAAAATAAAGACGCCCAACGCCATAGACAGCGTGATGTTCACATCTGCAGACGGCACAACGCGCAGCGCTGGCAGGCCTAAATAGTGCTCACCGATAAACGGCAGCAGGTCGATAGGCAGCAGATCCATGAAGTTCATCAGGAAGACCCAGACAAAAATCGTCAGAGCCAGCGGGGCGATAAGTTTGCTTTTGCCGTGGTACATGTCGCGCACGTTGTTATCAACGAAACCGACAACCAGCTCGATAGCCGCTTGTAATTTCCCTGGAACACCGCTGGTGGCGCTTTTTGCCACTTTACGGAACAACACCAGGAAAATCAGTCCCAGTACCACAGAGAAAAACATGGAATCGATATTTAATACCCAGAACGTCGCAGGAGCGTCGTGCGGATTCACCAACTCGAAAGTACGCAGGTCCAACTGAAGGTTATTCAGGTGGTGACCTATGTATTCTTGCGGAGTAGAGATTTCTCCAGCAGCCATGATGCCTCTTACCCTTTGTTGTTAATTACAGCCGGCGCGACGATCTGCACCACCAGCACCGATAACCAAGTGATTGCGAGTGGCCAGAAGACCGCTCCAAACACACCTAACGCCACCATGAGAAGAATGACCGTCGTGAACACCTTCAACACTTCACCAAGGGCGAAGCTCCAGGCCACACGACCTTTGGCAGGCGTTTGATCCTGCAGGCGCCAGGCTAAAAACATAAACAACACATTCGGCAGCCAGGCTGCCGCTCCACCCGCGATGGCGGAGGCGCCCCAGGTGACATCTTTCAGAGTAAAGAGTGCGCCGATAATGACAAAAGTCACCAGCTGGATGACCAGCACGGTCCGGGCTAATTTCACACTGTAAAGTGACACTGACATGGCGTTGAACTCTCCTGCCCCGAACGGGGTATGTCGCGTGTCGTATAAGACTGCCTTTACTCATTTGAGTCAAGCAGCAAAAGCCGTGCAAATTATACGGGCGCCACCTGCGATTTCAATCGGTAAGTAGCGAAAAGGTGAACAATTATTTAAATTTCTTTCTGGAGGGCTATTTTTCAAAACATCACCTTCCGCGATGACTCGGCCAAAAGTCTGAAATTGCCGTGATTGCTTGCTTTTAAAGCGTGCTTTAGATCACATTATAAGCAAAACACCAGCGATTTAATTTGTATTAAACGTGAATTCCAAGATTTCAAAGACACTAAATATTTTTATAATTCATAAACATAGAATAATTCATCCAACATCACGCTATGATTTACGATAAAAACACTCTATTGACATCATAGGCCGCAATAAAAACGTAAAACTGATATTACGCACGCCGATTTATTGCAGAGTTATATTTTCAAGCGTGACTATTTGGCCAGGTAAATACAGGCAATAAAGTGATCTATCTGATAATGAAATGTGAATTATTCGTTAAATGTAACAAGTTTTTTCAGATAATTTCCGTGGCGGATGTTAACGGCTATCCCCTGCCCTACCGAATAAAAGCTTTTGACTGAAAGTGTTTAAATGCTGTTTTTTTATTCAGCCGGTTTTCGAAGACAAAGGGTACTGATTGTCTTAAATCCGTACCCTTTTTAAGGCTATTGGCGTTTAATCACCACCAGATGGCGTTCACCATCCAGTTCAGGTACGCGCAGCGACTCGATTTTCTCGACCGTAAAGCCCGCAGGTAAGGCCGCTATTTCATCATCAGGACGCACACCCTTCAGCGCGTAGAAACAACCTGAAGGGCCTGGCAGATGGTGACACCAGGTCAACATATCTTCCAGCGAAGCAAACGCCCGGCTGATCACGCCATCAAACGGTGGCTCAGCGGGGAACTCCTCCACACGGCTCTGTACAGGGGTGATGTTAGTAAGCCCTAACTCATGCTGCACCTGACGCAGGAAACGGATTCGCTTACCTAAGCTATCCAGTAAGGTGAAATGCGCTTGCGGGCGCACAATGGCCAAAGGAATGCCCGGTAGCCCAGGACCGGTTCCCACATCAATAAAGCGCTCACCCTGTAAATGCGGTTCGACCACCACGCTGTCGAGAATATGGCGCACCAGCATCTGCTGCGGGTCGCGTACCGATGTCAGGTTGTAGGCTTTGTTCCACTTATGCAGCAACTCAACGTAGCCAACCAGTTGCTGTTTTTGTTGATCGGTAAGGGAAATGTTTGCTGCAGCAAGCAGCTGGGAGAGTTTGTTAATCACAAGGATAATTCCATTAACGGGGGCGAGTCATCTCGCCCCGAAGTCTGTCAGGCGCTTTTACGCAGCAGGCCTTGTTTTTTCAGGTAGATCAGCAGAATGGAGATGGCCGCTGGTGTAATACCTGAAATGCGCGAAGCCTGGCCAATTGAGGTTGGCTTATGATCGTTCAGTTTCGCGATCACTTCATTTGACAGGCCATTGACCTGACGATAATCGAGATCGACTGGCAGCAAAGTGTTTTCATTGCGCTGCTGGCGATCAATCTCTTCCTGCTGGCGCGCAATATAGCCTTCGTACTTCACCTGAATCTCAACCTGCTCTGCCGCCTGAACGTCGGTCAGCGCCGGGCCATAGCTCGGTAACGTCATCAGCACATCGTAGGTCATTTCCGGACGACGAAGCAGGTCTTCACCGCTGGCCTCTTTGGTCAGTGGCGCGCTGATCACCGTATTTACTTCAGCCACGTTGTCAGATTTTGGGTGTACCCACAGATCGCGCAGACGCTGACGTTCTTGTTCAATCGTCTCCAGCTTCTGGTTGAAGCGTGCCCAACGCGCGTCATCAACTAAGCCCAGTTCACGGCCCGCCTCGGTCAGGCGCAGGTCGGCGTTATCTTCGCGCAGCATCAAGCGGTATTCCGCGCGCGAGGTGAACATGCGGTACGGCTCTTTGGTACCCAAAGTGCAAAGATCGTCGACCAACACGCCAAGGTAAGCCTGATCGCGGCGTGGCGCCCAGCCCTCTTTGTCTGCTGATGCACGTGCGGCGTTCAAGCCCGCCAGCAGACCTTGCGCTGCGGCCTCTTCATAACCGGTCGTGCCGTTGATTTGGCCGGCAAAGAACAAGCCGTGAATAAATTTGCTTTCCAGCGTCGGCTTCAAATCACGCGGATCGAAGAAATCGTACTCAATGGCATAGCCAGGACGTACGATCTTCGCATTCTCCAATCCTTTCATCGAGCGGACGATCTGCATCTGCACATCAAATGGCAGGCTGGTCGAGATACCGTTCGGATAGATTTCGTTGCTGGTCAGGCCTTCCGGCTCAAGGAAGATCTGATGGGCGTTACGATCGGCAAAGCGCATCACTTTGTCTTCGATCGATGGGCAGTAACGTGGGCCGATCCCTTCGATGATCCCTGCATACATCGGGCTACGATCGAGGTTGTTACGGATCACATCATGGGTCTGTTCGTTGGTGTAGGTGATCCAGCACGGTACTTGCTGTGGATGCTGAGAAACGTTGCCCATAAACGAGAACACCGGCATCGGTGTATCACCATGCTGAGGGGTCAGCACGGAAAAATCGATAGTACGCGCGTCAATACGCGGTGGCGTACCGGTTTTCAGGCGATTAACACGCAGCGGTAATGCACGCAGACGTTTAGCCAATGGGATGGATGGCGGGTCGCCTGCACGGCCACCGCTGTAATTATCCAGACCAATATGAATTTTGCCGTCGAGGAATGTTCCGACAGTCAGCACCACGCTCTTCGCCCGGAATTTTAATCCCATTTGCGTCACGGCACCGACCACCCGATCGTTCTCGACGATCAGATCATCAACCGCCTGCTGGAAGATCATCAGGTTCGGTTGGTTTTCCAGTGCGGTACGAACGGCCTGACGATACAGTACACGGTCTGCCTGAGCACGTGTAGCACGTACCGCAGGACCTTTGCTCGCGTTTAGTATCCTAAACTGGATGCCGGCCTGGTCAATTGCTGTGGCCATCAAACCGCCTAAGGCATCCACTTCCTTCACCAGATGTCCCTTTCCGATACCACCGATCGCTGGGTTGCAGGACATTTGTCCAAGCGTATCAATGTTATGGGTGAGTAACAGCGTTTGCTGACCCATTCGGGCAGCGGCCATCGCGGCTTCTGTGCCCGCATGACCACCACCGATTACGATGACGTCAAAGGGTTCTGGATAAAACATGAAGTGGGTCCTCGTTAGTGTTCGGACAGGGATCGTAGCCCTGGGCGGTGGATTCTACTGAAATTCTGTCTGCTGCGAAAGCCGCGGGATCCTGCGGTTTAAAAGAAAGGATCTTTATTCTTTTATATGATCTCTCTGTTAGATCTCTTATTAGGATCGCGGCTGGCTGTTGATAACACAGAAAAGCCTATCTTTTACAGAGAATTAGAGAGGATCACTTGCTGTTAATGATCGGTGATCCTGATCCGTATAAGCTGGGATCAAATAGGCCACTTATGCACAGATTAAAAAAGCATCATCGGTTGTTCTTGGGATAACTACCGGTTATACGCAAGATTAAGGCTATGTTATCCACAGTCTGTGGCGTAAAAAAAAGGATAAAACAGTGCATTAATCTGGGGATCGTTCTTTTTTCCCGATCCCCAACCGTCTGAGATTGTCTTAAATCTGCGTTTTCCAGGTGGTGACCCACACTTCTGCCGGATCTTCTGGAATCTCATGCTCCAGCACGTCGATCTCCAGGCGATCGCCAATGCGAGTGGCACCGAGTTGGTTTAACTGCTCTTCCAGTAGCTTGATCGCGCCGCAGAAAAGATCATATTCATGATTACCGATACCCACTGCGCCATATCGGACGCCAGACAGATCCGGTTGTGTCTCTTGCAGTGCTTCATATAAAGGAAGCAAGTTGTCAGGCAGTTCCCCTGCACCGTGCGTCGAGGTGACAATCAGCCAAATCCCTTCCTGCGGCAGTTCATCCAGCTCTGGGCCATGCAGCACCTCGGTTGAGAAGCCCGCTTCCTGCAGTTTTTCTTCCAGATGTTCGGCAACATATTCGGCGCTGCCAAGGGTACTTCCACTGATTAAGGTAATATCGGCCATGATGATCTCCCGCACTAAAGGCGAGCATTGTACGCTGTGATCAAGCCGTGATCCACCTGTGGAAAACAGGGTTAATACCAGAAAGCATCAGGCGACAAGGCGCATCACGCGTGCGATCCGCCTGGGATAAGGTTGTGCACAATAAAAAGGGATTTTAAGGCTTGATGGTGCGCATGATCGGGTTTTGCAGCGAGATCAGCGTTTCAGTGGACTGGATTTCATCAATGGTCTGGATCTTATTGATCAGCACCTGTTGTAAGGCATCGATGGATCGACACATCACTTTAATAAAGATGCTGTAGTGGCCGGTGGTGTACCAGGCTTCGACGACTTCATCCAGCGCTTCCAGTTTGCTCAGGGCGGCGGGATAATCACGCGCACTCTTCAAAATAATGCCGATAAAGCAGCACACATCAAAGCCAAGCTGACGCGGATCGATTTCCACGCGCGTGCCCAAAATAATTCCCGCTTGTCGCATTTTCTCTACGCGCACATGAATGGTGCCGGGGCTGACGTTGAACTGCTTGGCGAGTTCGGCATAAGCGGTACGCGCGTTCTCAAGTAGCGCATTGAGAATGCCGCGATCAAGGTTATCCAGTTGCAGTTGTTCCGCCATCATCCATCCTCTTTGAGTTCTTCTTCTATGAACAGTGGAGAATGTGCAGCAAATTAGCAGTGCAGGCAAGATGCAGACCACGCACGTGACGCAGTCTGCACGCTTTTTTTAACGCTTACGCCAGATTGTTAGCTGCGCTTGAGTATGTTGAAACTTACGCGCTGTCTCGCGGATAACGAAAGGCACATCCTGTGGCGTGCCCACTTCTTCGAACTTATCACGCAATAAACGCTGTAGAGCCTGGTAGGTTGTCAGTGCCTCGCCGTTCTCGCGGACGCCACCCAGCCAATTTTCTTTTGGCGTAAACTCTTCTAACCACGTGTAGGGCGAAGAGAGCACCAGCAGTCCGCCAGAACGGATCATCGGGGTAATGTCTTGCAGGAAACGTTGGGGTTGGCGCAGACGATCAATCAAGTTGGACGCCAATACCAGATCGTAACGATCCGGCTGAGGTTTAAGGTTACAGGCATCACCCTGCACAAACTGAATACGTTGTGCCTGCTCGCTATCGAGGTTGAAATCTTTCAGGCGCACCTGACGATACTCCACCAGATCCCCCTCTTCCGGCACTACGTAGCGGAAATCTTCACCGGATGTTAGCTGCAGCGCCACATCAATGAAGCGCGCGGAATAATCCATACCCGTTACGGCATCAAAATGGCGCGCCAGCTCAAAACTGGCACGGCCGGTGGCGCAGCCGATATCCAACGCCTGACCGCGTACCGGGCAGTGTGGTAACAGTTTTTCCACCAGCGCCGTGGCATAATTAGGCACATTGTAATAGCTGGGACCGTACTGAAAATCGAGGTACTGCGACACCATGCTGTCAGTTTCATACGGATTGAGTGCCATGGTTTCCTGGTGTGAAGACACCACATAGCGGAAACCTGCATGCTGGAAGAAATGACGGCGGAACGCATAGCGCGCAGATTTCAACGCCTCGTTACCGGTGGAGATCCAACTGCCACCTTTAATCAGTGCATGTTTGCCATCAAAGGTCGGCGTAGAGAAATCATCGTACAGCGGATGAACCTTAAAGCCTTCAAATCCGTTGGTGGGTGTGGTGGTCCATTGCCAGACATTGCCGACGATGTCGTAAAATTCGCCCTGAGCAAAACCATCCACCGGATTGGAGGAGGCCCAGTACGCGAGATTGATATTGCCCGGCGCCTCATGCCAGTCAGGTTGGTCGCCGCTGACTTGTTCACGCAGTTGTGCCCATTCAGCTTCGCAAGGTAGCTGGATTGATTTGCCGGTTTCTTCCGCTAACCACCGACAGAACGCAGCGGCTTCCAGTTGATTAACTTCAGCGGGCCAATCCCATGGCATGGTCACTTCTTCAGTCATCAAACGCAGTTTTAGCTGATCGGGTTGTGAAATATCACCAACCCAAAAGGTTGGCATCTGTGCGCCAGAAAATTCGCGCCAGCCCCAGCCTTCGTCATCCCACCAGCGGCGCTCGTTGTAGCCATTCGCCGCGATAAAACGGTAAAACTCGGCGTTACTGACCAGCATCTTACTGGCTTTAAACGGTTTGAGATCGACCACCTGGTTGCCGTATTCATTATCCCAACCGTAGGTGTCGTCCGTTTTTCCCTGCTGGACGTGACCACCGGGCATTGCGATCAGCGAATTCGCCGGAACCGAGCTGCGATCGTGCCGTGCCTGCGGGCAAACGGGCCAGTGCGGCTGCGGTTTTACCCAGTCAATCGGCAACTGACGGATTAGCACGCTGGAGGTTTCCAGGTGAATACGCTCGTGTTCGATGCCCATCAAAATCACCCATGCTGGGCTATCCCAGGTTATAGGCAGTTCCAGCGGCATCGTGCGAATAAACTCACTCACCAGGCTTTTCACTTTGCCACGATAATCGCGGACTTCTTCAATGGTTGGCCACGCATAATGGCTGTCGTTGAGGTCATCCCAGCTCATCTCATCCACGCCAATCGCCATCATCGATTCGATGCGATCGTCTACGCGATCCTCCAGATAGCGCCCCGCCATGAGCTTATTCATATAGAAAGTGGCGGTGTGGCCAAAGTAGAAGATCAGTGGATGGCGCAAGGAGATGGCTTTATTGAAGAAGGCGCGATCGTCAGCAAGGCAATCAAACAGGCTTTCGTAGAGATCCCAGGTTTGGGTGAAATACGTCAGCAACTCGCTCCGTTTTTGTTCGGTGTTTTGACCGGAGAGCTGCAACGTGCGGGTGGGTGCAGGAAGTTGGGCGGTAGTCACAAAATGCTCCAGATGCTCAGTGTGCGAATTAATCACTATAGCAAATAAGCATTTCTGCCAGATGAATTAGCGTTTCCAGCGGCGCAGCAGGCGGCTTTTCAGGCCGGTATCAAAGCGCCAGATATGATCGAAGATGCGCAGAATACCCGGCTTACCATGGAGCGACATCGCCACCGCATGAAAACGTTGTTGATGCTGGCGCTGACGTTGCTTGATGGCGTTAATTGTCTCATCGGGCAAACGTTGGGCGATAAAGTCTGACACGATCACCGCATCGGCTTCGTCCCATATGGGGCCTTCCATACGTTTCACCACTGCGGCGAGGCAGGCGGCGAGATCGGTACCGCCACGAAAACGTTGGCTGAGAAAACGGATAGCCTGCTCAATACCGCTATCGGCCGTCAGTTCGTAGCCGATCACCTCATGGGCGAACAGCATGATATAGCAGCGGCGTTTATCGGCTAATGCCACTTTCAGCAGCGCCAGGCAGAAGGCTTTCGCACAGCGTTCATTGAATCCGCCCATGGAACCGGAGGTATCGACGCAGACGATAAAAGGCCCACGCGGTTGTTCTTCATGCTGCTGGTGGCTGACGGGACGCAGCGTGACTTTTTCGTGCCAGGCATCGCCTTGCAACTGGTAAGTCAGCAGACGTTTCTCAACCAGGCGGCGATAGAACTCCAGCTCCAGTTCACTGATGCTCAGTGCCGCCAGTTCGGGCGGCAGCAGGCGCAGCACATCATCGCTTTGATGAATGCCGCTCACTTCTTCCGGTACGTTGTCTGGCTCACGTACCCACTGGTGAAATTCTTCCAGCGGGGCATCCTGAGAAGGTACCGATTTCGCCTCACGGCTGCGCCCCAACTGCTGCGCCAGTTTCATTAACTCCGGCTGCTGGGCGAGAAAATCGCCATATTGCACGATCAGCTCGTAATCACCGTGCTGCAGCGGCGCTTTGCTCATGTCCCATAAACGTCCGGCGGCGGCTTCGTCATCATCTGTCAGAATCGGTGCCAGTTGGCCGCTGATCGCCATTCGCTGTTGCAGTTCGGCCATCAGGCGTTCGCGCTGCTCTTCCAGGATGGTTTCGTTGAGCGTCAGGGTTTGCAGCGTCAGACTCAGACGCCAGCGTTGTAAAAACAACGTATGTTGCGCATTGCTCAGCTGCTCATTTTCATTGTGCAGCAGCAGTTTGCTGGCTTCTTCGATAAACGGCGATGGCAGGCTTTTAAGCTGCGTGATGATATGGGGAAGCTGTTGGGTGAAATCCCGCGTACTGAGTAACTGCATTTGCTGGAAGAGCTGGAACTCCTGCGCCAGCGCTTCGGGCACCGGCGTGGTTTTCATCTGTTCGGCGATTTCGCTGCGCCAGCGCGGCAAGTCGCGCATCATTGCCTGCTTCAGGCGCGGGAATTTCTCAAAAAACAGGGCCAGTTGGGGTGACGCGAGCAGCGCGATAATCAATTCTTCGATTAACTCTGTTTCGCCAATCGACAGCAGCGCGCTCAGCGTCTCCAGTGAAATCATTTTTTCGCCTGTTTCAGCTGTTCCGCCACATCCTGCAAGCTGGTCTCGATGCGTGCCAGCCAGTCATCACTAATAAACAAGCAACGTTGATGTTGGCTAAACAGCGTACGCTGTGCACGTAATTGCGCATCCAGCGCGTCATACTCTTCGACGATTTCCTGCGGTATTTCACTGCTGCTGCTGGCGCCGGGCAGCGTCAGGCGTGTTGATTGCAGGCTGACATCACGCAGTGTCAGGCAATAATGCGCATCCACCAGCAAATCAAGCGTTTGCCCAAAGCCAATGCCATTCAACTTGCCGCGAATTTCGCCACCTTTCATCAACCATTGATTCAGCGCTTCACGCGCAATCAGGACGTGCGTCACCTGCATATCGTGCAGCGTCAGCGGTTGTTGCAGCATTAAGGTGAGTTGTTCATCGCCAATCGAAGCGGGCAATTCGTAATGCGGTTTACGGCTGAACATGCCGCTGTGTTTTTCCAGCGTCAGTGCCTGTGCCACGCTCTGCTGCTGTTGCAACGCCAGGCGGCGAGCTTTGATTTGCTGGAGCTTATGCAACATCGGTTGCTGCTGCCACGCGTGTTGGGTCATCAGCGCGTCAATTTCGCGATCCAGCAGTTGCATCGACGCTACGTCATGCCACAGGCAATCCTTCAACAGGATGAGATCGATCGGGGCGATGCTCACGCGGCCGCTGTAAAACGCACTGGCCTGCAGCAGATGAATGGCTTTTTTCCAGCGACGGTCAGAGATGTAAGGCGCGCTGGGTAAATTCTCCAGCTGCTGACGCAGCTGATAAATCAGTTCAAAAACGTGGTCGGGCAAGCTGACCTGACTGATGCCTTTCTGCCACTGATGATACTCTTCATCGCTGATACGCAGCGCTTCCGTCACGGGATTATCGTTTTCATCCTGCTGGTGGGTCAGCATGCTGCGGAAGTTTTGCTTCTCATGCACGTTATCCAGCCACAGACGGATCAGCATACGGTCATACAACGCTTCCAGTCCGCTATCGGTTTCGGGCAGTTCGTTAGAGGCGGTGACCAACAAGCGCATCGGAATTTTTTCTTCGCTGTCACCGTTGCGGAAGCGGCGCTCGTTGATGGCGGTCAGCAGCGTGTTCAAAATAGCCGGGCCGGCTTTCCAGATCTCATCGAGGAAAACAATCTCAGCATCTGGCAGGTAGCCTTTGGTCAATCGCTGATAGCGCCCTTCATCTTTCAGCGCCTGAATCGATAAGGGGCCAAACACCTCTTCAGGCGTCGAAAAGCGGGTCATCAGGTATTCAAAGGCGCGGGCGTGCTGGAAGGCATATTTTAGGCGGCGGGCAATCAGGCTCTTGGCAATGCCTGGCGGACCGAGCAAAAACACACTTTCGCCACTTAACGCGGCCAGCAGGCAGAGACGAATCGCGTGGTGTCGCTCGTACAGCCCTTTTTCCAGGGCGTTACTCAGGCGAGAAATTCTTTCTGCCAAAAGATGGGGTTGAGCCATAATCACATCATTATCCTTTTGATCCTGGTGCCGACATATTTTGGCGAGCGCAATACTCTACTGATTATCATGCTGGATTGCGTTGATAGCCGTCAGCTTTTTTGTTTCAGAAGGTTGAAGCGAGGCAACTCGCTGCTTCAGGCGGTTTTTTTGGCCAAATTTCGGCGAAAAACCGTGTCGCTGACGTGATGGTGACACTTTGTAAGATTAGTTTTTTTTGGGAATATGTGCATACTGTGCGCTTTTTGATGGCCTGAGCGGTAGGCAGATGCCTTATCAGCTCCAACAAAAGACAACTTATGAGCTCGGATAAGAAGCAGTCCCTTGGCGCAGTCACACTCGCCGCGATTGGCGTGGTGTATGGCGATATCGGTACCAGCCCGCTCTATACTTTGCGTGAATGTCTCTCTGGCCAGTTCGGCTTTGGCGTGGAACGTGAAGCGGTATTTGGCTTTTTGTCGCTGATCTTCTGGCTGCTGATTTTAGTGGTGTCACTGAAATACATCAGTTACGTGATGCGGGCCGATAACGCCGGTGAAGGCGGTATCCTGACATTAATGTCTCTGGCCGGACGCAATACTGGCGCACGCGCCACGGCGATTCTCGTCATTATGGGCCTGATTGGCGGCAGCTTCTTCTACGGTGAAGTGGTGATCACGCCTGCGGTTTCGGTGTTATCGGCGATTGAAGGTCTGGAAATTGCCGCACCGAGTCTGGATACCTACATCGTCCCCCTGGCGATTGCAGTGCTGACGCTGCTGTTTGTGATTCAAAAACACGGTACCGGTATTGTCGGTAAGCTGTTTGCGCCGGTGATGCTGCTGTGGTTTATCATCCTGGCCGTGCTGGGCGCGCGCAGTATTATCAATAATCCTGACGTGCTTCACGCCATGAACCCGTATTGGGCGATGCACTTCTTTATCCAGTACAAAACAGTGTCATTCTTCGCGCTGGGCGCGGTAGTGCTGGCCATCACTGGTGTTGAAGCGCTGTATGCCGATATGGGTCACTTCGGCAAATTCCCCATCCGTCTGGCATGGTTTATTGTTGTGCTGCCTTCACTGGTGCTCAACTACTTTGGTCAGGGTGCGTTGTTGCTGAAAAATCCTGAGGCGATCAAAAACCCCTTCTTCCTGCTGGCGCCGGACTGGATGCTTATTCCGATGCTGATTCTGGCGACGCTGGCGACGGTAATCGCTTCACAAGCGGTGATTTCCGGCGTGTTCTCGTTAACGCGCCAGGCGGTGCGTTTAGGCTATCTGCCGCCAATGCGCATTGTGCATACCTCAGAAGAGGAGTCGGGCCAGATCTACATTCCGGTGATTAACTGGCTGCTCTACTTCTCCGTGGTGATCGTGATTGTAGGTTTCGAGCATTCCAGCAACCTGGCGGCGGCCTACGGCATTGCGGTAACCGGCACCATGGTGTTGACCGCCATCCTCTGCTCGACAGTGGCAATTCAGAACTGGCACTGGAACCGCTATCTGGTGGTGCTGATCCTGATCGGCATGCTGTGCATCGACGTCTCGCTGTTCTCTGCCAACCTGGTAAAAGTGTTCTCCGGTGGCTGGTTGCCGCTGACGTTGGCGCTGATGATGTTTATTGTGATGACCACGTGGAAAAGCGAGCGCTTCCGTCTGCTGCGTCGCATGCATGAGCACGGTAATTCGCTGGAAGCGATGATCGCCTCACTGGAGAAATCTCCGCCAGTGCGCGTGCCGGGTACGGCGGTGTATATGTCACGAGCGTTGAACGTGATCCCGTTCGCTATGCTGCATAACCTGAAGCACAACAAAGTGTTGCATGAACGCGTGGTGCTGCTGACGTTGCGTACTGAAGATGCGCCGTACGTGCACAATGTGCGACGTGTGACCATTGAGCAGCTCTCGCCAACGTTCTGGCGTGTGGTGGCCAGTTATGGCTGGCGCGAAACCCCTAACGTGGAGGAGATCTTCCACCGCTGCGGTCTGGAAGGCCTGAATTGCCGCATGATGGAAACCTCGTTCTTCATGTCGCATGAGTCGCTGATAATCGGCGATCGCCCTTGGTATCTGCGCTTGCGCGGCAAGCTGTTCCTCGCACTGCAACGCAATGCGCTGCGTGCGCCGGATCAGTTTGAGATCCCACCTAACCGCGTTATTGAGCTGGGCACCCAGGTCGAGATTTAAGGATACCGCGCGTCACCAGCTCAGGGTGACGCGCAAGCCTTGTGGCGTGGCATGGCTAAACGCAATGCGGATGCCATGTAACTGCGCAATATTCTTCACTATCGACAAGCCCAACCCGCTCCCCGTTTGCGCTTGCCCCGGTGGTCGCCAGAAGCGTTCCCCGAGACGGGCTAGCTGTTCATCGCTAACGCCTGGACCATTATCTTCAATGATGATGGCGCGCGGCTGGAGGGTGAACTGAATCCGACTCCCCGGCGGTGCATAGCGCAGCGCGTTATCCAGTAGATTGCGCACCAACAAACTCAACAGCAGCGGATGACCGTTCATCACCGGTTCAGCCTCGGTATGCAGTTGCACATCCATCTGCTGCGCCTCAGCCTGAGGGAAATGTTCGGCGAGTAAATTTTGTAGCAAAGGTGCCAGTGCAACCGGCTGAAATTCGCTGCGCAGATCGTCAGCTTCCACGCGGGATAGCGTTAACAGCTGATCCACCAGCCGCGTGGCGCGCAGGATGCCGCTGTCGAGTTGCTGTAAAGCGTGTTGGCGCATCACTTCGTCATCATCAGCGAGTTGAATCACTTCGCTCTGCACACGCAAGGCGGCCAGCGGGCTGCGCAACTCGTGTGCGGCATCAGAGGTAAAACGGCGCTCGCGTTGCACCAGCTCTGCCATGCGCCGAAACAGTCCATTCAATGCAATGACCAGCGGCTTTACCTCTTTGGGTAAACGCGTATCGGCGAGTGGTGTTGCGTCATCGGGGGCTCGCTGCTTGAGTGATGCGGTGAGGCGCTTGAGCGGACGTAGTTCAAACCAAACCAGCACCAGCAGCATCAGAAGCATGAAAGGCATGGCGTATAACCATGGCATTAAACTCGCCAGAGCCAGATCGCGCGTCATGTCGTCACGGTATTCCCACTCCTGGCCGACGACAACGCGATAGCTTTTATCTTCAGAAGTTAGCCACAACAGCCGCCAACTGTCCTTATCGCCACGTAAGCGGCCATCGCGGAAGCCGTCGCGCTTATCATCAAACTGCAAATCGCGCCCGTTTTCACCGTCATTCAACAGTGGCTGACCGTCTGCACGGAAGATGGCGAAAGCCAGCGCGTCATCATCTTGATCGCCACGATGATGTCGCAGAATGGATTTCGTTTTGGGTAGTGAAGCGGCGTGCAAGCTGGTGGGATCCAGTGCCAGCAGGCGTTTAGCAAACAGCATTTGCTGGGTATCGAATAACTCATTCACGGTGTCGCGGGTCTGATACCAGGCGCTGTAGCTAGCGACACCACCACACAGCACGATCAGCAGCACAAAGCCGATCGCCAGCCGAATAAACAGGCTCATTCTGCCGTACCAAGCATATAACCCACGCCATGTACGGTGCGGATAAATGCACTGCCCAGCTTTTTACGTAGATGATGAATATGCACTTCCACCGCATTGCTGGAGACATCGTCATCCCAATTGTAGAGTTTTTCCTCCAGCTGACTGCGCGTTAACACCCGGCCAGGGTTACGCATAAACAGCTCAAGCAACGCCAGTTCGCGACTTTTCAAACTGATGGCTTCACCCTCAAGCCAGACACTGTGGCTGGCAGGCGCCAGCACCACTTTGCCGTGTTTCAATTCAGGCTGCAGCTGCCCATGGCGGCGGCGAATCAGCGCCTGCAAACGTGCGGCGACTTCGCTGAGGGCAAAGGGTTTGCAGAGATAGTCGTCTGCGCCAAGCTGTAACCCCTGAACACGTTGATCGAGGGCGTCACGAGCGGTGAGGATCAGTACCGGCACATCTGCACCTTGCTCACGCCACTGACGCAGGATCTCCAGCCCATCACGTTCCGGCAGCGAAAGATCCAACACCACCGCATCCCACGGCGCGGCCGCCAGCGCCTGATAACCTGCTTCGCCGGACACGAACCAGTCCACGCTGAAACCGAGTTTAGTTAAGCCCACTTTCAGGCCATCACCGATCAGCGTGTCATCCTCTATCAATAAAATGCGCATGCCCTTCTCCTCTTCTGCTTGGGTGGTTATACGAAGCAGAACCCCGCTTGTACAGCGCAAATCGCTGCAAATTACCTATTTTTTCTCTTTAAGATCCTGTTAAGAACCTTATGGTGAAATGGCCCCTGACTTCCGCACATTCATGGAAAAGAGGTGAAAAATGAAAAAGAGTGCAGCGATCTTAGCCATTGTGATGTTGGCCGCCACGCCCGTTCTGGCCGCGCAACAAGGTGGGTTTGTGGACCCCAATGCGCCGAAAACCCAGGTTCACGCCGGTGGATTCCAGGCTGACAACACCAGCGTAGTGACGGTGAAACAAGCCGAAGAGATGAAAGACGATAGCTGGATCACCGTGCGCGGTAATCTTGATAAGCAAATTGGTGATGAGGACTATTTGTTCCGTGACAGCAGCGGCACGATGAAGGTGGAGATCGACCACAAGCGCTGGCATGGTCAGACCATCACGCCGAAAGATCAGGTCGAACTGACGGGTGAACTGGATAAAGACTTCAACTCCATTGAGTTGGACGTTAAACAGGTTCGCAAACTGCCATAACACCCTCCAGAGCCGCTTCAGCGGCTCTTTTCTATTTCCAAACTCAAATTTTATCCGGTACAAGCGAAACGTTTCGATGGCGATCACATTTCCGTGATATCTCCATTGAGTTGCCCTGCGCATTTAATACACTCCCGATCAGCGAAACGTTTCGCTGTGGAGTGGAAGAAATGAAAAAAGGTCGCTTGTTAAACGCTGAAGTCTCTCATGTGATTGCCCGCCTGGGGCACACCGACACGCTGACGATTGCTGATGCAGGCTTGCCGATCCCGGCCGGTCCGCAGCGTATCGATCTGGCGTTGACGCCGGGAACCCCCGAATTTTTGCAGGTGGTTGATGTTGTCACGCAGGAGATGCAAGTCGAAAGCGCCCTGATGGCGGAGGAGATCAAGCAGCACAATCCGCAGCTTCACAGCGCACTGCTCGCCGTGCTCGATGCCTTGCAACAGCACCAGGGGAATATCATCACCATTCGTTACACCAGCCATGAACAGTTCAAACAACAGACTCAGCGTAGTCAGGCGGTCATTCGCAGCGGAGAGTGCTCTCCGTATGCGAATGTCATCCTGAGCGCTGGCGTGACCTTCTGAGGCCGTTATGCAACCGTTATTGCAACTCAAAGGGATTGAAAAGTCGTTTCCTGGTGTAAAAGCGCTGAATGGTGCCTCGCTGGCCGTTTATCCGGGCCGCGTGATGGCACTGGTCGGGGAAAACGGTGCGGGTAAATCCACCATGATGAAAGTGCTGACTGGCATTTACAGCATGGATGCCGGTTCGCTGCAGTGGCTGGGTAAGGATGTGGCTTTTTCTGGACCGAAAGCGTCGCAGGAAGCGGGCATTGGTATCATCCATCAGGAACTGAACCTGATTCCGCAATTGACCGTGGCGGAGAATATTTTCCTCGGTCGCGAATTTGTTAACCGCTTTGGCCGTATCCAGTGGCAACGGATGTATGCCGAGGCGGATGCTTTATTACATCGCCTCAACTTACGCTTCAACAGCCATAAGCTGGTGGGCGATTTATCGATTGGCGATCAGCAAATGGTTGAGATTGCCAAAGTGCTGAGCTTCGAGTCACAGGTCATCATTATGGATGAACCCACCGATGCCCTGACCGATACCGAGACCTTGTCGCTGTTCCGCGTGATCAACGAGCTGAAAGCGCAAGGCTGCGGCATCGTGTACATCTCGCACCGCATGAAAGAGATCTTCGAAATTTGCGATGACGTGACCGTCTTCCGTGACGGCCAGTTTATTGCCGAGCGCGCGGTCAACGATCTCAGTGAAGAGAGTCTGATCGAGATGATGGTTGGCCGTAAGCTGGAAGATCAATATCCGCATATCGATCAAGCCCCGGGGGAGGTTCGCCTGAAGGTGGAGCACCTCAGCGGTCCGGGTGTGGATGACGTCAGCTTCACTTTACGTAAAGGCGAAATTCTGGGTATTTCCGGCCTGATGGGCGCGGGACGTACTGAACTGATGAAAGTGCTCTACGGCGCGCTGCCGCGCACGCACGGTAAGGTCACGCTGAACGGGCGCGAAATTATCACCCGCTCCCCGCAGGACGGTTTGGCCAACGGCATCGTTTATATCTCAGAAGACCGCAAGCGTGATGGCCTGGTACTCGGCATGTCGGTGAAAGAGAACATGTCGCTGACGGCACTGCGCTATTTCAGCCGGGCTGCGGGCAACCTCAAACACAGCGAAGAACAGTTAGCGGTGGGTGATTTTATCCGCCTGTTCAACGTCAAAACCCCTTCGATGGAGCAGCCGATTGGCCTGCTGTCTGGCGGAAACCAACAGAAAGTGGCGATTGCGCGCGGATTGATGACGCGTCCAGACGTGTTGATTCTTGATGAACCAACGCGTGGGGTAGACGTAGGCGCAAAAAAAGAGATTTATCAGTTAATTAACCAGTTCAAAGCCGAAGGGCTAAGCATCATTTTGGTGTCGTCGGAAATGCCGGAAGTGTTGGGCATGAGCGATCGCATCCTGGTAATGCATGAAGGCCACCTGAGTGGCGAATTTTCCCGTGAGCAGGCTACCCAGGAATCCCTGATGGCGGCGGCAGTCGGTAAGCAACACAGCGAGGAATTAGTTGTATGAGCACCCAAACCTTACCCGCCAGCCGTCGCTGGTTCAGCAAAGCCTGGCTGCTGGAGCAGAAATCGCTGATTGCGCTGATCGTGCTGATTGCCGTGGTGGCGAGTCAAAGTCCAAACTTCTTCACCGTCGCCAATATGTTCAACATCCTGCAGCAGACGTCGGTCAACGCCATTATGGCGGTTGGCATGACGCTGGTGATTTTGACCTCGGGTATCGATCTGTCCGTGGGGTCGCTGCTGGCGCTGACCGGAGCGGTCGCAGCCTCGATTGTGGGTCTGGAAGTGAATGCGCTGGTGGCGGTCGCCGCTTCACTGGCATTGGGTGCGGCGATTGGCGGTATTACCGGCGTGATTGTCGCGCGTGGCAAGGTGCAGGCTTTTATCGCCACCTTAGTCATGATGCTGCTGCTGCGCGGTGTCACCATGGTGTACACCAACGGCAGCCCGATTAACACCGGCTTCAGTGATAACGCTGATGTCTTTGGCTGGTTCGGGATTGGGCGTCCGCTGGGGATCCCAACACCGGTATGGCTGATGGCGGTGGTGTTCGCGCTGGCGTGGTACATGCTGCATCACACACGTCTGGGTCGCTACATCTATGCGTTGGGTGGTAACGAAGCGGCAACGCGCCTGTCAGGCATCAACGTTAACCGCGTAAAAATCATCGTTTATTCATTATGTGGTTTGCTGGCAGCGTTGGCCGGCACCATTGAAGTGGCGCGCCTCTCGTCTGCCCAACCGACGGCGGGCACTGGCTATGAACTGGATGCGATTGCTGCCGTTGTATTGGGCGGAACCAGTCTGGCAGGCGGTAAGGGTCGCATTATGGGCACGTTGATTGGTGCGCTGATCCTTGGCTTCCTGAACAACGGCCTGAATCTGATGGGTGTGTCTTCTTACTACCAAATGATTGTTAAAGCCGTAGTCATTCTGCTGGCGGTGCTGGTGGATAACAAAAGCAGTAAGTAACTCTGACCTTCACACAGGATTATATAAATGAAAAAGTTAACTGCATTGGCCGTCATCCTTGGCGCCACCCTCAGTGCTGGCGCGATGGCAAAGGACACCATTGCGTTGGTGGTATCGACTCTGAATAATCCGTTCTTTGTGTCACTGAAAGATGGCGCACAGAAAGAAGCCGACAAACTGGGTTATAACCTGGTGGTGTTGGATTCACAGAACAACCCGGCAAAAGAGCTGGCGAACGTGCAGGATCTGACTGTGCGCGGCACCAAGCTGATGCTGATCAACCCAACGGACTCTGATGCCGTGGGTAACGCCGTGAAAATGGCAAACCAGGCGAACATTCCGGTGATCACCCTGGACCGTGTGGCTGCTCAAGGTACCGTGGTGAGCCACGTGGCGTCTGACAACCGCTTCGGCGGCAAAATGGCCGGTGACTTCATCGCGAAGAAACTGGGCGATGGCGCTAAAATCATTGAACTGCAGGGCATTGCCGGTACTTCCGCGGCGCGTGAGCGTGGTGAAGGTTTCAAACAGGCCGCTGATGCACACAAATTTAACATCCTGGCGAGCCAGCCTGCAGACTTCGACCGTACTAAAGGTCTGAACGTGATGCAGAACCTGCTGCAAGCGCATCCAGACGTGCAGGCGGTATTTGCACAGAACGATGAGATGGCGCTGGGCGCACTGCGTGCACTGCAGACTGCAGGTAAAACCGATGTGCTGGTGGTCGGCTTCGACGGCACCGCTGACGGTGTGAAAGCAGTAGAATCCGGTAAACTGACCGCTACTGTCGCGCAGATGCCTGATAAAATTGGCGTGATTGGCGTTGATACTGCAGATAAAGTGCTGAAAGGCGAGAAAGTGCAGGCGGTTAACCCAGTAGACCTGAAGCTGGTTACCAAATAAAAAAGCAAAGAAAAGCATGGCAACGCGCCACCTTCCCGGTGGCGCAATTTTCTGGATCAAACCCGATGAACACAAACGCAAAACTGGCGGTACTTGGCAGCATTAATGCTGACCACATCCTAAACCTCACCCATTTTCCTCGTCCCGGTGAAACGGTGATCGGAAAACAGTATCAGATTGCTTTTGGGGGGAAAGGGGCGAACCAGGCCGTGGCAGCCGGTCGTGCCGGTGCTGACATTGCTTTTATTGCCTGTGTTGGCGCTGATGATATCGGCGAACGTATCCGTCAGCAGTTGCAGCAGGACCGCATTGATACGGCACCGGTTGAAACCGTTGCCGATGAAGCCACCGGTGTGGCGATGATCTTCGTGAATGGCGAAGGTGAAAATAATATCGGCATCTATTCTGGTGCCAACGCAGCACTCACTCCGGAGTGTGTGGATCGTCATCAGCAGGTGATTGCCCAGGCAGAAGCGCTGTTGATGCAGCTGGAGTCTCCGCTGGAAAGCGTATTCGCAGCGGCAAAAATTGCGCGTGCCAACGCCACGCAGGTCATTTTGAATCCCGCACCGGCAACGCATTTGTCTGATGAGTTGCTGGCGTTGATTGACATCATTACACCGAATGAAACCGAGGCCGAAATTTTGACCGGTATCGCGGTGAAGAGTGATGAAGACGCGGCGCGTGCCGCGCAGGCGTTGCATGACAAAGGGATTCACACGGTACTGATCACCTTGGGTCGCCGTGGTGTGTGGCTGAGTGAGCAAGGCAAGGGTGTACGCATTCCGGGCTTTAGCGTGCAGGCGATTGATACCATTGCCGCTGGCGATACCTTCAACGGTGCCTTTATTACCGCGCGTCTGGAAGGGGTTGCGATGCATGATGCAGTGCGTTTTGCCCATGCCGCTGCCGCCATTGCGGTAACGCGTCCGGGTGCGCAGCCCTCAGTGCCGTGGCGCACTGAGATCGATACCTTCCTGCAACAACAGGGTTAAGCCTTTGGCGACCATGAAAGATGTCGCCCGCCTGGCGGGCGTCTCTACCTCGACCGTATCCCACGTCATTAATAACAATCGCTTTGTCAGCGAACAGGTGCGGGAAAAGGTCGATCAGGCGATTCGTGAACTGAACTACGCGCCGTCGGCGCTGGCACGTAGCCTGAAGATCAATCAAACCCGCACCATTGGCATGCTTCTGACAGCCAGCAGTAACCCGTTCTACTCCGAAGTGGTACGCGGCGTGGAGAATAGCTGCTACGAACGCGGTTATAGCCTGATTCTGTGCAATACCGAAGGTGACGAGGAGCGTATGAATCGCAGCCTCGAAACGCTGATGCAAAAGCGCGTCGATGGCTTGCTGATGATGTGCACTGAAACGCATCTTCCCTCTGCCGAGATCCTCAATCGTTATCCCTCGGTACCGATGGTGATGATGGACTGGGCTCCGTTTGAAGGGCGTGGCGACATTATTCAGGACAATGCGCTGCTGGGGGGGGAACTGGCGACACAGCATCTTATCGATCGTGGCTACACGCGGATTGCCTGTATTGCTGGGCCACAAGATAAAACCCCGGCGCGTTTGCGTCTGGAGGGTTTCCACAAAGCGATGGCCAGCAGTGGATTGCCGGTATTGCCGGGTTATGTGGTTGACGGTGATTTCGAGTTTCAGGGCGGTTTCAACGCGATGAATCAGTTACTGACATTAGATTCGCTGCCAGATGCAGTATTCACCAGCAACGATGCCATGGCGGTGGGGGTTTACCATGCGCTATTTCAGGCGGGATTGCGTGTGCCGCAAGATATTGCCGTGATGGGTTATGACAATATCGAACTGGCTCGTTATCTCACGCCACCGCTCAGCACCATTCATCAACCGAAAGATGAACTGGGCGAACTGGCGATTGATACGCTGATTCATCGCATGCGTGACCCCGACGCCAGCCAGCAAACGCTGGTATTGACGCCGGAGCTGGTGGATCGCGGCTCGGTTTAAGCGGTTTTCTTCTTTTTCTCGCGATTGGCAATCAGATTGCGGCCATCGCCAGGACGCAACATTAAGAAGGCAAACGCAGATAGCACCGTGATTATCCCCATCGTCAGGAAGGTGGCGTGAAATTGTTGTACGGTGGTGCTCTCAATATCCTGCCAGAAGCGCAGCACGGCGGCGCTCACGGCCACCCCAAAACTGATCGACACCTGTTGGGTCACCGCCAGCACGCTGTTTCCGCCGCTGGCATTCTCATCATTCAAGTCGGCCAACGTGATGGTATTCATCGCGGTGAATTGCGTCGACATCGCCATTCCTAGTACAAACAGCGCTGCCAGCAGCATTAATACACTTTCACCTGGTGTTTGCAGCGAGAAGCTGGCCACCAAAATCCCAATGATGATGGTGATGCCGACCAACGTTTTGCGATAGCCGAAACGACGCAGGACTTGCGTCACGGTGGATTTGGCCAGCAGCGAGCCAATTGCTGTTGGCCCCATCATGCAACCGGCGATCAGCGCGGGGTAACCAAAACCGACCTGCAGCATCAACGGCATCAGGAACGGAATACAGCCTGTGCCGAGACGAGCCGCGATATTCCCGATGATGCCTACCGAGAAGGTGCGGGTTTTAAACATCGGCAAGTTAATGAGTGGTGCAGGGTGACGGCGCGCATGCACTATATAAAGAAGCAGTAACGCGACACCGGTCATCAGCACCAGCACAGCCTGCCACGGCGACACAATGCGTTCGCCGAAAAGCTCAATGCCGATAGATATCAGTACCAGGCCCAATCCGAACAGAATGAAGCCGGCAAAATCAAAGCGACGCTTGGGGGTGGTGAAATCCGGCATGAACTTACGTGCATAGAAGATACCCGCGATACCAATGGGAATGTTGATGAGGAATATCCAGTGCCAGCTGGCGTAGGTCACCAGCAGGCCGCCCAGCATCGGTCCAAGAATCGGTCCCACCAATCCCGGCATAGTGACAAAATTGAGTACGGGCAGTAACTCGCTGCGCGGATAAGCGCGCAACAGTGCCAGACGTGCCACTGGCATCATCATCGCGCCACCCACACCTTGTATCACGCGTGAGACAACCAACATGCTCAATGAGCCGGACAGGGCGCAAGCCAGCGAGCCTAAGGTAAACAGGGAAACCGCCACAATGAACACTTTACGCGTGCCAAAGCGATCGGCCAGCCAGCCGCTGACGGGGATCAGCATCGCCACGGTCAGCGTATAGCTGATAACGGCAGACTGCATAGCAAGGGGGGAACGTTCAAGGCTGGTGGCGATAGCAGGGAGCGCAGTATTCAGGATGGTAGCGTCGAGGGCTTGCATGAAAAACGCCATGGCGGCGATCCAGGGCAAGCCGGCCATACTGCGCGCGGAGCGAATCATTGAAAGTCCTTCTTTAATAATTTGTTCAGTCTGCAACAAAGAGAGCGGCGTTTAGCCAACAGAATAGCATTGCTGTTTGAGCCGGTGGCGCTGATTTGTGCCGCCAAAGCGGCGCTTTTGACTGATTATTGATCGAGAAATGTCTGTTTTTAGCCTGTTCGTATAAAAAAGTAGCGCTCAGTCAATTTTTTGCAATAAACCCTTGTCAGCCAGAATTAACTCCCTATAATGCGCCACCACTGAGACGGCAAAGCGGCAACGCAGACGGCTCAGCAGGGAGTGAAGTGATTCACCCCGCCGGAGAAAAAACGCTGAAAAAAGTGTTTGACTCTGAAGGAGGAAAGCGTAATATACGCCACCTCGCAACAGCAGCTTAAGGCGCTGATTGCACCGCTCTTTAACAATTTATCAGACAATCTGTGTGGGCACTCGCAGGATTGATATCAACGTCTCCGGACGTAAAA